>NZ_PDCM01000001.1:890000-1227500 GCF_008634025.1 Streptomyces albofaciens JCM 4342 | reverse complement strand
CGTTTCCGAGTTTCATCGGAGGGGTTTGCCTTTCGGCTGGTCCGACTTTATCAGGAACCGTTTCACCGAACTGAATCGGTGTGCGCTTTCCGGATAAAGATTCGGCGGTGCTTCGTGGAATCGGTGTTCCGGCCGAAGCAGACGAGAGACTAACCGTTGCACTCGAACATGTCTAGTCCGTTGCAACCGTTCGAATCTACCTCCCCGCCTCTCCCGTGTCAACGGGTTTCTTGGGGTGATCAGGAGATTAGCAGGTCAGCGGGGCTGTACGCACATCAGGCGGCCATTGGGGCCAATGCGTCGCGGTCCGACGCGTCGACGTCGCCCGTCTCGCCGGACCGGACGGCACGGCCGCCGAGTACGTACACGTACACGAGAAAGGCCAGCTCGGCGACGACGCCGATGGAGATGCGGGCCCAGGTGGGCAGGCCGGACGGGGTGACGAAACCTTCGAGGGCGCCCGACACGAACAGCACGGCGGCGAGACCGATGGCCACACCGAGCGCGGTGCGCCCTTCTTGGGCGAGTGCGGTGCGGCGGGTGCGCGGGCCCGGGTCGATGACCGTCCAGCCGAGGCGCAGGCCCACGCCGGCGGCGACGAAGACGGCGGTGAGTTCCAGGAGGCCGTGCGGGAGGAGCAGGCCCAGGAAGGAGTCGAGGCGGCCGGCCGAGGACATCAGGCCCAGCCCGATACCCAGGTTGAGCATGTTCTGGAAGAGCACCCAGAAGACGGGCAGGCCGAGGAAGGCGCCCAGGACCAGGCACAGGGCGACGGCTTGCGCGTTGTTCGTCCAGACCTGGGCGGCGAAAGAGGCGGCGGGGTGGCTTGAGTAGTACGTCTCGTACTCACCGCCCGGCCGGGTCATGGCGCGCAGGTCTTCGGGGGCGCCGATGGCGGCCTGGACCTCGGGGTGGGTGGAGATCCACCAGGCGATGAGGGCGCCGACCGCCGTGGACAGGAGGGCCGTCGGTATCCACCAGTGGCGCAGCCGGTAGACCGCGGCCGGAAAGGAGACGGTGAAAAACCGGGCCACGTCGCGCCAGGACGCCTTGCGCGCGCCGGTCACCGTACTGCGGGCGCGGGCCACGAGCGAGGTGAGGCGTCCCGTGAGGACGGGGTCCGGAGCGCTGGTCTGGAGAAGGGACAGGTGGGTGGTGGCGCGCTGGTAGAGCGTGACGAGTTCGTCGGCCTCGGCGCCGGTGAGGCGGCGTTTGCGGCGCAGCAGTTCTTCGAGGCGGTCCCACTCCGCTCGGTGGGCCGTGACGAAGACATCGAGGTCCATGGGGTTCCGCTCCTGGCAGCGCCGTGAGGTGACTGTGCCGTCAGCTTGGCAGACTGGGCGCGCCGGCCGTGGGGCGGGCTTCGGTTCGGGAACGGACCGGTACGGATTCGGGCAGGGCAGGGAAGGACGGCGCGCGTGAACGAGCTCGTGACGGGCGAAGCGGTGGTGTTGGGGCTGCGGCCGGCCCGGCTGCCGAGCCGGGCGCTGGCGATCCTCGTCGATCTGGCGATGACCTGGACTGCCTACATCCTGCTGTCGGTGGTGATGCTGAGCGCCACGGCGTCGATGGACGATGCGGCGCGGGCCGCCGTGTCGGTGGCGCTCTTCGTGCTGGTGCTGGTCGGGGTGCCGATCATTGTGGAGACGCTGAGCCGTGGCCGTTCGCTGGGGAAGCTGGCGTGCGGGCTGCGGGTGGTGCGCGAGGACGGCGGGCCGGTCCGGTTCCGGCACGCGCTGGTGCGGGGCGCGATGGGCGCCATAGAGATCGTCCTGACGATGGGCGTGGTGGCCTGCATCGCTTCGCTCGTCTCGGCGCGCGGCCGGCGGCTCGGGGACGTCTTCGCGGGCACCGTGGTCGTACGGGAGCGGATACCCACCCCGCGCGGGATGCCGGTGCTGCCGCCCCCGCCGCCCTGGCTGGCGGCGGAACTCGGCGCGCTGGACCTGTCGCGGGTACCGGACAGCTGGTGGCTGACGGTGCGCCAGTTCCTGACTCGAATATCCCAGCTCGATCCGCAGGTCGGGGGCGCGATGGCGGCCCGGCTGACCGGGGATCTGAGCGGCTGGACCGGGGCGTCGGTGCCCGCGGGCATGCATCCGGCGGTGTATCTGGCCGCGGTGGTGGGCGAGCGGCAGGCGCGGGAGGCGCAGCGGGCGTTCGGGGCGCCGCTGGGAGCTCCGGGTCCGGTGGCGGCCGGGGCTGCCTGGGGCGGGACTCAGGCTGGGGGCAATGCCGCGGGCGGGCAGGGCGGCAGTGGGGGCATCGAGCCGACTGGGGCTTTCGGGGTGGCCGGGGTGGCCGGGACGACTGGAGCTGCCGGGGTATCCGGAGCGGCTGGGGCTGCCGGGGCGCCCGAGGCAGCCGGGCCGACTTCGTCAACTTCGCCGGTCCCGCCGGTCCCGCCGATCCCGGCGACTCCGGCAATTCCGGCAACTCCGCCGTCTCCGGCGTCGGGTGGGAACGAGGTCGGAGCCGAGACCAGGGGCGAAGCCGAGGCCGGCCCGGGGGCCGAGGCCGGAACCGGCCCTGCAACCGGCGCTGCTCCCGCAACCGAAGCCGACCCCGCCCCCGAAGCCGACCCCCAAAGCTCCCGCCCCACGACCGCCCCAGCGGGCCGCGACGAGCGGCGTACGGGTTTCGCGCCGCCCGTGTGAGGGCGCCAGGCCAGCGGCAGTCGGTCAGGGGAAGGTCGACGGCGGGGTTTCGAGGTCTTCGAGTTCGATGCCGGGGGCGGCCAGGACGACGTCGCCGGCGATGTGCACGGCGTGCTGTTCGCCGGTCTCCAGGTCGTTGACCTGGTATTCGTCTGCCGTCAGCGGGCCGTTGTCAGTGGGGTGTGCTGTCCTGTTCACCAAGGCCCAGGACTGGTCGAGGGTGCGGGGCGCGAGGACGGGGGGTGTGAAGGCCACGAGGCGGGTGCGGACGGCTCCGGCGCCGGGGGCGGGGCGCAGCAGCCTGGCGGTGGCGACGAGGAAGGCGGGGGACGCGCCGGTGAAGGCGTGGGCGGGGACGTTGCCTTCGGTGGCGTGGGTGCCGGTCGGGTCGGTGCGGACCCAGGTGACGCCTTCCAGGGCGGCGCCGCGGACCTGCCAGTCGCCGGCGTGGAGTTCGAGGCGGATGGGGCGGCCGAGGTCGTCGAGGGTGAGGTCGACGGAGCCCGCGGGGTCTCCGGAGGGGGTGGTGAGCTGGGAGACGTAACGCCAGCCGGAGGGGCCGGTGGCGCAGTGGAAGTGTTCTTCGCCGAGGGGGGTGTGGTCGTGCGGGTCGTGGAGGGAGTAACGGCCGCGGGGCATGGGGGTCCTTGGTCGGGTCCGGTGGTACGGGTCAGGCCCCCGCCGTGGTGCTGGACGGGGGCCTGGATCACCGGCTACCGGTGGTGGTGCCCGGCGTGCGCGGTGGCGGGCCGGGCACCGGTCGCGCGGGGATCAGTAGCGGTAGTGGTCGGGCTTGTACGGGCCCTCGACGGTGACGCCGATGTAGGCGGCCTGCTCGGGGCGGAGGGTCGTGAGCTTGACGCCGAGGGCGTCGAGGTGGAGGCGGGCGACCTTCTCGTCCAGGTGCTTGGGCAGGACGTAGACGTCGGTCGGGTACTCCTCCGGCTTGGTGAACAGCTCGATCTGGGCCAGGGTCTGGTCCGCGAAGGAGTTGGACATCACGAAGGAGGGGTGGCCGGTCGCGTTGCCCAGGTTGAGCAGGCGGCCCTCGGACAGCACGATCAGGACCTTGCCGTCGGGGAAGGTCCAGGTGTGGACCTGGGGCTTGACCTCATCCTTGACGATGCCGTCGATGGCGGCGAGGCCGGCCATGTCGATCTCGTTGTCGAAGTGGCCGATGTTGCCGACGATGGCCTGGTGCTTCATCTTGGCCATGTCGGAGGCCATGATGATGTCCTTGTTGCCCGTCGTGGTGATGAAGATGTCGGCGGTCTCGACGACCTCGTCCAGGGTGGTGACCTGGTAGCCGTCCATGGCGGCCTGGAGGGCGCAGATCGGGTCGATCTCGGTGATGATGACGCGGGCGCCCTGGCCGCGCAGCGACTCGGCGCAGCCCTTGCCGACGTCGCCGTAGCCGCAGACGACGGCGGTCTTGCCGCCGATGAGGGTGTCGGTGGCGCGGTTGATGCCGTCGATCAGGGAGTGCCGGCAGCCGTACTTGTTGTCGAACTTCGACTTGGTCACGGCGTCGTTCACGTTGATCGCCGGGAAGAGCAGCACACCGTCGCGCTGCATCTCGTACAGGCGGTGCACGCCGGTGGTGGTCTCCTCGGTGACGCCGCGGATCTCCGACGCCAGCTTGGTCCACTTCTGCGGGTTCTCGGCGAGGGTGCGGTTGAGGAGCTGCAGGATCGCGCGGTGCTCGTCGTTCTCCGCGGTCTCGACGGCGGGGGCCTTGCCGTCCTTCTCGTACTCGACGCCCTTGTGGACCAGGAGGGTGGCGTCGCCGCCGTCGTCCAGGATCATGTTCGGGCCGCCGGTGGGCGAGTTCGGCCAGGTCAGCGCCTGCTCCGTGCACCACCAGTACTCTTCGAGCGTCTCGCCCTTCCAGGCGAAGACCGGGACGCCCTGGGGGTTCTCGGGGGTGCCGTTCGGGCCGACCGCGATGGCGGCCGCGGCGTGGTCCTGGGTGGAGAAGATGTTGCAGGAGGCCCAGCGGACCTCGGCGCCGAGCGCGGTGAGGGTCTCGATCAGCACGGCGGTCTGCACGGTCATGTGCAGCGAGCCGGTGACGCGGGCGCCGGCCAGCGGCTGGGCGGCGGCGTACTCCTTGCGGATCGCCATCAGGCCGGGCATCTCGTGCTCGGCGAGGGTGATCTCCTTGCGCCCGAAGGCGGCGAGGGACAGGTCGGCGACCTTGAAGTCCTGGTTGTTGGCTGCGGTCGACATGCGGGTTGCTCCCGGGGTCGAGGGTGGTCGGCTGGCAGTCTGCGGCGCGGGCAGGTGGGGACGTTACCGCCCGGCGCTTCGCGCGGGCGGACGTACCGCGTATGCGGCACACCGTCCGAGGCGGCGTGCCGTACGGGCAGCGCCCCAGGTCGTACCGGCGATACCCCATGCCGTACCGGCCGTGCACGTCGCCGTGCGGGCCGTGCACGTCGTACGGGCGGTACCGCGTGGGCGGACACACCTCTCCCCCGGCCGCAGCGCAGTCCGTCGGAGGCCCTCTCTCCCTCGGCCGGCCCGCGGGGCGGACCGCCCGACCGCCATCAGCAGCGACGTCTGGCACTGGTCACGAATCTACACCGATCGCCCCGGGTAACCCCAGCCCGCCCAAGGACTTCGTCCGCGGGCGGACGGCCTCGCGGGCCTCCGTTCGGAGCGGGCGCGCAGGTCGCGGGGCACCGGCCGCGAACGGAGTGGCTTTGGGCACTGTGCACCCGTCCCTTCGTATTGCAGGATGCGGAAAGCGCGGGGACACTCGCACGTCATCCCGCGCGCACGTCCGTTAGGAGAACCACGTGACCACCAGTCCAGCCGATCCCCGCGAGGGTGCGGGGACGGGCGGGCGAGGGCTGAAGCTGCTCGCAGTGACCGCCTGCCCGACCGGCATAGCCCACACGTACATGGCCGCCGAGAAACTGGCCCAGGCCGCCGAGTCGCTGGGCCATGCGATGAAGGTGGAGACGCAAGGGTCGATCGGCGCCGAGAACGTCCTGTCTGACAACGATGTCAGAGACGCCGACGGGATCATCATCGCGGCGGACAAGGATGTCGACCCGGCCCGCTTCGTCGGCAAACGGCTGCTGGTGGTGGGCGTGGCCGAGGGCATCCGCCGCCCCGAGGAGCTGATCGAGCGGGTGCGGAGCGCGCCGGTGTACGGCGCGGACGGGGACGGCACCGGGGCCGGGACCGGGGACGGGGCCAGGACCGGGGCCGACGGTGGGCGCGGGCACTCGGGCGGCGCGGCCGGTTCCGGTGCCGGGGGTACGGCTGCCGGGGCCGGTCCGGATGGGGCCGGTTCGGGCGGTCCAGCCGGCTCGGCCGGCGGTGCCGGGCGGGGCAGGGAGCGCAGCCTCGCGTACAAGGCGCTGATGAACGGTGTCAGCTACATGATCCCGTTCGTCGTGGTCGGCGGGCTGCTGCTGGCGCTGTCGCTGGCGGTCGGCGGGCACCCGACGGCGAAGGGGCTGGTGATCCCGGAAGGCACGTTCTGGGCGCACGTCAACGACATCGGCACCATCGGCTTCCAGCTCATGGTGCCGATCCTGTCCGGCTACATCGCCTATGCGATCGGGGACCGTCCCGCGCTGGTGCCGGGCATGATCGGCGGCTGGATAGCCAACACCGGCGAGTTGTACGGATCCGAGGCGGGCGCCGGGTTCATCGGGGCGATCGTGACCGGCTTCCTGGCCGGGTACCTGGTGATGTGGATCAAGAAGGTCCGGGTGCCCCGGTTCGTCCGGCCGATCATGCCGATCATCGTGATCCCGATCGTCGCGACGGCGGTGCTCGGACTGTTCTTCATCTACGTCCTCGGCAAACCGATCTCGTGGGTCTTCACGCACCTGACGGACTGGCTCGGCGGGATGACGGGCACCAGCGCGATCGTGCTCGGCGCGGTCCTCGGCCTGATGATCGCGTTCGACATGGGCGGGCCGGTCAACAAGACGGCGTTCCTCTTCGGTACGGGGCTGATCGCGACCGGCAACCAGACCGTCATGGGCATGTGTGCCGCCGCGATCCCGGTGATGCCGCTCGGCCAGGGCCTGGCCACGCTGATCCGCCGGCGGCTGTACTCCGAACAGGAGCGGGAGACCGGCATGGCGTCGCTCTTCATGGGTCTGTTCGGCATATCGGAGGGCGCGATTCCGTTCGCGGCGGCGCGGCCCGCGCAGGTCATCCCGGCGAACATGCTGGGCGGCGCGGTGGCCGGTGCCGTCGCGGGCATGGCCGGGGTGACGGACGCGGTGCCGCACGGCGGCCCGATCGTGGCGGTGCTCGGCGCGGTCGGCGGTGTGCCGATGTTCTTCGTGGCCGTGGCGATCGGCTCGGTGGTGACGGCGCTGGCGACGGTGGCGCTGGTGGATGTGTCGGATCGCAGGAACCGCAGGAAGGGGCGGACGGCCGGTCGGGGAACGGAGCAGGTGGCGGGTCAGGAGACGGCAGCAGACCTGGCCGTGGCACCCGAGCCGGTGCTCGCCGGGGTCGGCGCGACAGCTGCCCCCGCCGCCACCGGTCCCACCCCTGCCCCCGCCTCTGCCGCTGCCACCACGACATCGGCGACCGAAGCGACCGGGGCAACCGGGGCAACCCGAGCGACCGGAGCGACCGAAGCGACCGGACCGACCGAAGCAACCGGAGCAACCGCCACGACGGAAGCAGCCAGTACGGCCGACACCCCCGCTGCGACCGGAGAAGCTGAAGCCCCCACCACCCCCGCCCCGGACGCCGAGGTGCTTTCCGGCTACCTCACCCGCCACACCGTGAAGGTGCGCCTGGCCGCCGACGGCAAGGAGGCCGCGATTCGGGAGATGGCGGAGCTGGCGGCGCGTACCGGCAAGGTGCGGGACGTGGACGAGTTGGTGCGGGTGGCGCTCGCGCGTGAGGCGCAGGGCACCACCGGCCTCGGCGAGGAGATCGCCATCCCGCACGCCAAGACGGACGCGGTGAGCGCGCCCGTCGTCGGCTTCGCGCGTTCCGAGGAGGGCATCGACTGGGACTCGCTGGACGGTACGCGCGCCAAGCTGGTGTTCATGATCTCGGTGCCGGAAGCCGCGGCGGGCGACGAGCACCTGCGCATCCTGGCGCTACTGTCGCGGAAGCTGATGGACGCGGATTTCCGGGCCCGGTTGCAGGCCGCGCCGGACGAGGCGGCGATCCTGCGGGTGCTGAGCGAGGTCGGGTAGCCGTACGAGGCGGGTTGTCCGTACGGGCGGATAGCCGAATGGGGCAAGTTGCCCGTACGAGCGGATAACCGAACGGGACGAGTTCCCGTACGAGCGGATAACCGAACGGGACGAGTTCCCGAACGAGCGGATAGCCGCACGAGGCAGGTTGCCCGTAGAAGCGGACAGCCGCACGGGGCAGGTTGCCCGTACAAGCGGATAGCCGTACGGACAAGTGGCAGGGCCCCGCACCACACCGGGTGCGGGGCCCTGCCGCGTACAGAGGAGATTCCCGCCTTCCTCAGTTCCCCCCGGGCGTCTTCGCCGGATCGTTGCCCGCCGCGGCGGCGGACTCGCGGTAGATGTCCGGCTCCAGGTAGATCACGCGGGCGATGGGGACGGCCGCGCGGATGCGTTCCTCGGCGGCGTTGATGGCGTCCGCGACCTCCTTCGCCGTGTCGTCGTGCTGGACCGCGATCTTGGCGGCGACGAGGAGTTCCTCCGGGCCGAGGTGGAGGGTCCGCATGTGGATGACGCGGGTGACGGTGTCGCCGTCGACCACGGCCGCGCGGATCTTGGCGACCTGTTCGGGGCCGGCCGCCTCGCCGAGCAGCAGCGACTTGGTCTCGGCGGCGAGGACCAGGGCGATCAGGACGAGCAGGACACCGATGCACATCGTGCCGATGCCGTCCCAGACGCCGTTGCCGGTGGCGAGGGTGAGGCCGACGCCCCCGAGCGCGAGCACCAGGCCGATCAGCGCGCCGAAGTCCTCCAGGAGGACGACGGG
Organism: Streptomyces albofaciens JCM 4342; assembly: GCF_008634025.1. Classification (NCBI taxonomy): domain Bacteria; kingdom Bacillati; phylum Actinomycetota; class Actinomycetes; order Kitasatosporales; family Streptomycetaceae; genus Streptomyces; species Streptomyces albofaciens. Next base: position 1,218,888 of record NZ_PDCM01000001.1, on the reverse strand, counting down.
CAGTTCGGGTGCCTTGGCGCGGCGGACGAACTGGGCCCAGCTCTGCTGCCCGCGCAGCTCGTTGGACTCCTTGATGGCCGTACGGAAGGAGAAGCCCTCGGCGATGATCGCGAAGACCAGGACGCCGACCGGCCAGTACCAGTGCTCCAGCTCATGCGGGTCGTGGATCTTCTCGTAGCCCTCGTACAGGGCGAAGACGCCGCCGATGGTGAACAGGACGATGGAGACGAGGAAGCCGTAGATGTAGCGCTCGCGGCCGTAGCCGAAGGGGTGTTCCTCGGTGGCGGCCCGCTTGGCCTTCTTGCCGCCGAGCAGCAGCAGCCCCTGGTTGCCGGAGTCGGCGATGGAGTGGACGCCTTCGGCCAGCATCGAGGACGATCCGCTGAAGGCGAAGGCCACGAACTTCGCCGCCGCGATCGCCAGGTTGGCGCCCAGCGCCGCGACGATCGCCTTGGTACCGCCTGATGCACTCATGGGTGGCGCGTTTCCCTTCCGTCGAACGGCCGCGGTGCGCGGCCTGCTCCGAGGCCGCTGCGTGGGCGGCTTTACGAACCCTTTAGGCGGGTCATTGTTGCAGCCCGCCCCGACGGCCCTTCGTCAGGCCACCAGCGTTGCCCGGAAGACGGTGCCCTTTCCCGTAAGTTCCACGCGCTCCCCGGCACGTACGAAGACCGATTCGCCCGGTGCGAGAGTTACGGCGGTTTCGGTTCCGGTTCCGGTGAAGGTGTCTGTGCCCGTGCCCGTGCCTGTGCCCGTGCCTGTGCCCGTGCCTGTGCCTGTGCCCACATCGGAACGCACCGTCGCCTCCCCCGCCGTGCACAGCAGGATCTGCGGCGTACGCTCGTCGAGCGGGCGGGGCGCGGCGCCCGGGGCCAGCACGAAGCGGGAGAGCCGGAACTCGTCGATCGGGGTCTCGTAGACCTCCTCGCCCGACGCCGTGGCCTCCTCGGGGCGCAGCACTCCCGCGTCCCGGGCCTCGAAGCGGACGACACGCAGCAGTTCCGGTACGTCCACGTGCTTGGGCGTCAGGCCGCAGCGCAGCACGTTGTCCGAGTTGGCCATCAGCTCCACGCCGAGGCCGCCGAGGTAGGCGTGCGGGATGCCGGCGCCGAGGAAGAGGGCCTCGCCGGGCTGGAGCCGTACGTGGTTGAGGAGCATGGCGGCGAGCACGCCGGGGTCGCCCGGGTAGTGGTGGGCGATGCCGGCGTACGCGGCGCAGGCGTCGGCGTACGGGCCGTCCTCGGCGGCCAGGCGCCGGGCGGCGGCCGCGGCCTGTTCGACGGTCTCGGCCGTCTCGGCGTGGTCGGCGCTCAGTACGGCGGTGAGCACCTCGCGCAGCGCGGCGTCCTCCGGGGCGGCGCGCAGGATGTCGGCGTACGGCTTGAGGCCGCCTACGCCGAGCGCTTCCAGGAGGGCGGCGGTTTCGGCCGGGTGGCGGAAGCCGCAGAGCCCTTCGAAGGGGGTGAGGGCGCAGATCAGTTCGGGCTTGTGGTTGGCGTCCTTGTAGTTGCGGTGCGGGGCGTCGAGGGGGACGCCGCGCCGCTCCTCGTCCGCGAAGCCCTCCTTGGCCTGGGTCAGGTCGGGGTGGACCTGGAGGGAGAGCGGGGAGCCGGCGGCGAGCAGCTTGAGCAGGAAGGGCAGCCGGGGGCCGAAGGCGCGTACGGCGTCGGGGCCCAGTTCGCGTTCCGGGTCGGCGGCTATGACGTCGGCCAGCGACACTGGGCCGGCGCCGCGGTCGGTGCGGGAGGGGGCGCCGGGGTGCGCGCCCATCCACATCTCGGCCTGCGGCTCACCGGTCGGCTCGGTGCCGAGGAGTTCCGGGAGGGCGGTGGTGGAGCCCCAGGCGTAGGGGCGCACGGTGTTCGTGAGGCGGTCCATGGTGGCGGCGATCCTGACTTCTCGTGCGTGGTTTCTTGTACCCGGCTGCTCGTGCGGGCTGTTCGCGTGTGCTCGAACCGTACGAGGCTCGCGTGGGCTCGAACCGTACGAGGCTCGCGTGTGCTCGAACCGTACGGAGGCCGGCAAAACGTGCCTGCCCGGCGCCCGGCGCGGCGCGGGCCGGGCCCGTGCTCCCGCGGCCACACGCCCGCAGACACGCCCGCAGACACATCCTCAGACACACACCCGCAGTCATACGCCCGCGCTCACATGCCCGCGGTCATGATCCCTTGGTCCCGGCGAGCCCCAGGTAAACGGCGGCGAAATCCGTGACGGCGAGCAGTTCGGCGGCCTTCTCCAGGTCGCCGCCGTCGTCCGGTTCCAGTTCGCTGACCGGTGTGTCGTGCTCCAGCGCCAGGTCCCGGGCGGCGGGCGCGGCGGTGAGCGGGCCGGGGGGTTCCTCGCGCAGCAGGACGACCCGGGCGTGCAGGGCGGTCGGCTGCTCGACCCGGTCGCGGAAGAAGTCGTCCGGGTCGGCGCCGGCCGCGAACGGGCCGGCGAGCAGCGCGCCGTGCGTGGTCATCGTCTCGGGCAGTTCGCCGGCGAGGGCGGGCCGGCCGGCGAGCCCGGCCAGTACGGTCGCGAAGTGCCGGCCGACGGCCCCGGCGACGAGGCCCTCGGTCCAGATCAGCGGCAGCGCGTCGGCGAGTTCGGCGGCGAGCGTCTTGGCGGGGTTGGAGTACGTCTCGATGGCCGGGCCGCAGCGTTCGGCGACCTGGTCGAGGCGGTCGGCGAGCTGGGCGAGCGACTCGGGCGTCGCGCTGAGCAGGCCGATCCGGTCGGCGAGCGCGAGCAGCGGGATGAGCAGCGACCAGAGGGTGCCGGGGGCGGCGGGCGGCGCGCCCTCGACGTCGAACTCGGCGTCGTACGGGGTGGTGGCCAGCGGGACGGTCAGGCCGCGCGCCTGGACGACGGCGTCGGCGAGCAGGCCGCCCGCGGGGGTGACGGCGACGATCGAGCAGCCGCGGCGGTAGGCCTGCTCGACCAGCTGGGCCAGGCCCGGGTCGGTGCCGTCGGGAGCGGTGATCAGCAGCAGGTCCAGCGGCCCGGACCAGCCGGGCAGGGTCCAGCGCAGCGCGCCGGTACGGGCCGCGACACCGGTGGGCCGGATGAGGCTGACCGGACAGTTGCCGCCGCCGAGGGCGCCGAAGAGGTCGGCGACGCAGGCGGCGGCCGGTCCCGGGCCCGCCACCAGGACGGTGCGGGGCCGGCCGTCGGGCCGCAGGGCGGGGATGCCGGACTCGGCGGCGTTACGGGCCGCCGTGCGCACCCGGGCCCCCGATTCGGCGACGCCGCGCAGCAGCCCGTAGCGGTCGGCGCCGGCCAGCGCTTCGGGTGCGTCCAGGAGGGACTCGTCGAGCATGGTGTGCGCTGCCTCCGATCGCCGGTACGGGCGGGGGTGGGATCCGGAACGGCTCCGGCGCCCGGGTCAGGCGGGGCGCCGTGCCTCGTCCACCAGGAGTACGGGAATGCCGTCACGGACGGGGTAGGCGAGGCCGCATGCGGTGCCGGTGCACTGGAGCTCGGCCGGGTCGGCGTCCGACCGGTCCGCCAGCGGGGCGTGGCACGCCGGGCAGGCGAGGATCTCGATCAGGCTGGCGTCGACCGGCATGGGGGCTTCTCCTTCGGCGTGAATACGGCACTTGCCAGCGTACCGCCGGGAAGGCGGCGGGGACGCGGCGCAGGTGGGGAGCGGTGGCCGGGCACATTTTCGAGTGCCCGGCCATCGGCCCCCTCGTCAAACGTTCAAGCACGTCCGGACAGGCTCAGGCACATCCGAACCCGCTCAAGAACACCCAAGCGTGCTCAAGCCCGCTCAAGCACACCCAAGCGTGCTCAAGCCCGCTCAAGCAGTCCAAGCCAGCTCAAGCAGCCCAAGCAGTCCAAGCCAGCTCAAGCAGCCCAAGCCCGCTCAAGCACATCCAAGCTGCTCAAGCCGTCCCAGCGCAGCCAGGAACATCGAGGAATCCAAGAACATCCAGGAAAACCCAGGACCGGCCGACACCGCCCCTCACCCCCGCACGATCTCCAGCACCTCGTCCCGCACCCGCTCGACCGTCGCCCGGTCCCGGGCCTCGACGTTCAGGCGGAGCAGTGGCTCGGTGTTGGAGGGGCGGAGGTTGAACCACCAGTCGGCGGTGGTGATCGTCAGGCCGTCCAGCTCGTCCAGTTCCGTGCCCTCGCGGCCCTCGTAGGCGGCCCGGACGGCGGCGAGACGGCCCGTCTGGTCGTCGACGGTGCTGTTGATCTCGCCGGAGGCGGCGTACCGGTCGTACTGGGCGACCAGCTGGGACAGCGGGCCGTCCTGGCCGCCGAGCGCCGCCAGCACGTGCAGGGCCGCGAGCATGCCGGTGTCGGCGTTCCAGAAGTCGCGGAAGTAGTAGTGCGCGGAGTGCTCGCCGCCGAAGATGGCGCCGGTCCGGGCCATCTCGCCCTTGATGAAGGAGTGGCCGACGCGGGTGCGGACGGGCGTGCCGCCGCACTCCTTGACGACCTCCGGCACGGACCAGGAGGTGATGCAGTTGTGGATGACCGTGCCGCCCGGGTGCTTGGCCAGTTCGCGCGCGGCGACCAGGGCGGTGATCGCGGACGGGGAGACCGGGTCGCCGTTGCCGTCCACGACGAAGCAGCGGTCGGCGTCGCCGTCGAAGGCCAGGCCGATGTCGGCGCCGGTCTCGCGGACGCGCGCCTGGAGGTCGGTGATGTTCTTCGGGTCGAGCGGGTTGGCCTCGTGGTTGGGGAAGGTGCCGTCCAGCTCGAAGTACAGGGCATCCAGCTCGATCGGGAGCCCCTCGAAGACCGTGGGGACGGTGTGGCCGCCCATGCCGTTGCCGGCGTCCACCACGACCTTCAGGGGGCGGATGCCGGAGAGGTCCACGAGGCTGCGCAGGTGGGCGGCGTAGTCGCCGAGGACGTCGCGCTGGGTGATGGTGCCGGGCCGGGCGGCGGGCTCCGGGCCGTCCCCGTCGCGCCACCGCTCGACCAGCGCGCGGATCTCGGCGAGGCCGGTGTCCTGGCCGACCGGCGCCGCGCCCGCGCGGCACATCTTGATGCCGTTGTACTGGGCGGGGTTGTGCGAGGCGGTGAACATGGCGCCCGGCAGGTCCAGCGCGCCGCTGGCGTAGTACAGCTGGTCGGTCGAGCAGAGCCCGATCTCGGTCACGTCCGCGCCCTGCGCCGCGGCGCCGCGGGCGAAGGCCCGGGACAGGCCGGGCGAGGAGGGCCGCATGTCGTGCCCGGTCACGATCGCGTCCGCTCCGGTCACCTGGGCGAAGGCCGCGCCGAACAGCTCGGCCAGCGTCTCGTCCCACTGGTCGGGGACCACACCGCGCACGTCGTACGCCTTCACGATCTGCGACAGATCAGTCACAGCCAGCCCTCCTGATGTCATGACGGGGTCCCAAACCTACCCGTACGCGACCGGAGGGAGGCTTGAGTGTGCGGGGCCCGGTCCGCCCAGGACATCTGGTGTCCCGTGCGGCGCCCGCCAATCACGCCACCGCCCGGCCGGTGCGGGCCGGGGGCCCGCGCCCGTTCGGCGGCCCGTACCCCTACGGCAGCATCCACCCCAGCACGTCCGTGCTCTGCCCCACCACGATCAGGCACATCACCAGCAAAAGTCCCAGACTCCACGGCAGCACCTTGCGCAGCAGGTCCCCCTCGCGGCCGGCCAGTCCGACCGCTGCGCAGGCGATCGCGAGGTTCTGCGGGGAGATCATTTTGCCGAGGACGCCGCCGGAGCTGTTGGCCGCGGCGAGCAGGACGGGCGAGAGGCCGGACTGCCGGGCCGCGGTGACCTGGAGGGCGCCGAAGAGGGCGTTGGCGGAGGTGTCGGAGCCGGTGACGGCGACGCCGAACCAGCCGAGCACGGGCGAGAGGAAGGCCAGTCCGGCACCCGCGGCGGCGACGGAGTGGCCGATGGTGGCGGCCTGACCGGAGAGGTTCATGACGTAGGCGAGCGCCAGGACGGCGGTGACGGTGAGGATCGCCAGGCGCAGTTCGCGTACGGTCGCGGCCCATTCCCGTACGGCGGTGGCGGCCCGTACGCCCAGGACGGGGGCGCTCAGCGCGCCGGCCAGCAGCACCAGCGTGCCGCCGGTGGCGAGCAGCGGCAGCGCGAACGTGTTGCCGGCGACCGGTGTGCCGTCCGGGCCCGCGACGTCCAGGAAGGGCCAGTCGAAGGTGCGGGTGGCGCGTGCGAGGAGGTCCTTGGCGGGCGGGACCTGGGCGAGGGAGAAGACGGCGACGATGAGGGTGTACGGCGCGTAGGCGCGTACGACTTCGGCGCGGGAGTCGCGTGCGTCCAGGTCCGCGCTGCGGGCGCCGGTCAGCACGGCGGCCCGTACCGGCTCGGCGGCGGGCCTGCGGGCGCCGGGTACGGCGACCAGCGCGGCGGCCCCGGCCAGGGCCGCGCCGATGTCGGCGAGCTGCGCGGAGACGTAGTTGGCCGCCGCGAACTGCACGGCGGCGAAGGCCAGTCCGCAGGCCAGCGCGGGCACCCAGGTCTCGCGCAGGCCGCGCCGCCCGTCGACCAGGAACACCAGCAGCAGCGGTACGACGAGGGCGAGCAGCGGCGTCTGGCGGCCGACGACCGGGGCGACGGCGTCCAGCGGCAGGCCGGTGACCTGGGCGAGGGTGACCACGGGTGTGCCCATGGCGCCGAAGGCGACCGGGGCGGTGTTGGCGACGAGCGCGACGACGGCGGCCCGTACCGGTGCGAAGCCGAGCGCGACCAGCATCACCGCGCTGATCGCGACGGGCGCCCCGAACCCGGCGAGCGCTTCGAGCAGCGCCCCGAAGCAGAAGGCGATGACCAGGGCCTGGACGCGGGGGTCGGCGGAGAGCCCGGAGAAGGAGCGGCGCAGCACGTCGAAGTGCCGGGTGCGGACCGTCATCCGGTGGATCCACAGGGCGTTGACGACGATCCACAGGATGGGGAACAGGCCGAAGAGCGCGCCCTGCGCGGCGGCGGACAGGGCCTGCCCGGCGGGCATGCCGAAGCCGAGGCAGGCGGTGCCGAGGGCGACGGCGAGGCCGGTGAGCCCGGCGCGGTGGGCCCGCATCCGTACGGCGCCGAGCAGGACGAGGACGGTGACCAGCGGCAGGGCGGCGACGAGTGCGGACAGGGCGAGCGAATCGGCTATGGGCTCCAGCTGCTGTACGAACACTCGGCCTCCCGGGCCTACCGGTGGACAGCTCAGTCAGCTCCCCCGCCACTTCCGCGATACGGAAGCGGATCACCCGGGAGTGGAGGCATGGTGGGGGCTGCGCGGAACCGGCGTCAATGCCGCGTATGGAAGCGCGGAAGCACGGGAGTGCGGAAGCACGGACGTTTGGCAGTACGGGCGGCCCGTGCGGGCCGTGTCCGCCCGTGAGCCGGCGGCGGTCCTCACGAACGCGACGGCCGTCCTCAGCAATCCGGCAGCCGTTCTCACGAATCCGGCGGCCGTCCCCAGAACCCGGCGACCGCCCTCACGAATCCGGCGACCGCAGCACCCGCAAATGCCCTCGGCGGGCGACCTCCATCGGGTGGGCGTCGCGGCCGTTCGGTCCGGAGACCTGCGGTCCGTTGCCGCCGCCCGCGGCGCGCTCCTGCGGCCGGGCGGCCTCGCGCACCGCGTTGGCGAGCGCTTCGAGGTCGTCGCCGCTGGGGCGGGCCGGCCCGGCGTCGGTGGCCAGGCGCACGACCTCCCAGCCGCGCGGCGCGGTCAGCCGCTCGGAGTGCTCGGCGCACAGGTCGTAGCAGTGGGGCTCGGCGTAGGTGGCGAGCGGTCCGAGCACGGCGGTCGAATCCGCGTAGACGTACGTCAGCGTTGCGACGGCGGGGCGGCCGCACGCAGTGCGCGAACAGCGACGTACAGGGCTCACGACGTTGGACGGTACCGCACTCTTGAGCGGGCCGCGATGACTCTCCACGACCTCACCCGACCGTGTCGTCCTGGTTCGTCCGGTGCGCCTGACCTGCGGGCGCTCGGGCCGCTCCGCGCGGGGAGCACTGCGCCGTACGGCGCAGGGGGTCAAAACCCGTCATGACTGTGTGCATTTCGTGTCATTCCTCATGCTGTTCGCGGTCCGGCGCGTAGTCGCGAACGGACGCAACGAGCCTATGACCGGTCACTCACCGACATCTCACCGGATCCGCCGCTCTTGCGCCCCGCCCGCCCTTGGACGGTTACGCTCGGTTTTGATGGACAGCCCCGTACCTCCTCCGGCCGACTCCGGGGGGACCCCTGCCCCGGCCGGCACCGGCGGGACCGGCGGGTCCGCCGCGCCGGGCGCCGGCGCCGGACGAAGCCCCGCGCCGGCGGAGCCGCGCCCGCGCCGCCGCGACCGCCACGGCCGCGGCATGCGCGGCCCGGTCGCGCCGCCCCAGGTACCGCTCTCCGTGAGCCGTGCGGACGCCTTCGTCGACCTGGTCTACGACTCACGCGACCGGCTGGAGCGGCGCTGGCCCCAGCTGGCCGACGTCGACTTCCTGGTGGTCGAGGTGCCCGGGTTCGGGCCCGACGGGGCCGCCGGGCTGCCGGACGACGAGGAGACGGTGCCGCTGGGCCGGCTGCTGCCCGCCGACGGTGACCAGCGGGACCGGGTGCTGGTCTACCGCCGCCCGGTCGAGATCCGCACGAAGAACCGCGACGAGCGGGCACTCCTGGTCCACGAGGTCGTCGTCGAGCAGGTCGCCGAGCTGCTCGGCCTGGCACCGGAGTCGGTGGACCCGCGGTACGGACAGGACTGAAGCCGGGCGGGTCCGTCGCGGCCGCCCGGCCCCGCCCTCACTTCGTCAGCAGTGACAGGTCCTCCCCCGCCGTCGGCACCACGACCGTCCCCCGGTCGTCCGGCAGCGTCTGCACGGTGAAGGCCGGGAGGCCGCCCTGCGGCAGGGCCAGGGTGCGGGCCGCGTGGACCGGGCCGCTGCCCGCCTCCGGGGTGACGGTCAGCGCGTAGGAGCCCTTCAGGCCCTGTGGGCGCGGCGGCTCGACGGCGAGGGTGCTGCCGCCCTTGACCGTGTACGTCTTCGAGACCGGCGTACCGCCCCCGCTGCCCGCCGACGCGGTGACCGTGACCTTGGCGTCCTTGCCCTTCTCCGGCGCGACGAGGGACAGCGTGCCGCCCTTCTCCCGGTTGTCGGCGGCGGTGGCCCGCTGACCGACCGGCCGGGTCGCCGGGATGAAGGCCATCTCCTGCTTGTCGCCCTGGCCGCGGGTGACCCGGAGGGCCGCGGTGACCGGTGCCGTGGAGCCGTCGGCCGGGGTGAGGACGAGCGAGCCCGCCTCGCCCTTGGTGAGGTCCTTGAGGTCGGCGGTCGTGGTCATGCCGCTCTTGACGTGCAGGGTCTCCAGGCCGGCCGGGGTGATCAGGCCGTTCGGGGTGGCCAGCTGCACCTTCAGGTCGGCGTCCGCCTTGCCGGGGGCGACGGCGACGAGGTGGACGGAGGTGGCGTCGGCCGGGATGCCGGGCAGCACCAGGCCGGGCGCGGGGTCGGCCGCGGCGGGCAGCCAGTCGCCGCCGAGCTTGGCGTCGGCGGCCTGGACGGAGGCGCCGACCCGGCCCTCGCGGGCGGTCACGTGCAGCGCCGCGTCCTGGACGGGCGTACCGGTCAGCGTGGAGAGCAGCACCGGCACGGTGGCGTGCGGCGGGACGCTGATGTTCTCGCCGGAGGCGGACTGCACCGGGCCGTCCTTGCCGCGCAGGTCCAGGTCCACGACGGCCGGGGTGTTGTCCGGGTTGGTGAGGTGGACGTAGTCCTGGCGGTCCTTGGCGGTGCTCACGCCGGGGAACCAGAAGTCGGTGTCGGGCGCGACGCAGGACAGGCCGAGCAGGCCGCGGCCGCTGCCGGCCGCGACGCTGGTCGTCTGCTGGACGGTCCAGCCGGGCGCGAGGGCGCCGTCGGCGGCCCCGACGAGGGCGGGCGCGTCCGCGCGGTCCGTGCTCGCGGTGACCGGCGTACCGGGCTCCTTCAGGGGCGCGACGGGCTGGGCGTCCGCCTGCGCGCCCTGCCCACCGCCCTTCTCCTTGTCGTCCTGGGGCGGCTTCCCCTTGCCGTCCTGCTGCTTGCCGGGCTGCGCGGGCAGCAGTCCGGCGGTGCCCTGGGAGCCCGCCTTGCCACCCGTGCCCTTCGGCGTGAAGGCGGTGTACGTGGTGTCGCCGACCTCGGAGGAGGTGGGCGGCGGGCACAGCAGCGCGGACCGCTCGACGGGCAGCCGGGTACCGCCCTTGGCCGCGCCGTCCCGCGGCCCGTCCGGCGCGGCGACGGCGGCGACGCCGGTGACCGCGCCGAGTGCCGCGGCCGCGCCGATCAGGGACATGATGGTGCGCTTCACTGCTGGTCGCTCCCGTCGCGGCGGGGCTCGGGGTAGGAGCCGGGGTACGTCGTGCCGTCGCCGTAAGGCTGCTGGTGCGGCGGCTGGTGGGCCTGCTGGGGCTGCTGGGCCTGCTGGCCGTAGTGGTACGGGTCGTAGGCACCGGGCTGGTACGGGTCGGCGGGCTGGTCCTGGTCCGGATTCGGCGGGTAGGGGGTGGAGTCCGGGTCCGGATGGCCGTACTGGTTCTGGCCGTACGGAGCCTGGTCGTACTGGTTCTGGCCGTACTGGCTCTGGTCCTGGCCGTACGACGGCGCACCCGGGTCCTGCCCGTACGACGGCACGCCCGGGTCCTGTCCGTACGACGGGGCGTCCTGGCCCTGTCCGTACGGCTGCTGCACGCCCTGGTACGGGTCGAAGACCTGCTGCTGCGGAACGGCCGCGTACGGGTCGGCGGTCCCGCCCGTCATCGGGTCGGCCATCGGGTCGGGGTGCTCGGCACCCGCGAGTGCCATGGGGTCGGGCGTCGGCCCGTCGCCGGTGCGCGGCGCCGGGACGCCCGCTTCCGCGCCTTCGGGGGCGCCGGCGGCCTGGGCCGCCCGCAGCCGCCGGGCCCGGCGGCCCTCGCCCGTGGCGGCCGGCGCGGCCGTCGCGGCCGCGCCGTCCTCGGGCAGGTCGTCGTCGATCTCCCGGCGGCGGCCCGGCAGCGCGAGCACCACCAGGACGACGGCGAGCAGGCCCTGGGCCCACAGCCACAGGGTGTGGCCCATGGGGTCGTCGTAGGTGAGGTCCAGGCGTCCGCCGTTCGCGGGCAGGGTGAAGCCCTGCGCCCAGCCGTCGAGCGTGACCGGCTTGAGCGCCTTGCCGTCGAGGGTGGCCTGCCAGCCCGGGCCGGCGGTGTCGGCGAGGCGCAGCACCCGGCCGTCGGGGCCGTTGGGCAGGTCGGTGTGGGCCTCGACCGGGCCGGCGGCGACCGGGACCGGCGCGGCGGCGCGGCCGGCGCGGGTGCCGTCCTTGGTCTCCGACGGCACGATCGTGACGCGCGCGACGCGCTGGTCCACGCGCCACAGGGCGCTGCCGTCCTCCTGGCTGAGCCGGGTCAGGCCCGGCGTGGCGTCCAGGACGCGGCCCATCTGGCGGGGGGCGCCGTCGCGGACCAGGACGTAGCGGATCGCGTAGCCGCCGAGCTGGTTGGTCTGGTCGGCGCCGGAGCCGGCCACGAGGTTGGCGACGATGCCGCCGAGCCGCTTGTCCTCGCCGGTCTCCGTGGCGATGTCGGCGTCCCCGAGGCGTGCGCCGGAGCCGCGTACCAGGGTGTACGCGACGTGTCCGGCGTCGCCGTCGAGGACGAGGGTGCGGGCCCGGTCGACGGAGCCGGAGTCCTCGGCGACGAACGCGGGGACCTGGACGGCGGCGCGGCGCTCCAGCGGCCCGGCCGCGCCGGTGATCATCCAGCCGGCCGCCGCGTAGAGCGGGGCGATCAGCGCGGACAGCGCGATCAGCACGGCGACCGGCTGCTTCCAGCCGAAGCCGACGCTCTCCATGCGGGAGCGGATGCCCTCGGCGCCGACGGCGGCGGCGCACAGCAGCGCCAGCCCGTAGACGAGGACGGCGGGCCCGGCCCACGCGGAGCGGTTGGCCAGGACGGCGAGGAGCAGGCCGGTCACGGCGACGGCCCAGGCCGTGCGGACCGCGAACTGCCGGTCGGCGCGCAGGGTGGCGGCCAGCGCGGCCAGCACGATGCCCAGGAGCAGCACGCCGCCGACGGCCTTGGGGCCGCCGGGGCTGATGCCGACCAGGTCCAGGGCCGAGGCCGGTCCGGCGCCCAGGTCCAGTCCGGCTTCGCGGAAGAGGCGGGAGGGGTGGGTGAGCAGGGACAGCGACCAGGGCGCGAGGACGATCAGCGGGGTGACCGCGACGGCCAGGAAGCGCAGCGCGTACGGCAGGAGCAGGCCGCGGTTGCCGTCGAAGGCGCGCAGCACCAGCAGGGCGAGGCCCAGGACCACGGCGGCGGGCCAGACGACGGGGGTGAAGGCGGTGGTGAGGGTGAGCAGCAGCGCGTAGGCCCAGGCGGCGCGCCAGCTGGGCCGGGTGCCGGGGGTCAGTCGCAGGCCGCCGGCGGCGACGGCGGCGCGGGCCATCGGCGGGAGCAGGACGGCCAGGACGGCGGTGCCGATGCGGCCGCCGGCGAGGGCGCCGGTGGCGGCGGGCAGGAAGGCGTAGACGACGCTGCCCCAGGCGCGCAGCAGGCGGGAGGTGACCAGCGGCCGGGAGGCGAAGTAGGCGCTCAGCCCGGCGAGCGGTACGGAGCACACCAGCAGCACGGTCATGGCCAGGCCGGTGTTGCCGAGGAAGAAGGTGGCGGCCAGGGCGAGGACGGCGAGGTAGGGGGGCGCCGGGGCGGTGCTGCCGGTGCCGGTGGCGTGCCAGCCGTCGAGGTAGCTCGACCAGAGGTCGCCGACGCTGTCGGGGGCGGGCAGCAGGGCGCCGCCGGTGAGGGCTCCGGAGCCGAGCAGGGACCGGCAGGCGACGAGGGAGACGACGAGCAGGACGAGGAAGAGCACCGGGGCCGGCCGGCGGGCGATCCGCTTGAGCCGGGCGAACTGCTCGATCTCCAGGTAGTCGGCGTCGTCGCCGCCGGGTCCGGATTCGACGGCGCCGTGCCGTCCGGCGGAGGCGGCTTCGGGGGCGGAGCGGCCGGCGAGGTTGCCGGCGACCTGTTCGACGGTGGCCCGTACGGTCGCGCCGGGCGGCGGGAACAGGGGCCGCAGTTCGCTCGCTTCGACGGCGGGCCGGCCGCGTTTCCTGCGCGCGGCGAGGATCGTGCCGGGGCGCAGCACGGTGCCGAAGAGTCCGGCGAGTTCGTCGAGGGCCTGGCCGGGGACCTTGCCGACGAGGTAGGCCAGGACGCGCAGCAGGGTGCCGAGGACGATGCGCAGGGCGACGTACGGCAGCAGGACGCCGCGCGTGTTGGCGAGGAGGGTGTAGACGGCGCCCGCCTTGTCGACCCGGTGGGGGCCGGCGACGGAGCGGCCGACGCAGTCGATGGGGCGGCGTTCGCGGGCGGCCGCCTCGGCGTGCCGCAGCACCGCGTCGGGGGCGACGAGGACCTGGTGGCCGGCGGCCTGGGCGCGCCAGCACAGGTCGACGTCGTCGCGCATCAGGGGCAGTCGGCGATCGAAGCCGCCCAACTGCTCGTACACGTCGCGCCGAATGAGCATGCCCGCGGTGGAGACGGAGAGCACCGGGCGGACCTGGTCGTGCTGGCCCTGGTCCTGTTCGCGGCGGTCCAGGCCGGTCCAACGGCGGCCGCTGCGGGCGATGCTGACGCCGGCTTCGAGGAGCTGGCGGCGGTCGTACCAGCTGCGCAGCTTGGGGCCGACGATCGCGGTGGAGGGGCTGGCGTCGGCCACCCGCAGCAGTTCGGCGAGGGCGCCGGGCTCGGGCGCGCAGTCGTCGTGCAGCAGCCACAGCCACTGGACGGGTTCGCCGTGCGGCAGTTCCGGCAGGTCGTAGGCGTCGTCGCGCCAGGTGCGGCCGACCGGGTCCCAGCCGCTGGGGCGTTGCAGGTAGGGCAGGTCGTCGGGGCCGAGCACGGGGGCGGCGCGTACGGCCTCGTCGACCGCGGTGCCGAAGCCGGAGCGGCGGGCGAGGTGGAGCACCCGGTCGTCGCCGAGGGCCTCGGCGAGCAGCCGGGCGGAGGCGTCCGCGCTGCCGGTGTCGGCGCCGACGGTCTGCTGTGGCGGGCGCTCCTGGCCGAGCAGCCCGGCCAGCGCGTCGGGCAGCCAGCGTTCGCCGTCGTGCGAGACGAGCACGGCGGTGACGACGTGCCGGGGGAACTCGGGGGTGCCGTCGTGGTACTGGGCGGCGGCTTGCGCGGCCTGGGCGGCCGGCTGACTGTGCAGGGACATCGAGGTAGGGGCCCTCCCCGGGGGTCTCGGGGTCCTCCCCCGGCATAGCGCTCGCTGTGGACTGCGACGGACGGCGACGCGGTGCGGGCGACGGCACGTCCCGTGGCCGGGTTGCCCGTCTGGGCGTCGGTGCGCCTCGGACGCGGCCCCACACTAATGGTTCCGGGCGGCGCGTCCGTCGGCCCCGTACACAGGCGTCCGCCTCCGGCGCGTGGGCGCCGGAGGCGGACCGTTGTCTATAGGGGGATTTAGGGAGATGCGGTGGCCCGGCGGCCGGGCCGTCCGGCCGGACGGCGTCAGACCGCCGCCTTCTTGAGCCGGCGCCGCTCGCGCTCGGACAGTCCGCCCCAGATACCGAAGCGTTCGTCGTTGGCGAGGGCATATTCAAGGCATTCGGAGCGGACCTCGCACGCGAGGCAGACCTTCTTGGCCTCGCGGGTGGAGCCACCCTTCTCCGGGAAGAAGGATTCGGGGTCGGTCTGGGCGCACAGCGCGCGCTCCTGCCAGCCGAGCTCCTCGTCCGCGTCTTCGACCAGCAATTCCTGGAACAGCTCGGTCATGTGCGCCCCTCGTCTGTCTTTGCGTCCCCGTGATGCAGCCGTTACCGATGACGGCTGAACGACACGAGTGAAATTACAAGTGTGCCGATCCGGGCCAGTCAAGCCGAGATCTGCTATTGGGCCCCTTATTCACTCTGCGGAACCAAGCGTATGCAGAAAGTGTTCAAATCGGCAAAAAACAGGACACTTCCTCAGCCGTATCACCCGTAACTTCCTTCTCACACCCAAGGACGCGACGGGCGCGGCAGCCGTTGCACCTCGCACACCGAAGCGGGCCGGATCACATTCAGGTCACGAGACCGCAACGGCGCACGGCGGCGCGCGGATGTCGGCCGTCTGCTCCGAACCCCCCTTGCACAAACCTTTCGCCGGGCGCAGCAACCGGATGAGGTGAAACATCTCGCCCAAACCCGGCATCCGGTTGACACGGCGCCGAGTACCCGGTCTCCTTACAGGCATGCCAGCGATTCCTGCGCTCCGCCTGACCCGTGCCTACGGGTCCCGCTGCGCTGCCCAGGCCCGCTGTCGCTGTTCCAGCTGTTGACGCCACCGAGCTCCAGCCCTCTTTCCCCGCAGCACCCCGCCGCACGGCTTCCGTGCCCGCCGCGCGCACCGCGCACGGCGGCGCACCCCTTTCGCGTCACCTGATCCGCGCCACCTGAGCACCTTGCCGAGGAATCCCCGCACATGAACAGCGACGTCCAGATCGCCGGCGACCCGCTCGCCGTCCCGCATCTGCTCCCGCCCGTCCCCGCCCACCCGGTCACCGTCGCGGGCTTCGCCGGGCTCGCCCGCGACATCGCCGCCGACCGCGCCGCCTGGGCCTCCCTGGTGCGCTACGACGCCACCACCCGCTGGTACCACCGGCTGCGCCAGGGGCCGGGTTACGAGGTCTGGCTGCTGAGCTGGCTGCCCGGCCAGGGCAGCGGGCGGCACGACCACGGCCCCTCCTCCGGTGTACTGACCGTGCTGGAGGGCGAGTTGAGCGAGCACACCGCGACCGGCCACCGCACCCTGGCGGCGGGCGCGCAGCGCGTCTTCGCGCCCGGCTACGTCCACGAGGTCGTCAACGACGCCCTGGCACCGGCCGTCAGCCTCCACGTGTACTTCCCCGGACTGACCGAGATGCCCATGCACAGCGCGCGCTGCGCGGCGGGCGCCTCCCACGAGAAGGTCGCGCCCTGACATGCTGGCCCCATGCGCATTGTGGTTCTCGCCGGCGGCATCGGCGGCGCCCGCTTCCTGCGGGGTCTGAAAGCAGCGGCGCCGGACGCCGACATCACGGTCATCGGCAACACCGGTGACGACATCCACCTGTTCGGGCTGAAGGTCTGTCCCGACCTCGACACCGTGATGTACACGCTCGGCGGCGGCATCAACGAGGAACAGGGCTGGGGCCGGGCCGACGAGACCTTCCGGGTGAAGGAGGAGCTGGCGGCCTACGGGGTCGGTCCCGAGTGGTTCGGGCTCGGCGACCGGGACTTCGCCACCCACATCGTCCGTACGCAGATGCTCGGCGCCGGCTACCCGCTCAGCGCGGTGACCGAGGCGCTGTGCGCGCGCTGGAAGCCCGGGGTGCGGCTGCTGCCGATGTCGGACGACCGCGTCGAGACCCATGTGGCCGTGGACATCGACGGCGAGCGCAAGGCCGTCCACTTCCAGGAGTACTGGGTACGGCTGCGCGCCTCGGTCGACGCGCAGGCCGTGGTGCCGGTCGGCGCCGAACAGGCCAAGCCCGCGCCGGGCGTGCTGGAGGCCATCGCCGAGGCGGACGTGGTGCTCTTCCCGCCGTCCAACCCGGTGGTGAGCGTCGGCACGATCCTGGCGGTGCCGGGCGTGCGCGAGGCGATCGCGGACGCCGGGGTGCCGGTGGTCGGGCTGTCGCCGATCGTCGGGGACGCGCCGGTGCGCGGCATGGCGGACAAGGTGCTGGCGGCGGTCGGCGTCGAGTCGACGGCCGCGGCGGTGGCCGAGCACTACGGCTCCGGGCTGCTGGACGGCTGGCTCGTGGACACGGTGGACGCCGCCGCGGTGCCCCGGGTCGAAGAGGCGGGCATCCGCTGCAAGGCCGTACCGCTGATGATGACGGACCTGGACGCGACGGCCGCGATGGCCCGCGAGGCGCTGGCGCTGGCCGAGGAGGTCCGCGCGTGAGCGGGCCCGGGGCCGCCCCCGCGTACCGGGTGTGGGCGCTGCCCGGCATCCCCGAGGTGCGGGCCGGCGACGACCTCGCCAAGATCATCGCGGCCGCGGCGACCGCCGACGGGCTGCCCGGCCTGGCCGACGGCGATGTGCTGCTGGTGACCTCGAAGATCGTCAGCAAGGCGGAGGGCCGGATCATGGAGGCCGCCGACCGCGAGGCGGCCATCGACCGGGAGACGGTACGGGTCGTGGCGCGCCGCGGCACGCTGCGCATCGTGGAGAACCGGCAGGGCCTGGTCATGGCGGCGGCGGGCGTGGACGCCTCCAACACCCCGGCCGGTACGGTCCTGTTGCTGCCCGAGGACCCGGACGCCTCGGCCCGCGCGATCCGCGACGGGCTGCTGGCCGCGCTGGGCGTGCGCGTCGGGGTCGTCGTCAGCGACACCTTCGGGCGGCCGTGGCGCAGCGGGCTGACGGACGTCGCGATCGGCGCGGCCGGGGTGCGGGTGCTGGACGACCTGCGCGGCGGCGTGGACGCGTACGGCAATCCGCTCAGCGCGACGGTGGTCGCCACCGCCGACGAACTGGCCGCGGCGGGCGACCTGGTGAAGGGCAAGGCGGCCGGGCTGCCGGTGGCGGTGGTCCGCGGGCTGCCCCACGTGGTGCGCGACGGCGGTACGGACGGGACCGGCGACGGGGACGACGCCGGGGCCCGGGAGCTGGTGCGCTCCGCCGCCGACGACATGTTCCGGCTCGGCACCTCCGAGGCGGTGCGGGAAGCGGTGACCCTGCGGCGTACGGTCCGCGAGTTCACCGACGACCCGGTGGACCCGGGCGCGGTCCGGCGCGCGGTCGCCGCCGCGGTCACCGCGCCCGCGCCGCACCACACCACGCCCTGGCGCTTCGTCCTGCTGGAGTCCGAGCGCTCGCGTACGGAACTGCTGGACGCGATGCGGGACGCGTGGATCGCCGACCTGCGCGGGGACGGTTTCGGCGAGGAGTCGATCGCCAAGCGGGTACGCCGGGGCGATGTGCTGCGCAAGGCGCCGTACCTGGTCGTGCCGTGCCTGGTGACGGACGGCTCGCACACGTATCCGGACGCGCGGCGCAACGCCGCCGAGCGGGAGATGTTCGTCGTCGCCAACGGCGCGGGCATCCAGAACTTCCTGGTCGCGCTGGCCGGGGAGCGGCTGGGGTCGGCGTGGGTGTCCTCGACGATGTTCTGCCGCGACGTCGTACGGGACGTGCTGGGCCTGCCGGCGGACTGGGACCCGATGGGCGCGGTGGCCGTGGGCCGCCCGGCGGCACCGCCCCGGCCGCGCCCGGCGCGCACGGCGGACGACTTCGTCGTGGTGCGCTGAGCGCTCGTACGCCTGCCGCGCGCTGCTAGAGCCGCGCGATGTCCCCCACGGGGAAGCGCGGCGCGCGGCGCGGCAGGGTGCGGCCGGACAGCAGGATGAAGCGGGCGGCGCGGTGGCGCTGGCCCTCGTAGGGGGCGAGCAGTTCGAGCATCTGCGCGTCGGTACCGTCGCGCCGCCCGGTCAACGCGTAGCCGACGATGCGCGGCAGGTGCAGGTCGCCGACGGTGATCGCGTCGGGCGCGCCGTTGGAGCGCTGGAGCGCCTCGGCGGCCGTCCACGGGCCGATGCCCTGCACCAGCTGGAGCCGGTGCAGGGCGTCCGGCAGGTCCATGGCCGCGGCCTCTTCGAGGCGGCGGGCGACGCGTACGGCCCGCAGGATCGTGGCCGACCGCTTGTGGTCGACGCCCGCGCGGTGCCACTCCCAGGACGGGATCAGCGCCCAGCCGCGCGGGTCGGGCATCACCCGCAGCCGGTCCCAGGGGCCGGGCGCGGGCTCGCCGTGCCGCTGGAGGAGGAGGCGCCAGGCGCGGTACGCCTCGTCGGAGGTGACCTTCTGCTCCAGGATCGAGGGGATCAGCGACTCCAGGACCAGCCCGGTGCGGGCCAGGCGTACGCCGGGGTGGCGGCGGCGCGCTTCGTGGACGAGGCGGTGCCGCGGGGTGAAGGCCGCCGGGTCGTCCCCCTCGCCCAGCAGGGCGGGCAGCCCGTCGAGCATCCACTCCGCGCCCGGACCCCACGCCTCGGCCTCGATCTGCCCGGCGCCGGGCCGCGCCCGTACGCACAGGGTGGCCGGGCCTTGCGGCGTGCGGCTGGCCCGCCAGACGGCGCCGTCCGCCACCCGGAACGCCGGGTCGCCGGGCCCGCGCCCGAGCACACCGAGGGTGCGGTGCAGGTCGTACGGCCCGGGCGGGACCCAGGTGCGGCGGAGGGGGGCGGGCATTCGGCCAGGGTAAGTGATGCGGGTGTGCGGTGACGGGGCCCGCGGTTCCCGAGTGGCAGGGGTCTCCCCCGGCCTGCCGCCCCGGGAGAGCGGCCTGCTGGTCCCCGGCCGAGCGGTCTGCCGGCCCCGGGAGAGCGGCCTACTGGTCCGACGAGAACCGCACGGACGCCTCGGGTATCTCCGCGCCGCACCACACCCGTATGCCGTCGCGCAGCTCGTTGTCGGCGCCGATGACCGCGCCGTCGCCGATGACCGCGCCTTCCAGGACCGTACGGGCGCCGATGCGGGCCCCGGCGCCGATCAGCGAGTCGTGGACGCGGGCGCCGGGCTCGACGACGGCGCCCTCCAGGACCGCGCTGCCGTCGATGCGCGCGCCCGCGCCAACCCGGGCGCGGGGGCCGATGGCGGTGCCGCCGGTGAGCTTGGCGTCCGGGGCCACGTCGGCGGAGTCCAGTACCAGCCGGTCGCCGCAGCGGCCGGGGACGGCCGGGGACGGGGCGCGGCCCAGCACCAGGTCGGCGGAGCCGCGGACGAAGGCGTGCGGGGTGCCCAGGTCGAGCCAGTAGGTGGAGTCGACCATGCCCTGGAGGTGGGCGCCGTCCGCCAGCAGGCCGGGGAAGGTCTCGCGTTCGACGGAGACCGGGCGGCCGGTGGGGATGGTGTCGATGACCGAGCGGTTGAAGACGTAGGCGCCCGCGTTGATCTGGTCGGTGACGATCTCCTCGGGCGTCTGCGGCTTCTCCAGGAAGGCGGTGACCCGGCCGGTGGCGTCGGTGGGCACCAGGCCGAAGGCGCGCGGGTCGGCGACCTTGGTCAGGTGCAGCGAGACATCGGCGCCCGTGGTGCGGTGGGTGTCGACCAGTGCCTCGATGTCCAGTCCGGTGAGGATGTCGCCGTTGAAGATCAGGACCGGGTCGTCGGGTGCCGAGTGCAGGCGGGAGGCGACGTTGCGGATGGCGCCGCCGGTGCCCAGCGGCTCCTCCTCGGTGACGTACTCCAGGTGGAGGCCGAGCGCGGACCCGTCGCCGAAGTACGGTTCGAAGACCTCGGCGAGGTAGGAGGTGGCCAGCACGATGTGCTCCACGCCCGCCGCGCGGGCGCGCGCCAGCTGGTGGGTGAGGAAGGGGACACCGGCTGCCGGGACCATGGGCTTGGGCGTGTGCACCGTCAGCGGGCGCAGCCGGGTGCCCTTGCCGCCGACCAGGAGGATCGCTTCTGTCACCTTGTCTTCTCTGCTTCCTGCTGGGGTCGGCCGGTCGGCGGACCAGTGTAGGCAGATGCTTTCGAACGGACTTTCAGCGGCCCTGCAGGCGCGCCGCGGAACTGCGTACGCTGCCGAGTTTCCCGTAGAGGCGGTCACCGGGGCACTCGGTGGAGAAGCCGTCCCGGTGGCCCGAGATGACGTGCAGCCTAGCCCGGGTGCCCTTCTTGTACCGGTTGCCTCCGCCGGAAACTAGGGATGTTGTGGTGCGCGGGTCCATCCCGTACAACCCGAGTTTCCACGCCGTCAGCCGCGCCACCGCGGAAACGGCCGAGGTTGGCGGATTTGCATTCTCGAACGCCCCGAGCACGGCGATGCCCATGGTGTTCTCGTTGAAACCGCGGGTGTGCGCGCCCTTGACCGGCTTGGTGACGCCGCCCGCCCGGCCTTCGTAGACGGTGCCGCACTTGTCGACGAGGAAGTTGTAGCCGATGTCCCGCCAGCCGCTGCTCCTGACGTGGTAGCGGTAGATGCTGCGCACGACGGAAGGGGCCTGCCGGCACGCGTAGTTGTTGCCGGTGGCGCTGTGGTGGACGAAGGCCGCCTTGACGGTCCTGGTGTAGGCGAACCTCCGCTCGCGCAGCCGCTCGTCGGCGCCCCAGCCGGCCCGGGTGACGATGGCCGGGCGCGGGCCGACGTGCGAGCGGGCCTCGGCGGGCGGCCGGGAGGTGCCGGGGCGGGGGGTGCTGGAGGAGTTCGCCGTCGGGTCGTCGTCATCGTCGCGGGGGCGGGCGGGCGTGTTCACCCCCGGGATGCGGAAGACGCCGAGCAGGGAGCCGAGGGCGGAGCCGACGGAGCCGAGGGCTCCGCTGCCGCCCGGCGGCGTCGGGCTGCCTTCGCCGGTCCGCGCCGCGCGCACCTGGGTGGAGTCCTCGCCGGGGTCGACGAGTTCCAGGTGCATGCCGGCGGGCAGCGCCCGGCGCTCCGGTGCGCGGCCGGTGCCGCCGTGCTCCGGGACGACGCGCAGTTCCACGGCGTCGGAGGAGCCGACCCACAGGGGCGCGGTGCTGCCCCGTACCGAGCCGCGCCCCTCGGAGGAGCGCGGGTCGGGCGCGTCGTCGTCGTGTGCCTGGATGTCCTGCCAGCCGGACCAGCCGGTGCCGCCGACGGGCCGGGTACGGACCTGGACGCGGCCGTCGAGCGCGGCCGCCGGGTCGTCCCAGACGACACCGACCAGCGAGAACGGGGCGACGCCGTAGGCGGCCAGGCCCTGGGCGCCGGGTGCCGCGCCGCGGTCCGACGACCGCAGGGGGTGCAGCGGGAGGGAGCGGGTGCTGCCGGGGATGCCGTCCGGGGCGGCCGGTGCGGACGGCGCGCGGGCCGTGCCGGTGGCGGAGGCGGCGGCGCGTTCCGGGGCGGTCGCGCCGGCGGGGAGGGCGAGCGGGAGGGTGAGGGCGGCGGTGCACGTCACGGCGATCGAGGTAGCAAGAATGGCACGCATGGAGAAATCGTGAACGAATAGGGCATAACACGCCATTCGTAATCTGACGGCGCGTCGGCCCGCACGCCCCGCGCCCGCCCGCCGTCCGGCTGACCGCCGGCCGCCCCCGCGCGTACCCTGACGCCGATGAACACCACCGATCGCACCCCCGCCGACCTGCTGCGTTCCGCGCTCGCCGCGGACCCGTCCCGGCCGCTGGTGACCTTTTACGACGATGCCACCGGCGAGCGCGTGGAACTGTCCGTGGCCACCTTCGCCAATTGGGTGGCGAAGACCGCCAACTACCTCCAGGACGACCTGGCCGCCGAGCCCGGCGACCGGCTGGCCCTGCTGCTGCCCGCCCACTGGCAGACCGCCGTATGGCTGCTGGCCTGCTCCTCGGTCGGTGTGGTCGCCGACATCGGCGGCGACCCGGCGGCGGCCGACCTCGTCGTGAGCGGCCCGGAGACCCTGGAGGAGGCGCGCGCCTGCTCCGGCGAGCGGGTGGCGCTGGCCCTGCGCCCGCTGGGCGGCCGCTTCCCGCAGCCGCCGGAGGGCTTCGCGGACTACGCGGCCGAGGTGCCCGGCCAGGGCGACCGGTTCGCGCCGTACGCGCCGGTGGCCCCGCAGGACCCGGCCCTGGCGGTGGACGGCCGGGAGCTGACCGGCGCCGAGGCCGTGGCGGCGGCGCTGGCCGACGCGTCGGAGCGCGGGCTGTCCGCCGGCTCCCGGCTGCTGTCCGGCCTGCCGTACGACACCTGGGCGGGCCTGTCCGCCGGGCTGCTGGCCCCGCTGGCCGCGGGCGGCTCGGTCGTCCTGTGCCGCAACCTGGACCGCCTGGACGCGGACGGCCTGGCCAAGCGGGAGGAGAGCGAGCGGGTCACCCACCGGGTGCTCTGAGCCGCCGCTCCCCCGTCCGGCGGACGCCCGGCCCTCCGTGAGGGGCCGGGGCGCGCCGCGCGGGCCATGATCTTGGGGTACGGACGCCGTTGCGCGGGTCCGCTCCCCCGGCCTCCGGAAGCCGGCCCGCGCGGGCGCGACGCCGACTCCGGAGGGATGGGGACGCACTCGTGACCGACAGCCCGGAGAACCCTTCCGGCCGGCCGGGCCCGCACGGCCCGCAGGGCCCCGCCGACGGGACCGGCGCACCCGGCGCCCCGCTCCCCGCGCCGCCGCTGGACCTCACGGCGGAGAGCGGCGCGACGTCCACCGGGCCGGGGCCGCGGCGGCAGTGGCTGCGCCGGGCCGCCGTCGGGCTCTGCGTACTGGTGCTGGCCCTGGCCGGCCTCGGGTGGCTGGTCTACGCCAAGCTGGACGGCAATATCCGCGCCGACTCCGACACCCGTAACGAGCTGGAGAAGTACGAGGCGGAGCGGCCCAGGTCGCAGCCGGGCGGCGCGGAGAACGTCCTGCTGATCGGCACCGACCGGCGCTCCGGGGAGAACAACGGCAAGTACGGCGCGGACAACGGAACGCAGCGCTCGGACACCACGATTCTGCTGCACGCGTCGGGGGACCGGCAGAGCGCGACGGCGGTGAGCATCCCGCGCGATCTGATGGTGCAGATTCCCGAATGCAAGCGCTCCGACGGAAAGCTGTCGCCGCCACAATTCCACCAGTTCAACTGGGCGTTCGAGTTCGCGGGCGCGGCCTGCTCGATCCGTACGGTCGAGAAGATGACGGGCATTCGCATCGATCACCACATGATCGTGGACTTCACCGGCTTCAAGAAAATGGTGGACGCGGTGGACGGGGTGGATGTGTGCCTGGAACGGCCCGTCAACGACGACGAAGCGCAGCTGCGTCTGCCGGCCGGCCGGCAGACGCTGCGCGGCGAGGACGCGCTCGGTTACGTACGGGCCCGCAAGAGCCTGGGCGACGGCAGCGACACCCAGCGCATGGAACGCCAGCAGCAGTTCCTCGCGGCACTGGTGAACAAGGTCAAGAGCAATGGCGTGCTGCTCAATCCCCGCCGGCTCTACCCGCTGCTGGACGCCGCGACGAGTTCCCTGGTCACCGACGAGGACCTGGCGTCGCTGCGCGGTCTGTACGAATGGGTACGCGGCCTGCGCAGCATTCCGACCGAGAAGGTGCAGTTCCTGACCGTTCCGCGACAGGAGTACCGCTACAACGCGGACCGCGACGAACTCGCCCAGCCGGCCGCCGAAGACCTCTTCCGGCAGCTCGGCAAGGACCGCCCGGTGTCCGTACAGCCCACTTCCGCGCCTTCCTCCGCCGCTCCCTCGGGGCCGGGTCCGGCGTCCGGGCCGCGTGAAGATTCCGTGAATGGCGCCGCGGGCGGTTCGCCTTCCCCGTCCGAGCCCACGTTCCGGGGGACCACCGCAGAGCGCGGGATCTGCCGATAAAAGCTCTGCAAAGGTACAGTCGGCTGCTCGAAAGCTGTCGAAAGGTTGGGGCGAATTGCCCAGTTGTAGGGAAGTGGAATTTGTCACGGGCGTCGCTCGACGCTGAACTGGGCGGATAGTGTGAGCGATCCGGTCCGCACCACCAGGCTGACCGCGCATTGCACAACCGACCGACCGAGCGCCTTGAGGGGGAGGCGCCGCGTGGCACCGACGGAGGACACAAGGCACCGTGGACGCGCAAGGCCGTGGGCGAGCGGACGACTTCGATCCCGCTGATCAGTGGGTGTTCGATCCCAACACCGGCAACTACGAGTTGCGGCTGGACCCTGCCGACGCTCCGGCACCGCAGCCGGCCGACCGCGGGACTCCGGCGCCCAGACGCGGCAGCGGACCGGCCGGGCCCGAAGGGGGCCGGGGGGCCGGGAAATCGGGCAGCGGCACGGGGCAAAACGGTTCTGGAGCCGGCGGGCCGCGCCGGCACGGCGACACCCGCGAGCTGCCGGCCCAGCGCGACCGGCGGGCCGGGAGCCGTTCGGCGGGCGGCGGCACGACCGGCGGTACCCCGCCCAGCCGCCGTAAGCCCAAGCCGAAGAAGTCCGCCAAGAAGAAGGCGCTCTACTGGACGTCCGGCGCGCTCGGCTTCGTCCTCGTCGCGGGCTGCGGTGGCGCGTTCTACCTCTACCAGCAGCTGAACGGGAACATCTCCAAGGTCGACGTCGGCAAGGAGAACCCGGCGGTCAAGGACGGCCCGGTCAACATTCTGATCATCGGCACCGACGCCCGCTCCGGGAAGGGCAACCAGGGCTACGGCGACGCGGGCAGCGTGGGCCACGCGGACACCACGATCCTGATGCACGTCTCCAAGGACCGGACCAACGCGACGGCCCTGAGCATCCCCCGCGACATGATCACCGACATCCCGGACTGCCCGACCAAGAAGAACGGCACCACGAAGACCATCCCCGGCGAGCGCAACGTCCGCTTCAACACCAGCCTGGGCCAGGAGGACCGCGACCCCGGCTGCACCTGGCGCACCGTGGAGAAGATGACCGGCCTGTCCATAGATCACTTCATGATGGCCGACTTCAACGCGGTCAAGGAGCTGTCCGAGGCGGTGGACGGCGTGGAGGTGTGCGCCGCGAAGCCGATAGACGACCCGAAGTCGCATCTGCACCTTCCGGCGGGCAAGAGCGTCGTCAAGGGCGAGCAGGCGCTGGCGTTCGTCCGTACCCGGCACTCCGTCGGCACCGGCAGCGACCTGAGCCGCATCAAGCTCCAGCAGCAGTTCATCGGCTCGATGATCCGCAAGATGAAGTCCGGCGACACCCTCACCAGCGTGCCCAAGCTCTACGACCTGGCCCAGGCCGCCACCAAGGCGCTCACCGTGGACACCGGGATCGGCAGCGCGGGCAAGCTCGTGGACCTGGCCAAGGACCTCAGCCGGGTCGACATCAAGAACATCACTTTCGCCACAGTGCCCGTCCTGGACAACCCGAAGGACCGTGCGACCGTCGTACTGGACGAGGCGAAGGCCGCGCCGCTGTTCCAGATGATCCGCGCCGACCATTCGCTGTCCAAGACCGACGGGAAGGACGAGAAGAAGGACAAGGGCACCTCGGACGACAAGCAGGTTCCCAAGGCTCCGGCCGACAAGGTCCGGGTCGATGTCAGCAACGGCGGCGGGCCGATCGGGGCCGCGCAGGAGACGGTGGACTGGCTGCAGAACAGCAAGGCCGCGAAGCTCTCGACGAACGCCGGCAACGCGCCGACGAAGCTGGCCGCCACCCGGCTGGAGTACGCGCCCAACCAGGCCGACCAGGCCGCCACCCTGGCCGACTGGATGGGCCTGCCCAAGAGCGCGCTGAAGAAGACCACCGCGGACGCGGGGCCGAAGGTCCCGATGAAGCTGATCCTCGGCAAGGACTTCCAGGGAGCGGGCAAGTCGATCGAGGCGCCGGCCAAGACGCCGGACGGCGTGCAGAACGTGAACGCCGACGACAAGAACATCTGCGCCAAGTAGCCGCACACCGGCCGGGCTCCCCGGCCGGACCACGGCTGCACGGGGCAGCCGAACGACCAAGCGAGCCCCGGCCGCCGTGACCGGCGCCGACTGACGGGGGAGAACCCAATGCGGCAGAGCAGTGTGCGCGGAAACGGACCGCGCCGGCGCCGGCCGGACGCCAAGGATCTGGGCTGGGACGACAGCCTGTACGAGGACGAGGAGAACGGAGCGGCGGGAGCCGGGGCAGGGCGTACAAGACCCGCGCAGAACCCGGGGAGCGTGCCGAATCCCCGGAGCGGGGAGAACTCGCAGAACCGTCAGGCTCCCCGGAATGCGCAGAACGCGGGAGCTGCCGGCGCCGCAGCTCCCGCCGCTCCCCCGGCTCCCGCCGCTCCCGCCGTTCCGGGCATCACCGGTACGCCGGTGGCCGGGGGCGGCCGGACCGCGACGCCTCCGGTGATCACCGGAGGCGTCAAGGGCCCCGCCACCGCCGCAACCACCGGCACCGCCACCGCCACAAAAGCCGCGCAGGTCACGCAGGACACGCAGGCAACGGCGGCGGAGCCCGCCGCCGCCCCGGCCGACGCCCCCGCCCCCGAGGGCGCCGGGGACACCGACCCCACCGCCAAAGGCACCCGCCGCGCCGGCAAACCGCGCGGCAAGGCCAAGCGCGTGCTGCGCTGGAGCGCGATATCCCTGGCCGTGCTGCTGGTCGGCACGGCCGGAGCCGCTTACTGGTACTACGAGCACCTCAACAGCAATCTCCGCAAGGACGCCCTCGACCTGGGCTCCGGCGGCCTGGAGAAGCCCCAGCCGAACGCCTTCGGGCAGACCCCGCTGAACATCCTGCTGCTCGGCTCGGACGGCCGGAACAGCGAGAAGAACATCGAGCTCGGCGGCGCCCGCCAGGACGCGGACCGCAAGCCGCTGGCGGACGTGCAGATGCTGGTGCACGTCTCCGCCGACCGCAGCAACATGTCGGTCATCTCGATCCCGCGCGACACCCGCGTGACGATCCCGAAGTGCACCGACCCGGACGACGGCAAGGTCTATCCGCAGACCACCGCGGCCATCAACACCTCGCTCCAGCACGGCGGCCCCGGCTGCACGGTCGCCACCTGGAAGGAGCTGACCGGCATCTACATCGACCACTTCATGATGGTCGACTTCGCCGGCGTGGTGGACATGGCGGACGCCATCGGCGGAGTCCCCGTGTGTGTGGACAAGAACGTCTACTCACACGACAAGAAGGGCCACGGCAGCGGTCTGAAGCTGACCGCGGGCACCCACTCGGTCAAGGGCGTCCAGGCCCTCCAGTGGCTGCGCACCCGGTACGGCTTCGAGGACAACACCGACATCGGCCGGGCCAAGGCCCAGCACATGTACATGAACTCGATGGTCCGCGAGCTCAAGGCGGGCACCAAGCTCACCGACCCGATGAAGCTGCGCGACCTGGCCGAGGCCGCCACCAAGGCGCTGACCGTGGACGAGGGCCTGGGCAGCGTGAAGAAGCTGTACGACCTGGGCGGCGACCTCCAGCGGGTGCCGACCGAGCGGATCACGATGGTCACCATGCCGTGGCAGTACGCGGCGGGCGGCGAGTACGTCGTGCCCAAGCCCGGGGACGCCGAGCAGACCTTCTCCCTGCTGCGCAACGACACCGCGCTGGACGGCAAGGACCAGAAGAAAAAGAAGCCGGCGCCCGAGCCGAAGCCGACGACCGCCAAGGACAAGCTGGACGTCATCGTGCAGAACGGCACCAACAGCACGGTCCGCGGCCCGGTGTCCGGCCGCGCGAACGTCATCCACAACCAACTGGTGTCCCTCGGCTACACGGGTGCCTCCACGGACTCCAGCCTCACCACCCAGGCCGACACCACGATCACCTACCCGGCCAGGCAGGGCAGCGGTGACGCCCTCGCCCTCGCGAAGGCCCTCGGCCTGCCCAAGTCCGCCCTCAAGGAGTCCAGTACGGCCACCCGCATGCGGCTGGTGATCGGCAACGACTGGCGCAAGGGCACCTCGTTCCCGAAGCCGCCGGACGAGAAGAAGGAGGCCGACAAGGCCCCGGACAGCGCCGACGCCCTCAACGGCGAGGACAAGAAGGCCTGCATGAAGGTGAATCCGGCCTACACCTTCTGACCGGACCGGTCCCGGGTGCGGCCGGCCGGCACCGCCGGGCCCGGGGGCAGGGTGCAGTGCGCGCCGTGCGGCCCCGCCGGGGCGACGGCGCACGCGGTGGTCCGTACCTCGTCGTCCACCCGCCGGTGCAGGCAGGCGGTGAACGGCGAGTCGGGGGCGAGGGTGTCCAGCAGGGCGTGGGCGCGCTGGTGGACGTCCGCGAGGAACCGCTGGTACGGGGCCAGCACGTCCGGGTCGAACATCATGGCGGCCAGTTCCCGGCGGTCGGCGGCCGAGTCGGCGGCCCGGCCGAGGAGTTGCAGGGCGCGTTCCCGGTCCGCGTCGGGCGCCGTGTGCAGCAGCTGGACCAGCAGGTAGGTGGCGGTCCGGTTGCCGAGGTCCTCGTGGTGGCCGGAGCGCAGGTCGTCCTCGTCGTTGCGGAACTGCGCGAGCAGGCCGACGGCCTGGCCGAACTCGCCCCAGACGGCGGCGCGCGGGTCGTCGGCGCCGTCCGCGCCGAGCGCGAGGCGGGCCGCCATGGTGGCGGCCATGCCGTAGACCGCGCCGCTCTTGTGCCGGTAGACGGTCAGCACCTCCTCGGGGCTGGTGG
This sequence comes from Streptomyces albofaciens JCM 4342, assembly GCF_008634025.1. NCBI lineage: Bacteria > Bacillati > Actinomycetota > Actinomycetes > Kitasatosporales > Streptomycetaceae > Streptomyces > Streptomyces albofaciens. Next base: position 1,189,956 of record NZ_PDCM01000001.1, on the reverse strand, counting down.
TGGTCGGCGAGCCGAGGAGGTCGCCCACCTGTCCGTCGCAGGCGGCGGTCCAGCCGTCGAGGAAGTCCGCGGCCAGCCGGTCGCGCAGCGCCGCGGGCACCGGCAGGGTGGTCAGGGCGCGCAGCGGCAGGGCGTAACCGCACTCCAGGGCCGCGATCAGCACGGCGGCCGGGTCGCTCCCGTACAGCCGGGTGTCCTGGCCGCCGTCCGACACGTCGTCGAAGGTGTTGGCGGCCCGCCACCACAGGACATGCGCCCCGGCCACCGGCACGGCCGGCTCCAGGGAGCCGTCGACCGCGCCGTGCACGAGGAGCGGCAGCGCGCATTCGAGTGGGGTGCGGCGGCCGTCGGCGACCAGCCGTTCGAGGGCGGGCCGCAGATGCGCGTACCGGGGCCGGTAGCCGTCGAGGAGCCCGGCCAGGTACTGCCGTACCCGCGGCAGGGCCTCGGTGAGCCGGTCTTCGGCGGTCGGCCGCGCGGCGGCGGGCCGGGGATGAGAGGACAAGCGGTTCTCCGTACGGTCGGGAGGGAGCGGAGGGCCTTCCGGGGTCACAGCGGCAGGTCGCGCGGCGCCGGGGAGTCGACGCCGTCCTCGCGGAGGACGGCGGGCGCGGCGGCCCGAGGCAGGTCGCGGGCGAGGACACCGGCGGCGGCCGACGTCGTGGTCAGGGCGGCGGTGGTGACCGCGAACGCGCCGACGACATCGGCCGTGGCGCGGACCTGGGCGAAGAAGAGGAAGCCGAAGACGCACACGCCGAGCGCGGCGCCGAGCTGCTGGGCCGTGGAGACCACGCCGGACGCCGCGCCCGCGACGGCGTCCGGCACCGTCCGCAGGGTCACGGACAGGGCCGGGGTGACGCACAGGCCGAGCGCGGCGCCGACGGCGCAGACCGTGCCGATCAGCAGGCGCGGATCGGTGCCGAGGGCGGTCGCGGCGCAGCCCGCGTAGCCGGCGGTGGCGGCGAGGGAGGCCAGGACCAGCAGCCGGGGCTCGGCGCCACGCGCGAGCCGCGGCGCGAGCAGCGACCCGCCCGCGAAGGCGACCGCAGCCGGAGCCATGCCCAGGCCGGTGGCCAACGGGCTCCAGTCCAGCCCGCGTTGCAGCAGCAGGCCGAGTATCAGGACGAACGCGCTGAGCCCACAGTTGATCAGGACGATCAGCACGATGCCGCGGCGGAAGCCGTCGAGGCGCAGCAGCCTCGGTGGTACGAGCGGGGAGCCGCCCCGGGCGTCCAGCGCGCGTTCGTGGCGCAGGAAGCAGGCCGCGACCGGGACCGACGCGGCCAGGCAGGCCGGCCCCCACCACACCATGCCGCCCGCGCCGCCCGCCACCAGCGGGACGACGAACAGCCCGAGCGCGCCCGCCGCGAGGCCGATCCCCGGCAGGTCGGCGCGGACCGGGCCGTGCCGTACGGGGCTCGCGCCGCCCGCCGCCCACGGCAGCAGGGTGAGCGCCAGAACCCCCACCGGCACGTTGACGAGGAACACGGCGCGCCATCCGAGCCCGAGCACATCGGCCGTCAGCAGCCAGCCGCCCAGCAGTTGGCCGCCGATGGCGCCGAGCCCCATCACCGCGCCGATCGCGGCGTACGCCCGGCGCTGCGCCGCGCCGGTGAACAGGGTCCGCGCCGCCCGGTAGACCTGCGGCACCATCAGTGCGGTGCCGGCGCCCTGCGCCATCCGCGCGACGACCAGTACGGCCGTGGTGGGCGCCACGCCGCAGAGCAGCGACGCGCCGGTGAAGACGGCCATGCCGAGGCCGAAGACGCGCAGCGTGCCCAGTGCGTCCCCCAGCCGTCCGCCGGCGGCGAGGCCGAGGGCGTAGACCAACTGGTATCCGGCGAGGACCAGTTGCTGCTGGCCGCCGTCCGCCCCCAGGTCCCGCTCCAGCGCGGGCATGGCCACGACCACGATGAAGACGTCGAGGTTGGCCAGGAAGGTGCCGCACAGCAGGACAACCAGTGCCGCCCATGGACGCACGGGGGCACCTCCAGCCGATCGGCGAGCACGATGCGTGATGATCGAGACACGTATCGTAACCGCGACCACGCGCCTGTGCCCAGCCCGTGTCCGGTGCGGTGACGGGTGGGGTGCGTGGGGTGGATGAGGCGGGCGGATACGCGTCGGCGCCCGTACGGGATCGCGTACGGGCGCCGGGTGCGCGTCAGTCGCCGGTGCGGGCCGCCGGGCTCACTCGGCCGCGGCCGGGCGGCGCGGGGCCGTCACCGCCGGGCGGCGGCTGGCGATGACCTTCTTGGCCAGCGACCGCGGGCTGGTCAGGAAGCCCCAGCCCCAGGACATGTGCATGGTCGCCAGCGCGACCGGGATCTGCGCGCGGGCCTTCAGCGGCAGCCCCTTGCCCGCCGGGACCGAGCCCGCCGCGATGGCGGCCACGTAGCCGGCCGGGACGACGAAGCCCCAGGGCGTGACGAAGGCGCCGACCACGGCGCCCGCCGCGATGGCGCACACGGCGGTCGGCGGGGCCAGGTAGCGCAGGTTGATCGATCCGGGGTGGTAGCGGGCTACGACGTGGCGCCAGCGGCCGTAGTCCTTGTACTGCTTGGCGAGCGCGCGGATGCTGGGCCGCGGCCGGTACTGCACCTTCAGCTCCGGCGAGAACCAGATCTGCCCGCCCGCCTCGCGGATCCGGAAGTTCAGCTCCCAGTCCTGGGCGCGGATGAACTCCTCGTTGTAGCCGCCCTGCTGCTCCAGCGCCTCGCGCCGGAAGACGCCCAGGTAGACCGTGTCGGCCGGGCCGGCGGCGCCGCCCGTGTGGAACGCCGCGTTGCCCACGCCGATCTTGGAGGTCATCGCGGCGGCCACCGCGTCCTCCCAGGCGTTCTCGCCCTCGGCGTGCATGATGCCGCCGACGTTCTGCGCGCCGGTCTCCTCCAGGAGCCGCACCGCGGTCGCGATGTAGTTGGGCGAGAGCATGCCGTGGCCGTCCACGCGGACCACGATCGGGTGCCGGGACGCCTTGATCGCCGCGTTCAGGGCGGCCGGGGTACGGCCGGTGGGGTTCGGCACGGTCAGCACGCGGGCGCGCTCGTTCGCGGCGTTCTCGGCGACCAGCTCGGCGGCGATCTCGTCGGTGCGGTCCGTGGACGGCCCGAGCGCGATCACCACCTCCATGTCACCGGCGTAGTCCTGCGCCAGGATGTGCTGGACGGAGCTGCGCAGATGACGTTCCTCATTGAGCACCGGCATGATCACGGAGACGGCCGGGGGCTGCTGCGGGGGCGTGGCGTTCATCGCGGTCACGTTACCGCGTATGGGGGACGGGGGCCGACGGCAGGCGGGTGGCCTTGGGCCCGGCGCCCGGCGTGTGGCGCTTTACAGCCGATCATATGGGCCTACGGTGACCCGGCCCGCTCCGTTCCCTCGCGGAGACGATTCGTCCCCCTCCGGAGACGGTCTTCCGCCTCCCCGGCCGGACCGCCCGGGTCCGCAGCGTCCCGCCCGTACGCCCACGTCCCAGCTTCCACCCCACCCGTCACCGTCCCCCGTACCCCCCTCCCTACCCCGTCCCCCTACCTACTCCGTCCCCCCTCCCGCTCCCCCTCCCCACTCCGTCCGCCCCGACCCGCCGCGGAGGTGTCCCCCATGACCGCACCGCACCGCCCGCCCCGTACCCCCGCCCGCCACCGGCGCCCGGACGGGCGGCCCCGCTGGGGTCTGCGCATGGCCGCGAGCGCTTCGCTGCTGCTGCTGGCCGCGGGCGGGATCGGGCACGCCATGGTCAGCGGCGTACAGGACGGCATCTCCCGGGTGGACGCCTTCAAGGGCTTGGGCGACCGGCCGGACAACAGCGGCGGGGACGGCATGAACTTCCTGGTCGTCGGCACGGACGGCCGGGACAAGCTGTCCCGCGAGGAGAAGCGCCGCTACCACCTCGGCGGCGAACCGTGCCACTGCACCGACACGATCATGATGGTCCACCTGTCCGCCGACCGGGACCGCGCCAGCGTGGTCAGCCTGCCGCGCGACTCGTACGCCCTGACACCGCCGCACACCGACATCACCACCGGTCAGAAGCACCACGGCCACCCGGTCAAGCTGAACGCGGCGTACGCGGAGGGCGGACCTGGCCTGACCATCCGGACCGTCGAGCGCATGACCGGGGTGCACATCGACCACTACCTGGAGGTCGACTTCACCAGCTTCATGAAGACGGTGGACGCGGTCGGCGGTGTGGACATCTGCACCACCCGCCCCCTGAAGGACAGCTACACCGGCCTGGCCCTGCCCCCCGGACGCTCCCGGCTGGACGGCGGCCAGGCCCTCCAGTACGTCCGCGCCCGGCACCTGGACAGCGCCTCCGACCTCGGACGGATGCAGCGCCAGCAGCGCTTCTTCGCCGCGCTCATGCACAAGATCACCAGCTCCGGCGCGCTGCTGAACCCGGTCCAGTTCAAGCACATCACCGACGCGCTGCTGGAGTCCGTACGGGCCGACGAGGGCTTCGGCGCCGACGAGATGGTCGACCTCGGCCAGGCGCTGCGCGGCTTCAACCCGTCGTCCTCCGAGTTCGCCTCGGTCCCGGTGGGCGACATCGACTTCCAGGTGCCCAACGTGGGCTCGACCGTGATGTGGAACGAGGCCAAGGCGAAGAAACTCTTCCAGGCCCTGCGCGAGGACCGGCCGCTGGCCGCGCGGCGGCCCGGCCGGCAGCGGGCGACGACGGTGGACGTACCGCCCGGCACGATCCGGGTGCAGGTCGACAACGGCGCCGGGCGGGCCGGGCTGGGCCGCGCGGTGGACAAGGCCCTGCGCGCCACCGGCTTCGACACCACCGGAACGCCCGGCAACGCCCCCGCGCGCGTACGGCGGACCGTGATCTCCTACGATCCGCGCTGGGACCGCTCGGTACGCTCCCTGTCCGCCGCCCTGCCCAAGGCGGCCCTACGCCAGGCCCCCGGCCAAGGATCACTGCTGCGCGTCACCGTCGGCAAGGACTTCAAGGCGGTGCACAAGGTCCGCTCCGACGACCCGACCCAGCCGTCGGGCGCCGGCGATTTCGGAACGCTGACGGGGGACGAGGCGGCGTGCCCCTGACTCCCGGCCCCGCCCCCACCGTGCATTGCTCGCTCACCTATGTGTACTCAGTCCTGTGTACTGAGTACAGTCCCGCCCATGGGCGAGAAACGATCACCCCTCTCCGACCGCTGGTTCATCGAGCAGATCACCGCCGTCGCGCAGCAGTTCCTGCGTTCGCAGCCGGACCCCCGCGTACCGGACGCGCCGCCCGCCCCGCAGGGCTCGGGGCCCGCGGACCTGACCGCCCGCGCGGCGCGACTGTCGGCGCAGCGGGCCCGGCTGGAGCAGGAGGAAGCCGCGCTCCAGGCGGACGTCGAACGCCTCAACCACGCGGCCCGGCGGGATTCCGGCACCGCACCGCGACCAGCGCGTACGACGGCCGTCCCGGAACTCGACATCGGCGCCGACGACCTCACCCTCACCGAGGCGGGCCGCATCCGGCGCGCCTACAAGGTCACCGAGGCCGCCCTGCCGCGCCTCGTCCTGGAGGCCGCGGCGGACGGCCTCGACGCACCCGCCATCGCCCGCGACCTGGCCGTCACGCCGTCGTACGTGTACCGCATCCTGCGCGAACGCGTCCGCTACACGTGGCGCCTCGACGTATGCGACGGCGGCGCGTGGACCGTACGCGGCAGCGGCCAGGACGTGGTCGAGCGCGCCCTCGACAGCGGGACCCGGCTCGCCGAGCGGCTCCTCACCGAGACCGGCGCCGACCGCGTACTCCTTTGGGAGGGCGCACGCACGACCGACGCCGAGGCGAGCCTCGTACGCGTCCGCCCGTAAGTGCCGCGACCCGGCCGTAAACGCCGCGCCCCGCCCAGAAGCGCCGCAGCCTCCTTACAAGCGCCGCAGCCTCCCTACAAGCTCCGCGCGCCGCCCGAAAGCTTCGCGCCTCACCCGGGAGTTCCGCGCCCGCCCGGAGGTCTCAGTCCTCGGCCCCGCCCACCGCGCCCTGCTCCCGCAACTCCTTGATCGCGCGGCGGCGGGCCAGCCGGTGGGTGCGGCGGATCTGGGCCTCCTGGTAGCGGCGCTTGTCGCGCTCGGTCTCCGGGATGACCGGCGGTACGGCGCGGGGCTTGCCGTTCTCGTCCACCGCCGCGAAGACCAGGTACGCGGAGCCGACCTGGGTCGCGGGCGTGGACTCGTTCCAGCGCTCGGCCAGCACCCGGACCCCGATCTCCATCGAGGACCGGCCGGTCCAGTTCACCTGGGCCTTCACATGAACAAGATCTCCGACGCGGACCGGCTCCAGGAACGCCATCTCGTCCATGGAGGCGGTGACCGCGGGGCCGCCGGAGTGCCGGCCCGCCACCGCGCCCGCCGCGTCGTCGACGAGTTTCATGATCACGCCACCGTGCACCGTGCCGAGCAGGTTGGTGTCGCCTGCCGTCATGATGTGCGACAGCGTCGTACGGGAGACGGAGGTGGGCTTGCCCGGAAGGTCGCCCTCCGGGCCGGTGGTGACGAGATCGGTCATGCGCCCAGCTTATGCGCGGGGCGCGCACCCTCCCCCAGCGCCCGTCCCGCACCCCGCACCCCTCACATCCCCGTTACGCGCCCCACCGCCCCGCGTTTCCCTTCCCCCTCCCTCCTGACCAGGCACAACCCTCCGGAATGAGCACCTCCACCCGGTTTGCGCAAGCGACGCCCCGCGTCACTTTGCATCAGCTCTGCAACAGCGGCGGCCCGATCTCGTGCCTGGGCTGTATGGGGGAGCGGTAGTACAGGCAGACTTCCCCCATGAACGAGTGGCCTGGGTCCGACAACAGAGACCGGTACGGACGTGGCAGCGGCGCCGAACCGGAGGGCGCGCGCGCCATGCCGCACGTACGCCGTGGCGGTCCGTACGGCTCCGGTGGGCCCGGTGGCCCCGGCGTCCCCGGCGGTCCCGGGCCGGGGCAGCAGCCGCCCGAGCCGCCGCTGCCGCCGCACCTGTCACCGCGCCGCGGCCCCGCCGTACCCCACCAGAACCAGGGCTACGACCCGTACGGCAACGGCCCCGGCCAGGGCCCCGGCCACGACGACGGCTACAACACCGGCCAGGTCTACGGCGGAGGCGGAGGCCGCGGCGGGCGCGGTGGGCGCGGCGGCGACCGCGGTCAGCGCCCCGCCCCCAACTGGGGCCGCCGCATCAAGTGGACCGTCCTGACACTCGTCGCCGTACTCCTCGTCACCTCCGTCGCCACCTACTTCTGGGCCGACGGCAAGCTGCGCCGCGAGGTGGACCTGAGCAAGGTCATCGACCGGCCGGAGGCGGGCGACGGCACGAACTACCTGATCGTCGGCTCGGACAGCCGCGAGGGCATGTCCGACGAGGACAAGAAGAAGCTGCACACCGGCTCCGCCGAGGGCAAGCGCACCGACTCGATGATGATCCTGCACGACGGCAGCAACGGCCCGACGCTGATCTCGCTGCCGCGCGACTCGGACGTGGAGATCCCCTCGTTCGTCGGCTCCAAGACCGGCAAGAAGTACCCGGGCCGCGGCCGGCACACCAAGCTCAACGCGGCGTACGCCGAGGACGGCCCCGAGCTGCTGGTGCGCACCGTCGAGCACAACACCGGCCTGCACATCGACCACTATGTCGAGATCGGCTTCGCCGGCTTCGCCAACATCGTGGACGCGATCGGCGGCGTCGAGATGGACATCCCCAAGGCGTTCAAGGACAAGAAGTCCGGCGCCGACTTCCAGGCCGGCAAGCAGACCCTCAACGGCGAGCAGGCCCTGGCCTTCGTCCGCACCCGCTACGCCTTCGCGGGCAGCGACCTGGACCGCACGAAGAACCAGCAGAAGTTCCTCGCCGCCCTCGCCAACCAGACGGCCACCCCCGGCACGATCATGAACCCCTTCAAGCTCTACCCGACCCTGGGCGCGGGCCTGGACACCCTGGTCGTCGACAAGGACATGGGCCTGTTCGACCTCGGCTCGATGTTCTTCGCGATGAAGGGCGTCACCGGCGGCGACGGCAAGTCCATGAACATGCCCATCGCCGGCACCGTCGGCGGCAACCTCCGCTGGGACAAGGCCAAGGTCTCCAAGCTCGTCGAACAACTGAAGAACGATGAGCCGGTTACGGTGAGCGGGAACGAGTAGGGGGACGGCGGGCAGACGGAACCGGGCCCGGACCGCGAGCGAGCGGTCCGGGCCCCGTCGCGTCGGCATCATCGTGCGCCGGGCGGCCCTGGGGCGCGCACGAAGTACGCACGCGCGCCGTTGACGGTTCGACCCCTCCTCCACCACGCTCGTGCAAGCCGGCGCAAGCCACTCGGCATCGGAGCGGCCATGGCTCTACGGTTCATCGGCATTGATCCAGACACCGGTCAGCAAGGCTCCCCCACCGTCTGGGTGGACGACGAGGCGCGGGAACTGGTGCTCCAGGGATGGAAACCGGACGCACGGCTGGCGGCGGAATGCGGCGCGTTCACGGCCCCCGGTCATGGCGCGGAAATCCCGGCTCACGAAACCGTCATCCGGGTCCCGGCCCGTATGGTGCCGATCCTCAGGGAGGCATGTGATGCCGCAGAGCGAATGGGATTTCGACACGCTGCTGGCCGGGGCCCGGCACTCCGCCGTACATCTGGAGATGCGCGACGTGTACGGCGTGGACGACGAGATCGACGATTTCGAGCACTGGAAACGTACGGGAGAGCGTGACACGGACCCCACGTCCCGGTATTGGGCGCCTTGGGTGAAGCTGATCCGGGAGACCGTGGCACGCGGAGTCGTCGTACGCCGCGCCCGCGTCGTCTCCGAACCGGTCACCGATTACATCCGGTACGAGCACGCCGGCACCCCGGTGAACATCCACGCCGGGGAGCAGGTCCGTTGGTTGCCCCGCCGTCTGGCGTCGGACATCGCCCTGCCGGGGAACGACTGCTGGGTGTTCGACGGCAGGGCCGTGCTCTTCAACCATTTCTCGGGTGACGGAGATTGGTCCGCGCCCGGCTGGGAAATACGTACGGAATCCGCCGTGTCCCGGCTGGCGTCGGCAGCGTTCGAGTCCGTGTGGGAGCGCGCCACTCCCCATGAGAAGTACACGGTCTGAGCGACCCCGGGGAGTACTGCCGCATGTCCGTTTCCCCCTCGTCCAGCACCCAGGCCGCCAGAGAGGCGCTCGCCGCGCGCCTCGGTGAACTGCGCAGGGAAGCGGAGCTGAGCGGTCATGAGCTGGCGGTGCGGTGCGGCTGGAGCCCTGCGAAGACGTCCAGGATCGAGCGGGCCAGAACTCCCGCCTCCGATGCCGACATCCGTGCGTGGTGCACGGCGTGCGGGGCCGAGGAGCAGGTGCCCGATCTGGTCGCGGCGAACCGTCATGCAGAGCAGATGTACGTGCACTGGAAAAAACTGCACCGGCACGGGATGCGCCGGGCACAGGAGGAAGTGGTTCCCCTGTACGAGAACACCCGGAATTTCCGGGTGTACTGCTCGAACGTGGTACCGGGAATGCTCCAGACGGAGGCGTACGCGACAGCCCTGCTCTCCACCATCGCCGCATTCCAAGGCACCCCGGACGACTCGGTTTCCGCCGCGGCCTCGCGTGTCGAGCGCTCACGGGTGGTTTTCCGGGGCGGCCATCGTTTCGCTCTGCTGGTGGAGGAAGGCGTGCTGCGCCACCGCACCGGTGACGCCGGCACCATGGCCGGGCAGCTCGGATACCTGCTGGCGGTGATGGCCCTGCCGAATGTCGGCTTCGGCGTCATCCCGTTCACCGCCGAGCGGCGGGTGTGGCCGCTGGAGGCGTTCTATCTCTTCGACGACTGCCGGGTGAGCGTCGAATTGCTCACGGCCGCGGTGAACATCTCGGCTCCCAGTGAGATCGCCGTCTACGCGAAGGCCTTCGCCGGGCTCTCCCGGATCGCCGTGTACGGCGCTGCGGCACGGACCCTCATCACCGAAGCGATCGACACACTTAGGTGATTCACGTGCAAGCCCGTGCAACAACGTGGTCGACAGCCCATGCCTCTCCGTAGCGTCGCGATGACACACGATGACGCCCAGGAAGCGAGGCACACATGGCCAAGAAGGGCGGAGACGACTCCGGAAGGCCGGACACCTCCGACAGCGACGGCCACCGCGACCGGCCGCCGGGGCCGACCAAGCCGTACGAGCCGCCGAAGGGCTGACACCGGATGACGACACAGCGGCAGCTGTTGGCGGCGCTGGCGAGCAGGGGGCCGCTGCCCGCGGAGTGGCGCGACGCCGTGGCCGCCGTGGACCGGGCACTGTTCATCCCCAGGGTGTTCGAGGGACACGACTTCACCGCCGACCCTGAAAGCTGGTTGGCGGCCGTCTACACGGACGCCCCTGTCGTGACCCAGGTCAACGACGGCGAGGACACTCCGGACGGCGGGTTCCGGCTCGCCACATCGTCCTCCTCCATGCCGTCGGTCATGCTCGACATGCTGGCCCTGCTCGATGTGCGGGACGAACACCGGGTGCTGGAGATCGGCACCGGCACCGGATACCACGCCGCCTGGCTGTGCCACCGGCTGGGCGACAGCTGGGTGACGAGTGTCGAGTTCGACCCGGCGGTGCTGATCATGGCCCTGGGCAACCTCAGGCGTGCGGGGTTCCGGCTGACAGCCGTTGCCGGTGACGGACGCCACGGCTACCGGCAGGGCGCTCCGTACGACCGCGTCATCTGCACCTGCACCATGCGGGACATCCCGTCGGCGTGGCTGGAGCAATGCCCGGACGGACGGATCGTCACCCCGTGGGGCAGCAGCTTCTTCAGTGGCTCGTTCGTCGCGCTGGAGGTACGGAACGGGGTGGCCCAGGGTGCGTTCTCCGGCTATCCGTCCTTCATGTGGGACCGCACCCGACGCGCCGGGACCGGGCGCATCGCCGACCTGTACGCCGGGGAGGAGGGCGAACACAGTACGACGGACATCCCACCGCAGCACGTCATCCAGGACGCACCGGCGTTCTTCACCGGCCTGATCGTCACCGATGCGTGGTACCGGTGGCACGCCGACGACTGTGGTGAAGCCACCTTGTGGTTCTTCTCCGACGACGGAGCGTCCTGGGCGGCCGTGGAGTACGCACCTGACGCGGCGACGTACGAGGTGGAGGAGTACGGGCCGCGGGCGCTGTGGGACGAGGTGCGCGGGGCGTTCCGCCGGTGGCACGGCCTGGGGCGGCCCGAACGGTCGCGGTTCGGCTTGTCGGCCGACCGGGACGGCCAGCGGATATGGCTCGACGACCCACGAAACGTCGTGAGCCGGCCGTAGCCGGGCAACGGGAAGCCCCCGCAGCGCGACGGGGGCCGCTCAGGAAGGTGCGTCACAGGATGAACACCCCGGTCCGAAAGGACCGGGACGCTCACCCCCCGACCCCCTTACGGCAGATTCCGGGCCATGACGATCCGCTGCACCTGGTTCGTCCCCTCATAGATCTGCGTGCTTTACAGCGCACACGGCTCTGACCTGGGAAGACACCCCTTCCGGGGGTATTTCCCCAGCACTTGCCCATGATCACCAAGCTGACCCCCTCGGGACCTCCCTCGGCCCCTCCTGCTGGTCATGCGTTGCTCACATGAGCCTGCCACGCCATACCCAAAGCCGCCTCCGGCGGTGGGCGAGCACCACAGTTTTATGCGACAACGCAAATATTGGCGTGACCGCATGGACGGCGTGGCACGCCCTCCGTACGGTCGTGGAGCCGCCCCACAAGGGGGCGGGGACAGGGGGCTTCACCATGGCTCGTGAGGAATTGACCCGACTCACCGGGAACGGCAACGGGGGGCCGTGCGGCAAGGACGACTGCCCGAACGTCTACCGCACCGCTTCCGGCTCCATCGTCGTCCAGGGCGACGTGTCCAAGGCATTCCAGCCCCCGGAGGGGGAAGGGCTTGTCGAGATCCCCGAAGACGTTCTGAGGGAGGCTGTCCGTGCTCTTGGCTGGTGAGGAGTGGGCCGCACGCTTCGAGGGCTTCCGGCGGGAAGCATGGCGTCTTGAGACCCTGCCGCAGTACCTCATGCCGCAGGAAGCCGAGGAGCTTCAGGCGTTCCGTGACGGCGCGCGTATCGACCCGGCAACGGTCCACAACGAGTACACAAACCGGCTCCGCAGACAGGTCACGGAGGGGCGCGTTCAAGGACGCGTCCACATCGTCACTCGGCCTCTGTCTGAGTACCTGCGGTTCGAGTTCTCCCAGTACTACCGGCCGCACCTCTTGGCTGGGGAGCAGATCCGAATTCTTGACGTGACCGACAGAACCAACCCTCTTGAGGGGGTTCAAGACTTCTGGATGTTCGACCAGTCGGAAGTCGTGCTCATGAACTATGAGCCTGACGGGAAGCAGATCAACCGCGAGGTATTCGAGGGCGACGTGGCCCAGTTCATCGAATACCAGCGAATCGCGGTAGCTGAGTCCGTGCCCTTCGAGGAGTTCGTGAAGGGTCTTGAGTTTTGAGCCTGAACGGCTAGGTCAGTCCAGGTCGGACCTAGCGGAAGCATTGCGAAGCCTGCGCAAGCGAGCCGGGAAGACTCAGACCTGGCTCGCTCGCCGCTGCAACATGTCACAAACCAAGGTCAGCAACATGGAGAGCGGGAAACTGAGTCCCGCCATTGTCGACGTAGAGCTGATCCTTGAAGCGCTTGGGACCGATGATCCGGCAGCCTCGCAGATCCTCGAACTGGTTCGCACCGCGAACACCGAGTGGCAGGACCATTGGTCTTCGCGGCGCCGGGGTCTTGATAAGAAGCAGAACGAGCTAGCCAGGATCGAAACGGTCACAACAGAGTTCCGATTCTTCCTGCTCTCGGCGATCACAGGGCTACTTGCTACGCCGGAGTACGTGCGTGCCAGCATCGCGGACACTCCCGGAGACCAGTCCAAGACCATTGCGAAGAAACTGGAACGCCAGAGCGTCCTCTACGACTCGTCAAAGTCGTTTACGTTCCTGCTGACGGAACAGGCCGTTCGCTGGCCCTTACTGCCACCTCTCGCCATGGCAATGCAGCTCGACCGACTGACTTCGGTATCTCGAATTCCTAGTGTTCGACTTGGGGTCATCCCCTTGGCAGGCCACATTTCAGAGATGCCGCTGAATACTTTCACGGTATACGACCGGCGACTAGCCACCGTGGAAACCGGCACCGGCGCATTGGTCCTGCGGGACCATCGTGACGTGAACGCATACCGCGAGGAATTCGAGAGGTACGAGTCGTACGCAGTGTTCGGAGACGAGTGCCGAGAACTCCTGAACGAGTGGTCCGGGATCTTTACCCGACAACGCAAATAGCACTAGAGGTCCCTCGCCTGCGGCCCGAGGATGTACTCATGCCGACCGAACCGAAGAGTGACCGTCAGAAGGCCCCGCTGGGTTGGCGGATGGACCCGATCCCAAGCCGTCCGGCATACCGGGATGATGATGGGAACATTCGCATCCCTGTGTGGCTGACGAAGAACGGTCGGCTTATGGCAGACACGGAAATGATTCTGCTCCTGTCTGAGGCGGCCTTACTGGACGACAACCTGACCAACGCGATGCGGGACAACTCCAGGTCGATACTGCACGAGATCTTTCGGGAGAGCGCAACGGCTCTTGGCCCGGGTGTCGTGTTCGTGTCGAAGTCGGATCAGTACCAGCTCTGAGTCTGCCCCCAGCATTGATCTCACAGAAAGGCACACCTATGCCCGGAACCGACCTGTACAGCCTGCCCATCGACGGTGTCACGTTCCTCAAGGCGTGCGGGGGCAACACACACCCCGACGGCGAGTCCTGCGCCACGCTGGCCAAGATCGGCCCCAACGCGTGGGCGTTGGGCGACAGCAAGCGGCCCGGTGCGGAGCCGTTGCGTTTCACCACTGCCGAGTTGGACGCGGCCGGTATCGACCCGGCCCGCTTCGGCCTGTCTGCCTGACGGCCATCCCTGGCGCCCCCGGTCCTGGCTCATCCCCGAGAGGCAGGGCCGGTCGGGCGCCCCTCTTCTTCCTGCTCTGAACGGGACGACAGTTGCACCACCACGGCTATCTGTGGACCGGCTCCAAGCAACGGTTCGATGACGAGGCGCTGAGACGGCCCCCGCATCCTGACCCTCCTCCGGCCGATAAGCCGGAGCTGTTCGCGAGGTACAAGGAAGTGAAGGCGGAGTTCCCAACCGTGGACCTGCCACCGCTGGAAACGGCCCACTGGCTGATCAAGCCCGCGAAGCTCGTGCGCGGCACCTGGGAGGAGCCGAAGGAAGCGGCGGAATGGCTCGGGCAACGACTGGCGGAGTACGCACCCCGGTTCGCCTGCGAGTCGGACCGCGACAGTACGCGGCTAGCGCTGCTGGTCTACTCCGCTGCCGATCGGCTGGGTTGGGGTGGAGACGTGTCCCACGGCTTCTACCTGGAGAGGCCCGCATTTCTGTCTATAGCTCTGGTGACCTGCTCCCCGAACCGCGCCGCACCGGACCTTGCCTGCCCGACCGTCCGCGCCTGATGGGGGGAGCGCACCACGATGCCTCGTTCGATCCTGCGGTATACGAAGCACCGGATCACTCAGCAGCCGGACACAGAGGTGACGTTCGAGGCGAAGTGCCTGACGTGCGCCTGGGAGGCTAAGCCTGCGTCGGACGGCGCGACCGTCGATGTGCAGTGCATGAGCCATGCCGGCCGAACGGGGCACGCCCGGTTCCGACGCCTGTGCACATCGGTCGCCCTGGTCGAACGAGCGGAGTAGGGCCGAAGCAACGAAAGAGCCCCGGCCAGAGATGGGCCGGGGCTCGCTTTGTTGGTTGGTTAGAGGAGTGCTCGGAAGGGATTGGCGTCGAGCGAGCCTGTGACAGCGGTCGGGAGCAGTGGACCAATCAAAGGAAGCTGGAGACAGCACCAAGAAGCAGTACCGCTCGATCCTGAACACGACCATTGAGCCGTTCTTCAAGGCGCGCTCGATCGTGTCCCTGAAGGTGGCGGACATTGAGCAGTGGCTCTTGTGGATGGAGACGGACCGCAAGCTGTCCGCACGGACGCGGCGTCAGCGGTTCTCGTTCTTCTCCGGGATGATGGACTGGGCCGTTGTCAACGAGATCATCGGCCGCAACCCGTGCAAGAAGATCAAGCACGCGGGCAGTCGTGCCAAGGAGATCCGCGAGCACAAGAGCAAGGCACGACGGCTCACAACGCGGGAAGTTCTGGCTGCGCTCGACGGCGCCCCACCCCGGTACCGCGCAAAGCTGTGGCTGATGGCCGGTTGCGGGCTCCGTATCGGTGAGGCCATGGCCGTCTCTCGGGATCAGATCGACTTCAAAGCCGAAGTTCTGCGCGTTGGCTTCCAGATCGCGGAGGACGGCGAAACGGAGTCCGGCAAGAGCAGCGCGCTACAGCGGCGGCACATCAAGGCCCACGACGAGGAAGAGCCCGGCCGCGTGGTGCCACTCCCGCCCAACGTTGCCTTCGAGCTTCGGCGACACATCAAGAACCACGGTGTGAGGGCCGGAGCACCTGTTGTTCCCCAACGTGTCGCGCACCGGGTACCTGTACGCGTCGTACTTCTACCGGCAGATCTGGATGGTGGCTCTGTCCCAGGGGGGAGGTGACGTACTGCAAGCCACACTCCATGCGGCACTACTACGGATCGCGGCTCCTGTACGCGGGCGTCCCTGAGAACGATGTGGCCGACTGGATAGGTCACAGCAGTACGGATGTGTTGCGCGAGCACTACCACTACATCTTTGAGGGAGCCGAGCAGCGCGGGCTGGCGGCCATCGCCACGATGCTGACGCCCGGGGCGGACGACCCCACAGAGGCACAGGCCGAAGTCGCCTGACAGAGCCCATACGAACGGCCCCCGGCAGAGTGCCGGGGGCCGTTGCGTTTATGCAGGTGAGAGGCGGTTTCCCGTCCAGCGTCAGCCCAGGATTTCCCCAGCATGACGCCCATGATCGGCCCGAAACGGACCCGAACGGACCGGAAGCCGATCACAGCCCGCGAGCCATCGAAAATGGCCGCTGACCTGCGAAAACCCAGTTACGGCAGGTTCCTCGCCATGACGATCCGCTGCACCTGATTCGTCCCCTCGTAGATCTGCGTGATCTTGGCGTCGCGCATCATGCGCTCCAGCGGGTAGTCGCGGGTGTAGCCGTAGCCGCCGAGGAGCTGGACCGCGTCGGTGGTGATTTCCATGGCGGCGTCGGAGGCGTAGCACTTGGCGGCGGCGCCGAAGAAGGTGAGGTCCTCGTCCTTGCCGCCGGCGGAGATGCGCTCGGAGCGGGCGGCGGCGGCGTAGGTGAGCTGGCGGGCGGCCTCCAGCTTCATGGCCATGTCGGCGAGCATGAACTGCACGCCCTGGAAGTCGCCGATCGGCTTGCCGAACTGCTTGCGCTCCTGGACGTAGCCCTTGGCGTAGTCGAGGGCGCCCTGGGCGATGCCGAGGGCCTGGGCCGCGATGGTGATGCGGGTGTGGTCCAGGGTCTTCATGGCGGTGGCGAAGCCGGTGCCCTCCGCGCCGATCATGCGGTCGGCGGGGATGCGGACGTTGTCGAGGTAGACCTCGCGGGTCGGGGAGCCCTTGATGCCGAGCTTCTTCTCCGGGGCGCCGAAGGAGACGCCCTCGTCGCCCTTCTCGACGACGAAGGCGCTGATGCCCTTGGAGCGCTTCTCGGGGTCGGTCACGGCCATGACCGTGTAGTACTCGCTGACGCCGGCGTTGGTGATCCAGCGCTTGACGCCGTTGAGGACGTAGTGGTCGCCGTCGCGTACGGCCTTGGTCTTCATGCCGGCGGCGTCGGAGCCCGCGTCCGGCTCGCTCAGGCAGTACGAGAACATCGCGTCGCCCTTGGCGAGCGGGCCCAGGTACTTCTTCTTCAGCTCCTCGGAGCCGGAGAGGATGACCGGGAGGGAGCCGAGCTTGTTGACGGCCGGGATCAGCGAGGAGGAGGCGCAGACCCGGGCGACCTCCTCGATGACGATGACGGTGGCCAGCGCGTCCGCGCCGGCGCCGCCGTACGCCTCCGGGACGTGCACGGCGTGCAGGTCGTTGAGGGTCAGCGCGTCCCGGGCCTCCTGCGGGAAGCGGGCCTGCTCGTCCACCTCGGCGGCGAACGGGGCGATCTTCGCCTCGGCGAGCGAGCGCACCGACTCGCGGAGCATGTCGTGCTCCTCGGACGTCCGGTACAGATCGAAATCAGCGGTTCCCGCCAAGGTTTCTCACTCCCCTGAGAGCTGACTGGCTTGCTAACTACCGTTAAGTAACTCGATGTGTCACCCGAATTCTAGGGGCGGCACGGGGCGCGGGAGACGTGAGTTTGCCGACAGCGCACCGCAAGGTCCCGGCCACCGGGCCCGTCGCCCCGGAGACCGGCCGGACTATGCTCGGGCTGCTCAGATCTTCCCCGTACGCACCTGGAGCACCCATGGCCCTGAAGATCACCGTGATCGGCACCGGCTACCTCGGCGCGACGCATGCCGCGGCCATGGCGGAGCTCGGCTTCGAGGTGATGGGCCTGGACATCGACCCGGCGAAGATCGAGATGCTGGAGCGGGGCGAGACCCCGATGTTCGAGCCGGGCCTGGAGGAGCTGCTGCGGGCGCACGTCGCGGGCATCGAGGGCGCCAGCGGCCGGCTGCGCTTCACCACTTCCTGGGAAGAGCTGGCGGACTTCGGCGACGTGCACTTCCTGTGCGTCAACACCCCGCAGAAGCACGGCGAGTACGCCTGCGACATGTCGTACGTGGAATCGGCCGTCGAGTCGCTGGCCCCGCTGCTGCGGCGCCCCGCGCTGGTGGTCGGCAAGTCGACGGTCCCGGTGGGCAGCGCGGCGCGGCTGGCCAAGCGGGTCGCCGAGCTGGCGCCGGCCGGTGAGGACGTGGAGCTGGCCTGGAACCCGGAGTTCCTGCGCGAGGGCTTCGCCGTGCAGGACACCCTGCACCCGGACCGGATCGTGATCGGCGTGGACGGCGGCCGGGCCGAGGAGGTGCTGCGGGAGGTGTACGCCAAGCCCGTGGCCGAGGGCTCGCCGTTCGTCGTGGCCGACTTCCCCACCGCGGAGCTGGTCAAGACCTCCGCCAACTCCTTCCTGGCCACCAAGATCTCCTTCATCAACGCGATGGCGGAGGTGTGCGAGGCGGCCGGCGGTGACGTGGTGAAGCTGGCGGAGGCGATCGGCCACGACGAGCGGATCGGCAAGAAGTTCCTGCGCGCCGGGATCGGTTTCGGCGGCGGCTGCCTGCCCAAGGACATCCGGGCGTTCATGGCGCGCGCCGGTGAGCTGGGCGCCGACCAGGCGCTGACGTTCCTGCGCGAGGTCGACTCGATCAACATGCGGCGCCGCGGCCACATGGTCGAGCTGACCCGGGAGGCGGTCGGCGGCTCCTTCCTCGGCACCCGGGTCGCCGTCCTCGGGGCCACGTTCAAGCCGGATTCGGACGACGTACGGGACTCCCCCGCGCTCAACGTCGCCGGGCAGATCCACCTCCAGGGCGCCCAGGTGACGGTGTACGACCCCAAGGGCATGGCGAACGCCGCGCGCGTGTTCCCGACGCTCGGGTACGCGGACACGGCGCTGGAGGCGGTGCGCGGCGCCGATGTGGTGCTGCACCTGACCGAGTGGCGGGAGTTCCGGGAGCTGGACCCGGCCGCGCTGGCCGAGGTGGTCGCCACGCCGCGCATCCTGGACGGGCGCAACGCGCTCGACCCGGAGCTGTGGCGCAAGGCGGGCTGGACGTACCGGGCGCTGGGGCGTCCGCAGGCCTGACCCGTACGAACAAGCGATCAGGGGCCGGAACTCCGTGGAGTTCCGGCCCTGATCGCGTCGGACCGGCCCCTCGTGACGTCGGACCGGCCCCTCGTGGCGTCGAAACGGCGGCGAAGTGGCGGCGAAGTGGCGACCTGCGCGCCTCAGCCGTCAGAAGTCCGGCATCCTGCGCCCCGCTCAGCCGTCGAGGCTGTCGAGACCGTCGAGCTGGTCGATCGTCGCGATGGACGGCCCGCGCCCGTCCCGCAGCCCCCGCGCGACATCCTCCGCGCCGCCTAGTGTGCGGACCGCGTTCTGCCAGGTCAGCTTGGCGAGGTCGGCCGTGGACCACTTGCGGTCGAGGAGTTCGGCGATCAGGTTCGGATAGCCGGACACGTCGGCGAGGTCGGCGGGGGTGAAGGCGGTGCCGTCGAAGTCGCCGCCGATGCCGATGTGGTCGATGCCGGCGACCTCGCGCATGTGGTCGAGGTGGTCGGCGACGGTGGCGGCGGTGGCGAGCGGGCGCGGGTGCGCCGCCTCGAAGTCGCGGTGCACGGCCATCGCCTCGGCGGTGGTGTCCAGGTGGTGGAAGCCGTGCGCGCGCATGTTCTCGTCCGCGCGCAGGGTCCAGGCGACGGCCGCGGGCAGGATGAACTTCGGTACGAAGGTGGCCATCGCGACGCCGCCGTTGGCGGGCAGCCGCTCCAGCACGTCGTCCGGGATGTTGCGCGGGTGGTCGCAGACCGCGCGGGCGGAGGAGTGCGAGAAGACGACCGGGGCGGCGCTGGTGTCCAGCGCGTCGCGCATGGTGTCGGCGGAGACGTGCGAGAGGTCGACGAGCATGCCGAGGCGGTTCATCTCGCGGACGACCTCGTGGCCGAAGGCGGTGAGGCCGTGCGCGCGCGGCTCGTCGGTGGCCGAGTCCGCCCAGTCGATGTTGTCGTTGTGGGTGAGCGTCATGTAGCGCACGCCCAGTGCGTACAGCGCGCGCAGGGTGGCCAGCGAGTTGCCGATCGAGTGGCCGCCCTCGGCGCCCATCAGGGACGCGATCCGGCCGTCCGCGCGGGCCGCTTCCATGTCGTCGGCGGTGTACGCCAGGCGCAGGTCGTCGGGGTGGCGGGCGGCGAGCCGGCGCACCACGTCGATCTGTTCGAGGGTGGCGGTGACGGCCCGGTCGCCGGCGTAGTCGGACCGTACGTACACCGACCAGAACTGCGCGCCGACGCCGCCGGCCCGCAGCCGGGGGATGTCGGTGTGCAGGTGACCGGTCTGGTCGGCGGCGATGTCGCGCCGGTCGAGGTCGTAGCGGACCTGCTCGCGCAGGGCCCAGGGCAGGTCGTTGTGGCCGTCGACCACCGGCCATTCGGCGAGCAGCGCGCGGGCGGCCTCCAGGGAAGCGCTCACTTGCCGCTCCCGAAGCCGAAGGCCGGGGAGGCGACCTTGTTGCGCAGCCGCTTGCCCTTCTCGGTGGCCTGTTCGTTCAGGTGCTGCTGGAACTCGCGCATCCGGACCTGGAGCTCCGGGTCGTGGGCGGCGAGCATCCGGGCGGCGAGCAGTCCGGCGTTCCGGGCGCCGCCGACCGAGACGGTGGCGACCGGCACGCCGGCCGGCATCTGCACGATGGACAGCAGCGAGTCCATGCCGTCCAGGTACTTCAGCGGTACGGGTACGCCGATGACCGGCAGCGGTGTGACCGACGCGAGCATCCCCGGCAGGTGGGCCGCTCCCCCGGCGCCCGCGATGATCGCCTTCAGGCCCCGCCCGGCGGCCTGCTCGCCGTACGCGATCATCTCGTGCGGCATGCGGTGGGCGGAGACGACGTCGACCTCGTAGGGGACCTCGAACTCGTCGAGGGCCTTGGCCGCGGCCTCCATGACGGGCCAGTCGGAGTCGGAGCCCATGACGATGCCGACCGTGGGGGAAGTGCTCGCAGTCATTCGGTGATGGTTCCTCGCAGGTAGCCGGCGGCGTGCGCGGCGCGCTCGCGCACGTCGGCCAGGTCGTCGCCGTAGGTGTTGACGTGGCCGACCTTGCGGCCGGGCTTCACGTCCTTTCCGTACATATGGATCTTCAGCTGCGGGTCCCGTGCCATGCAATGGAGGTACGCGGAATACATGTCGGGATAGTCGCCGCCGAGGACGTTGGCCATCACCGTCCACTGGGCGCGCGGGCGCGGGTCGCCGAGCGGCAGGTCGAGGACGGCGCGGACGTGGTTGGCGAACTGCGAGGTGATCGCGCCGTCCTGGGTCCAGTGGCCGGAGTTGTGCGGGCGCATGGCCAGCTCGTTGACCAGGATGCGGCCGTCGGCGGTCTCGAACAGCTCGACCGCGAGGTGGCCCACCACGCCCAGCTCCCGCGCGATGCGCAACGCCAGCTCCTGCGCCTGGCCGGACAGCTCCTCGGACAGGTCCGGGGCGGGCGCGATCACCGTGTCGCAGACGCCGTCGACCTGGATGGACTCCACGACCGGGTACGCGACGGCCTGGCCGTGCGGCGAGCGGACGATGTTGGCGGCCAGTTCCCGGACGAAGGAGACCTTCTCCTCGGCCAGAACCGGCACTCCGGCGCGGAACGGCTCGGCGGCCTCCTTGGAGGATCGTACGACCCAGACGCCCTTGCCGTCGTAGCCCCCGCGGACCGTCTTCAGGACCACCGGGAAGCCGCCCTCCCGCCCGTCGCCCGGCCACCGCCCCTCGTCGAGGCGCTGCGCGCCGCCCCCACTGATTTCGGCCGCGAACCGCTCCACGTCCGCCGGGTCGGCGACGATGCGGTGCCGGGGGCAGGGCGCCCCGATCTCGGTCAGCTTCGCGCGCATCACCCCCTTGTCCTGGGCGTGCACCAGCGCGTCGGGGCCGGGCCGGACGGGGATGCCGTCGGCCTCCAGGGCCCTCAAATGCTCGGTGGGAACGTGCTCGTGATCGAAAGTGATCACATCACAGCCACGGGCGAAGGCGCGCAGCGTGTCCAGGTCGCGGTAATCGCCGATGACGACGTCACCGACCACCTGGGCCGCCGAGTCCTGCGGGGTGTCGCTGAGGAGCTTGAATCTGATGCCGAGGGGGATGCCCGCCTCGTGGGTCATACGGGCGAGCTGGCCGCCGCCGACCATGCCGACTACCGGGAACGTCACGCCCCCAGGGTATCCGTACGGCCATGAGCCTCCGCCGCCCCCTTGGATGAACGTACGAACGCAAGTCCGCCACCCTCGCCGTTCGCCGTGTGCGGAGATCACCCGGGCGGTAGGCTCGCCGCCGCCGTGGAGGGGGAGGACTCATGGGCGACGGGGACGACGGGGGCATACCCAGGCGCACCAGGACCGCGGGGATCGCCTTCGCCGTGGCGGCCCTGGTCGCCGCCGTCTACGCGGTGGTCACCCAGCTGACCGGACCGGTCGTGTTCGACGAGGGCGACCGGGAGATCTCGGTCACCTCCGGCACCCGCTTCTCCATCCGCCTCAAGGACAATCCGGCCAGCGGCTTCCGATGGGTCCTCGCCGCACCGCGGCCGGACCCGGCCGTACTGCAAGGGGCCGTCGGGCACTACGACGCCGACGAGCCGTCCGGCCCGGGCTCGGGCGGCTTCCGCTACGTCGATTTCACGGCCCGCGGGGCCGGACATACCGAGGTGACTCTCAGGTACTGCTACCGCTGCGGCACCGCGCAGGCCGACGAGCAGGACGAGAACGCCCGGACGCGGCGGTTCCGGGTGACCGTGGACTGACACGACCCGGGCGCCCCTCCGGTCACGGGTGGCAGGCGGCACACAGGTCCCCTGGTTAGCATGAGCGGACAGGATGCAGGTTGACGACCGCACCCAGACGCCCACGAACGCCCACCACCAGGAGCTGAACGATCACTATGAGTGAACGGAGCGCACTGCGGGCCCGACTGGACGCACTGGCCCGCGAACTCATGAAGTTCGGCGCCGTCGGGGGCGCGGGGGTCCTCGTCAACTTCGTGGTGTTCAACCTCGTACGGCACCTGACCGAGCTGCCCGTCGTCCGGGCCAGCATCGTCGCCACCGTGGTGGCCACCGGCACGAACTACCTCGGCTACCGCTACTTCACCTACCGGGACCGGGACAAGAGCGGCCGCACCAAGGAGCTGACGCTCTTCCTGCTGTTCAGCGTCATCGGCCTGGTCATCGAGAACGGCGTCCTGTACGTGGCGACGTACGGGTTCGGCTGGGACTCCTCGCTCCAGAGCAACGTCTTCAAGTTCCTCGGCATCGGCCTGGCCACGCTCTTCCGCTTCTGGTCGTACCGCACCTGGGTGTTCCGGGCGCTGCCCGCGCGCAAGGCCGTGGCGACGGCGGAGTCCTTCCTGGCCGAGGCCGAGGCCGAGGGCGCGCGGGAACGGCGGGCGGCGAGCGCGGCGGCCGCGGAGCGCCCGCGCGAGTAGCCCCGTCAGGGAGCCGGTCCTGCCACGGGGCCGGTCCCGTTACGGAGCCGGTCCCACTACGGAACCGGTCCCACTACAGAGCCAGGCCCGCCACGGAGCCAGGCTTGCCACGCAGACGCCCGCCCGATGCTCACTCCCCCGCCGACGACTCCGCCTCGCGGGCCAGGAACAGGGCGAACACCGGCGGATGCTGCTGGAGCAGTTCCAGCCGCCCGCCGTCCGCCTCCGCCAGGTCCCGGGCCACGGCCAGCCCCAGCCCCGTCGAATTCCGGCCGCTGACCGTGCGCTCGAACACCCGGGAGCCGAGGTCGGGCGGTACGCCCCGGCCGGCGTCGGTGACCTCCACGACCGCCTGGTTGCCGGTGACGCGGGTGCGCAGCGCCACCGTCCCGTCCCCGTGCATCAGCGAGTTCTCGATCAACGTGGCGAGCACCTGGGCCACCGCGCCGGGCGTACCGACCGCGCGCAGCCCCTTCTTGCCGGAGCGCACGATGGCCCGGCCGGCGCTGCGGTAGGCCGGGCGCCACTCCTCGACCTGCTGCTTGACGACCTCGTCGAGGTCGAAGGCGACGGCGGAGCCGGAGCGCGGGTCGCGGGAGTTGGTCAGCAGCCGCTGGACCACGTCGGTCAGCCGCTCGACCTGGCCCAGCGCGATGGTGGCCTCCTCCTTCACCGTGTCCGGGTCGTCGGTGACGGTGATCTCCTCCAGTCGCATGGACAGCGCGGTCAGCGGCGTCCGCAGCTGGTGGGAGGCGTCGGCGGCGAGCCGGCGCTCGGCGGTGAGCATCCGCGCGATCCGCTCGGCGCTGGCGTCCAGCACGTCCGCGACCCGGTCCAGCTCCTGCACGCCGTAGCGGCGGTGGCGCGGGCGCGGGTCGCCGGAGCCGAGCCGCTCGGCGGTCTCCGCGAGGTCGGTCAGCGGCGCGGTCAGCCGGCGGGCCTGGCGGACGGCGAGCACCACGGCGGCCAGGATCGCCAGGATCGCGACGGCCAGGATGACCAGCAGCGTACGGCCGATCTCGGCGCTGACCGTGGAGCGCGGCTCCTGGACGGTGACCGTCTCGCCGCGGTCGCCGTGCTGGGTGGACTCGATGACGTCGCCGGCCGGCCGGGAGCCGATCTCGATGCGCGGCCGGCCGGGCACCTCGATCTCGGCGTACCGCTTCGCGGTGATCTGCTCCGAGAGGATCTCGGGCGTCAGCTTCTCGCCGCTGCCCAGCCGGCTCTCGACGATGCCGACGAGCCGTACGGCCTCGGAGGCGACGCTCTCCTGCGCCCCCGACTGGATGGTGCGGGTCTCCACGATGACCAGTGACACGCCGAAGACGGCGATCACGACGAGCACCACGGCGAGGGTGGAGTTGATCAGACGGCGGCGCACGGTGTCCTCCGGGCGGGATGCGTTCGTTCTTCTACTCTTCCCGCCCGGCGGCGGGCGCTCAGCTCTTCTCGAAGCGGAAGCCGACGCCGCGGACGGTGGCGATGTAGCGCGGGTTGGCCGCGTCGTCGCCGAGCTTCTTGCGCAGCCAGGAGATGTGCATGTCCAGCGTCTTCGTGGACGACCACCACGTGGTGTCCCAGACCTCGCGCATCAGCTGGTCGCGGGTGACCACCCGGCCCGCGTCCCGCACCAGCACCCGCAGCAGGTCGAATTCCTTCGCCGTGAGCTGGAGTTCCTCGTCGCCCATCCAGGCGCGGTGCGACTCGACGTCGATGCGCACGCCGTGGGTCGCGGGCGGCTGCTGCGGCTCGGCGGACGAGCCGCGGCGCAGCAGGGCCCGGACGCGGGCGAGCAGTTCGGCGAGCCGGAAGGGCTTGGTGACGTAGTCGTCGGCACCGGCGTCCAGGCCGACGACGGTGTCGACCTCGTCGGCGCGGGCGGTGAGCACGAGGATGGGGAAGGAGTGGCCTTCGTTACGGAGCCGGCGGGCCACCTCCAGGCCGTCCATGCCGGGCAGACCCAGGTCGAGGACGACCAGGTCGATGTTGCCCTGCAGACCGGCGTCTAGCGCCGTGGGGCCGTCCTCGCGCACCTCGACTTCGTAACCCTCGCGGCGCAGGGCGCGGGCGAGCGGCTCCGAGATGGACGCGTCATCCTCGGCGAGCAGTACACGGGTCATGGGCCGATGGTAGTCCGATGTCTTACCTCCTCGGGCGGGACCCGGTGCGCCCGCGGGTGGCCGGAAAACGACCTCCAGGTGGCGCGCCGGCGACCGCTCCCGGGCGGGACCGCGGCATGCCGGGGCCGACGGGTGATCTTGAGGCACACACCGCGCACCGCATCCGCAACCCCCTTCGCGGTTCCCGGTTGCACATGTGACCGTTGTCTCACTCGCCCCACTGGCGCGGCTGCTGGACGTATGGTGTCCCAACGTCCGCAGCACAGCCTCGGGACCAGTGACTCTCAAGAGACGTCATCGGTCCCTGTTGTGTGCGGGGCCGGAACCACCGGTCCTGCTACACAGTGAATGACCTGTCGACCGGGTCCACCGCGCAAGCAGCACGGGGGCGTGGATCCCGGCGTCACGACTGCTCCGCCGATTCCTCTTCCAGTGGCGTCGGCCCCCGGGACGTAGGGGGCGGGCAAGGTGACGCCGGTGCCGGTCAGCCCGACCCGGGCGCGCTGCGGGCTCCCCCACGCGTCCCGAGCACACCTAGGAAGAACCCATGGCGTCCAGCCTGACGAAGGACGCCGCCGCGCAGGGGAACCCTGCCAGCGACGGCAAAACCTTCTTCGGCCACCCCCGCGGACTGGCCACCCTCTTCATGACCGAGATGTGGGAGCGGTTCAGCTTCTACGGGATGCGGGCGCTGCTCGTCCTGTATCTGATCTCGGGCGGTCCCGATGCCAAGGACGGCGCCCAGGGCGGCGGTCTGGGCATACCCCAGACCAGTGCCCTGTCGATCTACGCCGTCTACATGGCGATGGTCTACCTGCTCGCCATGCCCGGCGGCTGGTTCGGCGACCGCGTCTGGGGCCCCCGCAAGACGGTGATCGTCGGTGCCTCCGTGGTCATCGCCGGTCACATCGTGCTCGCGATCCCCGGCCAGACGTTCTTCGTCGGCCTGGCGATGGTCGCGCTGGGCTCGGGCCTGCTGAAGTCCAACATCTCCACGATGGTGGGCCACCTCTACAACGGCCCGCAGGACAAGCGCCGGGACGGTGGTTTCACCGTCTTCTACATGAGCATCAACATCGGGTCCACGGCCGCCCCGCTGGTCATCGGTGGTATCGGCCAGAGCGTCAACTGGCACCTGGGCTTCGGTATCGCGGCGGTCGGCATGGCGCTGGGCCTGGTCCAGTTCCTGCTCGGCACCAAGCACCTGGACCCGAAGAGCAGCCAGGTCCCGACCCCGCTGTCGGTCGCGGAGCGCAACGGCTGGCTGCGCAAGGGCCTGTTCTGGGCCGCCCTCGCCGCGGTCTTCTACGCCGTCATCGGGTTCTCCGGCAACTTCAACGAGAAGTGGCTGCTGATCCCGCTCGGCGTCATCGGCATCCTCGTGCCGGTCGTGGTGCTGTTCCGCATCAAGCGGGACAAGGACCTCTCGGCCGACGAGCAGAGCAAGGTCAGCAGCTACGTCTGGTTCTTCGTCGCGGCCGCCGCGTTCTGGATGATCTTCGACCAGGCCGGTTCGACGCTGAACGTCTTCGCCGAGAAGAACACCGCGGACACGATCTTCGGGATGAGCTTCCCCTCGTCGTGGCTGCAGTCGGTCAACCCGATCTGGGTACTGGCCCTGGCCCCGGTCTTCGCCTCGGTGTGGCTGGCGCTGGCCAACCGCGGCAAGGAGCCGAAGACCACCGCGAAGTTCACCATGGGCATGGTGATGATCGGTGCCTCGTACTTCATCTTCCTGCTCCCGATCACCTTCTCCTCGGACGGCACGAAGGTCACGCCGCTGTGGCTGATCGGCATCTACTGCATGCAGACCATCGGTGAGCTGTGCGTCTCCCCGGTCGGCCTGTCGGTGACCACGAAGCTGGCCCCGCCGAAGTACGCCAGCCAGATGATGGGTGTCTGGTTCCTCGCCAACACCGCCGGCGACAGCGTCGTCAACCTGCTGGGGCAGGCCGGTGCCGACCTCTCCGGTGTGGGCGTGCTGGTGGGTGAAGCGGTGCTGGCCACCCTGGCCGGCGTGATCATCTACCTGAACCGCAAGCGGATCAACGGTCAGATGAACGACGTGAACTAGGGCGCACGCCCGGCTCACCGCCTCCTCGCACTCCCGAGGGCCCCGGCTGCGGATTCCGCGCCGGGGCTCTTGGGCGTTCGGCGGTCTCGCGGTACGGGGGCTCGCCGTAACGGGTTCCCTCCGTACGGGAGGCTCGCCGTACGGGTTCCCGCCGTACGGATTCCCGCCGTACGGGTCCGCGCCGTACGCGACGGTCACCGTCCCAGGCGCCGCCACGGAGTGAGGGTGAGGACGGCGCCGCCCAGCAGGACCACCGTGCCCGCGACGAGAGCCAGGGCGCGGAGGGTGCCGTGGTCGTCGGCGCCGGTCTCCGCCAGACCGCCGGAGGTGCCGCCCGCGCTCGCCGGGCCCGCCGCGCTGCCCGCGGTGGTGCCTCCGGCGGTACCGGTGCCGCCCGCCGTGGTGCCGCCGGTGCCGCCCTGCTGGGCGGTGGTGTCCAGGGCCAGGGAGACGCCCGGGTCCTTCTCCGGGGTGCACGTCGTGGTCGTCCCCAGGGCCCGTACGGTCAGGACGCCCGGCGTCAGCGTCGCCTTGCCGGTCGCGCCCGGTGTGTAGGTGCCCTTCAGGTCGGGGATCTCGATCGGCTGCCCGGACTTGACGGGCTCCTTGTTCGCCGGGCCCTCCGCCGTGACCGTGCCCTTGTCGGCCCCGCCGACCCGGACGTCCATGGACGGCCGCACGGCGCCCGCGGGGATGTCCGCGGGGCTCTGCATGACCGACTTGGCGAACTTCACCGTCAGGCCGTAGCCGCCGCCCTTCTTGACGGCGTTGATCTGCACCGGCGAGGTGGCCTTCTTGTCGCCGATGGGGGTCTTGCATGCGTACGGCACCTGGACGACCTTGCCTTCGTAGGACGTGCCGTCGGCATCGCCGCCGCCCGAGGAGCCTCCGGAGGAGCCGGTGGTGCTGCCGCCCGCCGTGGAGCCGCCGGTGCCGCCGCCCGTATCGCTGCCGCCCGTCGTGCCGCCGCTCGCCGTGGAGCCACCGCCCGTACCACCACCGGTCGTGCCGCCACCGCTGGCGCCACCACCGCTCGTGCCGCCCGGGCCGCCCCCGCCGCCGGTCACCTTGATCGTGGCGGCGGGCCGCACCTCCTCCTTGGGGGCGCACTTGGTGTCCGTGGAGATCGGCTTGCTGACGTTGATCGTGTACGCGCCGGGCGCGAGCGTGACCTCGCCGGGCTTCTCCAGCTTCAGGGTGCCCTTCATGTCCGGGAGCTTCATCGGGCTGTTCTTGGGGATCGGCGGGTTCCGCCGCGGCCCCTGCACCTTCAGCTCGCCGCTCTGCGCGCCACCGACCTTGATCGTTCCGGTGGGGCGCACGGTGTCCTTCTCCAGGTCGAGCACGTCGGGGTTCTTGGACGCGGCCTCGACCGTGCGCCACACGATCTCCACCTCGTCGCCGACCCGGGCCGTCGCGGGCGCGGTCACCGCCGCCCTGGTGGTGCCCTGGACCGCGGGCAGGCCCGAGATCGGCGGCGGTACGCACTCGGTCCGGTACGCCGTCTCCGCGGCCCCGGCCGGGCCCGCTGCCGCCAGGATTCCCGCACCGGCGAGCAGCAGGGCGACCCCGCCCGCGCTCGCTCTCCTGCGTTGCCTCATCACGTGGAACCTTTCGCTCTCGGGGGGTCGGTCGGATCGGACGTGGTGGCGGACGGTGCGGTGTCCGGGGTGAACCACGGCAGGGTGGCGGCGGGGTCCGCCGGGGGCGGCTGCGCGGCGTCGGGTTCGGGGGCGCGCCTTCGCATCCGCAACGGTTCACGGAGGGCGCTCCCCGGTGTACGCAGGGTGCTCCTCGCCGCGTGGAGGGGCCTCTTCCGCGTACGGACGGACCTCCTCGGGGCGCGGGCGGCTCTCCCCGGCGTACGGGCGGCACCTACGCGCGGGCGCACGCGGTCGACGACCACCATCCCGATACGGAAAACCGCGGCCGGCACGACGACGCACAGCAGGATCCAGAACAGCGTCACGCCCCACGGCCGCCCGACGCCCCACGGCTGCTCGGCGAGCACCTTGCCGCCGTACTTGAGCGAGACCAGGTAGTCGCCGTGTGCCCCGGCGGGCAGCTCCACCGGCAGCTCGATCCGCTGCCTGCGCCCGGCGGGCACGGTGCCCTGCCACTGCCGCTCCTCCCACTGCGGCGCGTAGACCCCGTGCGAGGTGCCCACCTCGAAGACCGGGTCCTTGGCCGGGGCGGACCCGAGGTTGCCCACGGTGATCACCAGCCGGCGCCGCGGCGGCGCGCCGAACCAGGTCAGCAGTCCGCTGGAGCCCTCCAGGCGCGGCGGCGCCAGTACGCTCAGCCGCCCGCCGGCGTCCTCCCGCGGCAGCGGCGCCACCGGATGCCCGGCCACCGTGAACGGGGCGTCGGCGGTGGCGGGAGCGCCGGTCACCGTGGCGGCGTGCACGACGCACGGGCAGGGCTTGGGCGGCTCGGCGACCGGGATGTCCTTGCGGAACGCCCCGTCCGGCCCGGTGGTCACGGCCCGGCCGTCACCGTTGGCACAGGCGTTGGTGCCGCCGATCATGTTCTGCCCGCAGATGAGCAGGGTGAGCAGCGCCTTGGGACGCCAGCCGCGGCCGGTGACGGTGAGGGTGCCGCCTTTGCCCGCTTGCCGGGCGGAGAGGTGGAGGGTGGGGGCGGGGGCGGCGGATGTGGGAGGAGCCGCGGAGGCCGGGAGCGCGGCCTGTAGGGACAGCAGGAGTACGAGGGTGGCCAGGGCGCTCGTGACGGCGGCGGGGCGGTGGCGATGGGCCCGTACCGTACGGCGCCCGCTCCCGGCCCTCATGCGTCCGCCTCTGCCCGGCAGGGACCCGCCTGGGGGGCACTCGCTCGGGACGTCCCCACCTGGAAGGCACTCGCTTGGGAAGCCCCTACTTGAGGAGCACTCGCTCGGGTGGCCTCCGCCTGGCAAGGCGCCTTCTGCGCGGCACCCGCTCGGGAATCCCCCACCCGCCTCCGCCTTCGTAAGCGCCACACGGCCGCCCCCGCCAGCAGTCCGGCGGGCGGCAGCGCCGCGGCCCCCCACGGCACCGCCGTGTACGCCGCCACGGCCGTCCCGCGCGCGCCGCCCGCCGCCGTGACCGTCAGCCGTACGTCCACCGAATCCAGCGCGGGCGGGTCCGGCCACGGCTCGGTCAGGGGCAGCCGGCGGCCGGGCGGCAGCGTGACGGGGAGTACGCGTGCGGCGCGGCGCAGGGCCGGGCCGAAGAGCCCGTCGGCGTGGACGGCGAGGCGCGGCGCGAGCGTGGTGTTGCCGCGGTTGACCAGCACGTACCGGATGACCGCCGCGCTCCCCCGGCGCTCCACCGCCACGTCCTCGACGCTCAGCGCGGCCAGCGCGGGCCCGGTCACCCGCAGGTGCACCGGAACCGCGGCCTTCCTGCCGGACGCCTCGGCGACGAGGGCGGTCGGGTGATCACCCGGGTCCGCGTCCCCGGGAACGGTCACGGTGAAGGGCACGTCCGCCCGGGTCCGCGGCGGTACCCGTACTTCCTCCGACGCCGTCACGATCCAGCGCCCCGGCCCGGCCGGCGCGCCGCCCACCCGGATCGTCACCGCGCTGCCGGTCGGATTGGTGAGCGCGAGGCGGTCCTTCAGGACCGTGCCGGGGGCGCCTTCCAGGTAGAAGTACGGGCGGTCCTGTGCGCTCGGCCGGGCGCCGCCGCCCGGCGCGGGCGCGGCGGTCCAGCGCTCGCCGTCGTTGCGTGCGGCGTATGCCTCGGCCGGGCCGAGCAGCGCGGCGGCGGTCGCCAGGGCGGCACCCGTGACCACCGCGCGGGTACGGAACGGCATCGGCGGCTCCTGGTGCTGGTGCGCTGGTGCGGGTACGCGAGTGCACAGGCGAGACATGGGTGCACGGGTGCGCCACGGGTGCACGGGTGTGCCGGTGTGGTGACGGGGACACCCGGGCGGGGCCTACACGCTGTTGTGGTGGCGCCGCGTCAGCCAGAGCACGCCCGCCGCACCGGCGAGGAGCACCGTGCCGCCGAGGGTGCCGAGGGCGACGGCGGAGTCGGCCGGGCCGGTCTGCGGCAGCTGCCCGCCGCCGGATCCGCCCGTGGCCGACTCTCCGGTGCCGTTCGCGGAGCCGCCGGTCGTTCCGCCGGCGCCGCTGCCACCCGTACCGCCGCCCTCCGTACCGCTGCCGCTGCCGCCCGTACCGCCGGAACCGCCCGTTCCGCCCGCG
Organism: Streptomyces albofaciens JCM 4342; assembly: GCF_008634025.1. Taxonomy (NCBI): domain Bacteria; kingdom Bacillati; phylum Actinomycetota; class Actinomycetes; order Kitasatosporales; family Streptomycetaceae; genus Streptomyces; species Streptomyces albofaciens. The sequence goes on along the minus strand of NZ_PDCM01000001.1, from coordinate 1,158,474 downwards.
CTCTTGACGTCCAGGGTGAGCGACGGCTTCGGGTTGTTGGCGGGCGTGCAGGTGGTGGTCGTGCCGAGGGCCTTGATGGTGAGCGTGGAAGCCGTGAAAGTGACCTTGCCGCTCCGCTTGGGCGTGTACGTCCCGCTCAGGTCACTGATCTTGATGGGCGTGTTGGCGGGGACCGCCTTGTCGTTGGGCGGACCGGACACGGGCACGGTGCCGCTCTCGGCGCCGCCCAGCTTGATGAGCGCGCTCGGCTTCATGGCGCCCGCGCCCAGTTCGACGGGGCTGGAGGAGACGCCCTTCTGGAACGTCATCACGAGCTTGTACGCGTCGCCGCTGCGGGTGCTCCTGATGTCGATGGGCGAGACCGCGCCCTTGTTGCCGATCGGCGTCTTGCACTGGTAGTTGACGTCCACGACGTCGGCCCGCGCGGCCGGCGCGGCGAGCAGGACCGCGGACCCCGCCGTCAGCGCCACGGCCGCGGCCAGACCGGCCGCACGGCGGGGGCGCGCGGCGTGCTGTTCGTAGAAGCGGGCCACCTTGAGTTCCCCTTCTCACGGTTGAGCGCCGCCCGATGTTACTGACGGCACATCAGATCGGTGGCTCAAGGTACGCCGGGGACCTTGTCGAGGGAAGTCACAGAACAGGCCGGATCTGTACGGCGCGGGAAAACAGCGGCCACAGGAGGGCCGCCACGCAACGCGCCCAGTACCTCACGCAGAGCCACGACCTCGCGCAATGGGCTGGCGACGGCCGTGCGCGGAGCGCAGAATCCCGCTGAGCCCACTCGCCGCCGTAGCCCCTCGGGCGCCCGCACGCCCTCCGGGCCGCCCTCTGGCGCATACGCCCCCGGAGCCCCTCAGGCGTGAACGAGGGCCCCGCCCAGGGGCCCTTAAGAAGGAGCTGCGAGTTCCGCCCACACGGTCTTGCCCGTGCCGTCGGGGTTGCGGACGACCCCCCAGTCCAGACACAGGCGCTGCACGATGAACATGCCGTGCCCGCCGGGCCGCCCCGCCCGGTGCGGGGTGCGCGGCGCGGGCGAGCCCGCGCCCAGGTCGGTCACTTCGAGGCGCAGCACCTTGGCGTTGCTGCGCAGCCGCAGTTCCTCCGGCCCCTCAGCGTGCAGGCAGGCGTTGGTGACCAGCTCGGATACCACGAGCAGGACGTCCTCGGCGGCGGCCCGCTGGTCAGCACTGGCGGCCGGGAGCCAGCCCCAGTCGTGGAGGGCCTGCCGGGCGAAGTCACGGGCCCGCGCAACGGCTCCCTGCACACCCGCCAGGCGCAGCCTGCGGATCTGGCCGGCCGGGACGGCCGGGGAGGCGGAGGGAGCGCCGGCGTTGCCCGGCTCCGGGCCGAGGTCGCCCGGCGGGTACGGCCGGGTGGTGCTCATCAGCGCTTCACCTCACCGATTCGCCATTTCACGGATAGCGGTTACCTGACAGATTCAACAGATTCAGATGTCTCCTGCCCGACGGGACCGTGAGAACACCCACTTCTTGGGTACGGAAGTTGTGACGCGGGCAACGCGCACGAGGGGAACCCCCGTGACCGCACCGCCCCCGTCGCTTCCGTCAGTCGGCGAGAGCCTTGTCGAGGGAGTCGTGCACGGTGAACACCGCGTCCGCGCCTGTGATCTCGAAGACCCGCGCCACCACCGGCTGCATTCCGGCCAGATGCACCCCGCCACCCTCGGCCTCCGCCTTCAGACGGGCGCCGAGCAGGACGTTCAGGCCGGTGGAGTCCATGAACTCCAGCTGTGAGCAGTCGACCACCAGCCGTGTGAAGCCGTCGCCGACGCACCCTTCGAGCGATTCGCGCAACAGCTCCGCGGTGTGGTGGTCCAGCTCACCCGCGACGGTCACGATCGCGCTGGCACCTTGATGCCGGATAGCGACATTGAGCCGTCCCCGACTGGCACTGCCGACCGTCCCGCGGTCCATGCGCGTGCACCCCTCTTGCTGTCTCGGCGTCCGATTGCTTACGACTGCGCTGACCGAACACTACGCCTTCGATACGCGCGACTGGTAGCCGAACAATACGCAATCACTGCCGAACCCGGACAACACGCACTTGCCATCTTCCGGCAAAGCCAGGTAGGCGTAGTAAGGACACGTTCGAAACGACCGGCTTTGGAGGCGCCGCACACCGCAGCTTCACGTAGAGGCATCGGCAGCCATATGCCGAGAACGATGGAGGACAACATGTCACCCCGGCTCGACGAATTGCGCACCGAAGACATCACGGAGACCGCGTCGTCGACTCCCCTGTCAGAGACCACCCTCGCCCAGGCCGCCCTCACCGAAGCCGTCCTGACCGAGGCCGCCCTGCCCGACCAGTCCCATCACTCTCGTTCCCCGCACCTCACATCTGAACCGTCCGAATCGGACGCGGCGGGAATTCCCGAGATCGACGGGCTGCCCGAGATCCCCCCGTACGACGAGGTGGGGCCGCTGGACGCGCGGGCCCTGTCCAAGACCCTCTTCGAGCGCCTGGAATCGCTGGAAGAAGGCACCCACGAATTCGCGTACGTCCGCAACACCCTGGTCGAGCTCAATCTCGCGCTCGTGAAGTTCGCGGCCTCCCGGTTCCGCTCGCGCAGCGAGCCCATGGAGGACATCGTCCAGGTCGGCACCATCGGCCTGATCAAGGCGATAGACCGCTTCGAGCTCAGCCGGGGCGTGGAGTTCCCGACCTTCGCCATGCCGACCATCGTCGGCGAGATCAAGCGCTTCTTCCGCGACACCAGCTGGTCCGTACGGGTGCCCAGGCGCCTTCAGGAACTGCGCCTGGACCTGGCCAAGGCCGGCGACGAGCTGGCGCAGCAGCTGGACCGCTCCCCCACGGTGAGCGAGCTGGCCGAACGCCTCGGCATCACCAATGACGAGGTCATCGAGGGCATGGCCGCGAGCAACGCGTACACCGCCAGCTCGCTGGACGCCCAGCCGGAGGAGGACGACAACGAGGGTGCGCTGGCCGACCGCATCGGCTACGAGGACCACGGCCTCGAAGGCATCGAGTACATCGAGTCCCTCAAGCCGCTGATCGCCGAGCTGCCGCCGCGCGACCGCAAGATCCTCTCCCTCCGCTTCGTCGCCAACATGACGCAGTCGGAGATCGGCGAGGAACTGAACATCTCTCAGATGCACGTCTCGCGCCTGCTGTCCCGCACGCTGGTACGGCTCCGCAAGGGGCTGATGGTCGAGGAGTGACCCCCACGACCACCCCGCGGTCGCGGCCGGCCCGGCAGGCCGGCTGACGCCCGCGCAGAGGAGGGCCTGCCCCGGAATCTCGGGACGGGCCCTCCTCTGCTGTGCGGGTGCGGTCGCCGCCGCTGTGTGGGTGGGGCGCACGACTCCTCTGTGCGTGGGCGCTCGACTCCTCTGTACGTGGGGCGCCCGACTCCGCTGGGTGTGGGGGGGCGCTCGACTCTGCTCCAGGAGCGCGCTCGGTGTTACGGGGCGCGCAGGTGGTGCACGTACGCCGGTGGCAGATTGCGCCACACCGTGCTGCGCCCCTGCCCGTACCGCTTGCCGTACTCGGCCAGCACGCCGGCCACGGCGCGGTGCCGGGCCGCCTCGGACCGGCCGGCCACCAGCGCGCGGGCGGGGGCGGTGCCCAGGTAGGCGAAGTATGTGAGGTGCCCGCCCGGCCGGAGCACGGACAGGTAGCGGTCCAGGACCGTACGGACCTCGTCCGGCGCGAAGTTGGTGAACGGCAGCCCGGAGACGACCGCGTCGTACCGGCGGTCCAGGGGGACTTCGGTGATCGAGCCGGGGAGTATCCGTATCCGGTCGGCCGCCGCGGCCAGGGCGGCGTCCGTGCGCAGCGCGCCGTTCAGGGCCTCCACGAAGCGGGGGTTGATCTCGACCACGTCCAGGTGGTCGGCGGGCCGCAGCAGCCCGGCCAGCGCGCGGGTGACCGGACCGGTGCCCGCGCCTGCTTCCAGTACGGCCAGATCGAGGCCGACATCGAGGGCGACGGCGGAAGCCTGCCCGCCGGCCGCCGCCTGGCCGTCCACCGGCTCGTCCAGGAGGCCCTGACCAACGCCCGTAAGCACGCGCCGGGCGCCTCGGTGCGGGTGACGGTGCGTCACGGGCCGCAGGAATCCGCCGTCGAGGTGCGCAACGCGGCGCCCCGTCCGGAAGCAGATCCTCCGGCGGCCGGTCCGGCCGGCGGCTACGGCCTGCTCGGCCTGACCGAACGGATGTCCGCGCTGGGCGGCACCCTGGAGTACGGTCCGACGCGGGACGGCGGCTGGCACATCGCCGCCACCCTCCCGACGCGCTCCGGGCCGGACGCACCGACGACGGGAGCGACATGATCCGCATGCTGGTCGCCGACGACGACAGCCTGGTCCGGCTCGCGCTGACGGACATCCTCGGCGACGCGCCCGGCATCACCGTCGTGGCCGAGGCGGCGGACGGCGCCGAAGCCGTCGACCTGGCCCGTGCCCACCGGATCGACGTGGCGCTGATGGACATCCGCATGCCGCGCCTGGACGGCATCGCCGCCACCGAACGGCTGCGCGGGCTGCCGGACCCGCCGGAGGTCGTGGTGCTGACCACCTTCGACCTCGACCAGTACGTCTACGACGCGCTCACCGCGGGCGCCTCGGGGTTCCTCCTCAAGGACAGCGACCCGGCGGAGATCATCCGCGCCGTACGGGTCGTCGCCGACGGCCAGGCCATGCTCCACCCCGGCGCCGCCCGCCGCCTGATCGACCGTTACCATCACACGACCACCCGCACCACCCCACACGCCCGCTCCCGCATCGAACGCCTCACGCCCCGCGAGACCGAGGTACTGGCCCTCCTCGCCGACGGCGCGTCGAACGCGGAGATCGCGGGCGGCCTGTCGATGCGCGAGAGCACGGTCAAGGCCCATGTGAGCCGCATCCTCGCGACGCTGGAGGTCGGCAACCGGGTGCAGGCGGCGCTTTGTGCGCGGGATGCGGGAATGGTGGGGTGAGGGGGACGTGAAGGGGCGTGCCCCGGGACCGGTGGGGTCCCGGGGCACGGCCGCTTGTTCAGTGGGGCTTACAGCACCGTGGTGATCAGCGCGAGGGGGTGGTCGTCGTTCTGCTCGCCCGGCTTCGCGTAGTTGGCGGTGACCTTCACCTCGTCGCCCTTCACGAAGTGCGAGCCGGGGGTCGGCTTGAGCTTCAGCTTGAGGATGCGGTCCTGGTAGTCACAGGTGATCTTGTCGGCCGGGACGGTGGCGGTCGCCAGCGACTTGGCGTCCTCCTCCTGGTCCACCTTGGTCATCTTGCTGACCAGCTGCCACGAGTCGCCGGGGTCACAGGAGTACTTGACCGTCACGGACAGCACGTCGCCACGCAGCTGCGCGCGCTCGATCGAGATAAGAGTCGCCTTCGCCGCGGCGCCCGGCGCCATGGCCAGGGAGGCGCCGCCGAGGACGGCCACTGCGGCCGCGGTGCCGGCGATGCGGGTCTTCAGACGGGTCGACTTCATGTGGGTTCCTTCCCCCCGCGCAGTTGCCCTGGTCGTACACAAGAGGAACGCGGTGTTCCGCCAACTGTGCTGGCAACTGCGACAGTTGTTCGTATTGGAACCCGGACATTACGTGATCTACGCAATGTCCGGCACCTGAACATGGGGAAGTCGCCGTGTGATCAGACGCACTCCCCTCCGCGCCAGACCCGGGAGACGAGCGGGACGCCCGGGCGGTAGGCGAGGTGGACGTGGGAGGGGGCGTCGAGGAGGGTGAGGTCGGCGCGGGTGCCGGGGGTGAGGCGGCCGATGTCGGTGCGGCGCAGGGCCGCGGCGCCGCCCGCCGTGGCGGACCAGACGGCTTCGTCGGGGGTCATCTTCATGTCCCGTACGGCCAGCGCGATGCAGAAGGGCATCGAGCTGGTGAAGGACGAGCCCGGGTTGCAGTCGGTGGACAGCGCCACGGTGGCGCCCGCGTCGAGCAGGGGGCGCGCGTCGGGCCACTGGGCGCGGGTGGAGAACTCGGCGCCGGGGAGGAGCGTGGCGACGGTCGAACTGTTGGCGAGCGCGTCGATGTCGGCGGCGTCCAGGTGGGTGCAGTGGTCGGCGGAGGCGGCGTCGAGCTCGACGGCGATCTGCACGCCGGGGCCGTGGTGGAGCTGGTTGGCGTGCACGCGCGGGTGCAGGCCCCGGGCCTTGCCCGCGGTGAGGATGGCGCGGGCCTGGTCGCCGTCGAAGGCGCCCTGTTCGCAGAAGACGTCGATCCAGCGGGCGTGCGGGGCGCAGGCGTCCAGCATGGGGCCGGTGACGAGGTCGACGTAGCCCGCGGGGTCGTCGGCGTAGTCGGGGGAGACGATGTGCGCGCCGAGGAAGGTGACCTCGTCGGTGTGGGCGGCGGCGATGCGCAGGGCGCGGGCCTCGTCCTCGACGGTGAGGCCGTAGCCGGACTTGGTCTCCAGGGTCGTGGTGCCCTGGCGCAGCGCCTCGGCCATGTACTTGGCGACGTTGGCGTGCAGGTCCGCGTCGCCGGCCGCGCGGGTGGCGGCGACGGTGGTGCGGATGCCGCCGGCCGAGTACGGGCGGCCGGACATCCGGGCGTTGAACTCGGCGGTGCGGTCGCCGCCGAAGACCAGGTGGGAGTGGGAGTCGACGAAGCCGGGGAGCGCCGCGCGGCCCTCGGCGTCGACGCGGTTGTCAGTGGCGGGTGCTTTGCTTGTCGGACCGACCCAGGCAACGCGGTCGCCGTCGAAGACGACCGCCGCGTCCTGGAGCAGACCGAGGGGGCCTTCACCGAGGGAGGGGTCGTTGGTGACGAGACTGGCGATGTTGGTGATGACGGTGGTGCTGCCGCTCGCGGCGCGCTCCGCGGCAGGGGTGTCGGGGTGGGTCATCGTGGGGGTGCTCTCCTTCGGCCGCGGGTTCAGCCGCGTACGGCCGCGATGGCCTCGGCCAGTGCGGTGGGGACGTCGGGCACGAGCGTATGGACTCCGTCGCGTACGACCTGACGGCCGCCGACGACCGTATGGCGCACATCCGCCCCGGAGGCGGCGAATACCGCCGTCTCGGCGCCCAGCCTGGGCAGCGGGCCCGCGGTGCGCACGGAGTCCAGCGCGATCGTGGTGAGGTCGGCGAGCGCGCCGCGTTCGATGGTGCCCGCCTCGTCCCAGCCCAGTGCGGCGTGGCCGTCGGCGGTGGCGGCGCGCAACAGGGCGGCGGCCGTCCAGTGGCCGCGGGTGCGGGTGCGCAGCCGTTCGTCCAGTTCCATCGCGCGGGCCTCTTCGAAGAGGTCGATGACGGCGTGGCTGTCGCTGCCGAGCGACAGGGGGCTGCCGGCGGCCTGGAGCTGGACGGCGGGGCCGATGCCGTCGGCGAGGTCGCGCTCGGTGGTGGGGCACATGCACACCCCGGTGGTGGCGGCGCCCAGCAGCCGTACGTCCTCCCCGGTGAGGTGGGTGGCGTGCACGGCGGTGGTGCGGCGGCCCAGGACACCGTGTTCGGCGAGCAGTTGGGTGGGTGTGCGGCCGTGCGCCTCGCGGCAGGCGTCGTTCTCGGCGGTCTGCTCGGAGAGGTGGACGTGCAGCGGTGCCTGCCGCTGCCCGGCCCATTCCGCGACGGTGCCCAGCTGGTCGGCGGGCACGGCGCGGACGGAGTGCACGGCCGCGCCGATACGGGCGTGCGGCCTGCCCTCCTTCAGGCCGGACGCGCGCTCGGCCCAGGCGTCGGCCGTGCCGTCCGAGAAGCGCAGCTGGTGATGGTTGGGCTCGGCGCCGAAGCCGGAGGAGAGGTAGGCGGTGTCGAGCAGGGTGATGCGGATGCCGGCCTCGTCGGCGGCGGCGATCAGGGCCTCGCCCATCGCGTTGGGGTCGGCGTAGCGGGTGCCGCCGGGACCGTGGTGGAGGTAGTGGAATTCGCCGACGCAGGTGATGCCGGTCAGCGCCATCTCGGCGTAGACGGCCCGCGCGAGCGCGTAGTAGGAGTCGGGGGTGAGCTGGGAGGCGACCTGGTACATCACCTCCCGCCAGGTCCAGAAGGTGCCCGAACCGACCTGGACGGTGCCGCGCAGCGCCCGGTGGAAGGCGTGCGAGTGGGCGTTGGCCAGGCCCGGGAGCGTCAGGCCGCGCAGGGCGACGGCGCCCGGCGGCGGGTCCGGGACCTCGGTCCGCACGGCGGCGATGCGCCCTTCCGCCGGGTCCACGTCCACGGCCACGCCCGGCTCGACGTGGGTGCCGAGCCAGGCGTGTTCCAGCCAGTACGTCTTCGGTGCGGCCGGCCGCGGCCCGTCGCCGGGTCGCGGGGTCGGCCCGGGTTCCTGCGGCGTCACCTGCACGCCAGACCCTCCAGTACGTCGGCGAGTGCGGTCACCCCGGCGGTGCAGTCGTCCTCGGCCGCGTGTTCGGCGGGCGAGTGCGAGACGCCGGTGGGGTTGCGTACGAACAGCATGGCGGTGGGCACGGTTGCGGACAAAATACCCGCGTCGTGTCCGGCGCCGGTGCCGAGCACGGGCACCTCGCGGGCGCCGCCCGGACGGTGGTCCGCCGCTCGGCCGAGGATCTCGGCCAGCTCGTCCCGCAGCGCGTGCCCGAACTCGACGACGGGGGTGAAGGATTCCCGGGTGACGCGCACGTCGACGCCGTCGCGCGCGCCGTGCTCGGCGGCCGCCCGCTCGATGGCGGCGACGACGGTGTCCAGCGTGTCCTGGTCGGCGGCGCGGGAGTCCAGCCAGCCGCGGACCAGCGACGGGATGGCGTTCACGCCGTTCGGCTCGACGCCGATCTTGCCGAAGGTCGCCAGCGCGCCGGCCCGTTCGGCCCGCTCGCGGGCGGCGAGCACGGTCGCCGCGTAGGTGAGCATCGGGTCGCGCCGGTCCGCCAGCCGGGTGGTGCCGGCGTGGTTGGCCTCGCCGTGGAAGTCGAACCGCCAGCGGCCGTGCGGCCAGATGGCGGAGGCGATGCCCACGGGGTCGCCGCTCAGGTCGAGCGCCCGGCCCTGTTCGACGTGCAGTTCGACGAACGCGCCGATGCGGGAGAGCCGGTCGGGGTCCGGGCCGATGGCGTCCGGGTCGTAACCGGCCCGCTCCATGGCCCGGGGCAGCGTCGTGCCGTCGGCGTCGCGCAGTTCGCGGGCCCGCTCCACGGTGAGCTGTCCGGCGCTGAGCCGGGAGCCGACGCAGGCCAGGCCGAAGCGGGCGCCTTCCTCGTCGCCGAAGTTGACGACGGCCAGCGGCTTGGCGGGCGTGGCGCCCCGTCGGCGGAGTTCGTCGAGCGCGGCGAAGGAGGACACCACGCCGAGCGGCCCGTCGAAGGCGCCGCCGTCCGGGACGGAGTCCAGGTGGGAGCCGGTGACCACGGCGTCGCCCGCGGCCACGTCCGCGGCGGACGCCGCGCCGAGCCAGGCCCACTGGTTGCCGTTGCGGTCCACCTCGTAGGCCAGCCCGCGGGCGCGGGCCTGGTCCGCGAACCAGGCCCGGCAGTCGGCGTCCGCGCCGGTCCAGGCGTAGCGGCGGTAGCCGCCGGTGCCGGAGTGGCGGCCGATGGCGGCGAGGTCCCGCCACATCTCGTGGAAGGACGTCCCGACCGCCCCCGGAGCACCTGGCCCAGGAGCACCCGCCCCAGAGGCGTCCGCCCGAGAGGCACCCGCCCCCAGAGCACCGGCCCCGTGGGCTCCCGCCCCAGGCCCGCCCGCCCCAGGGGTTCCAGCTCCAGAGGCGCCCGCCCCCGGACCGCCTCCCGCTCCGTCGTTCGGCGAGGTCACTCGCCCTCCCGCATCGGAATGCGCACGCCGCGTTCGGCCGCGACCTCGTCGGCGCGCTCGTATCCGGCGTCGACGTGGCGAATGACGCCCATGCCCGGGTCGTTGGTCAGGACGCGGCGGATCTTCTCGCCCGCCAGCGGGGTGCCGTCGGCGACGGTGACCTGGCCGGCGTGGAGGGAGCGGCCCATGCCGACGCCGCCGCCGTGGTGCAGGGACACCCACGAGGCGCCCGAGGCGACGTTGACCATGGCGTTCAGCAGCGGCCAGTCGGCGATGGCGTCCGAGCCGTCGAGCATCGCCTCGGTCTCCCGGTACGGGGACGCCACCGAGCCGCAGTCCAGGTGGTCGCGGCCGATGGCCAGCGGGGCCTGGAGGGTGCCGTCGGCGACCATGTCGTTGAAGCGCTCGCCCGCCTTGTCGCGCTCGCCGTACCCGAGCCAGCAGATCCGGGCCGGCAGGCCCTGGAAGTGCACCCGCTCGCCGGCCAGCTTGATCCACCGGGCGAGGGACTCGTTCTCCGGGAAGAGGTCGAGGATCGCCCGGTCGGTGGCGGCGATGTCCTTGGGGTCGCCGGACAGCGCGGCCCAGCGGAACGGGCCCTTGCCCTCGGCGAACAGCGGCCGGATGTAGGCGGGCACGAAGCCGGGGAAGGCGAACGCCCGCTTGTACCCGGCCAGTTCCGCCTCGCCGCGGATGGAGTTGCCGTAGTCGAAGACCTCGGCACCGGCGTCCATGAAGCCGACCATGGCCTCCACGTGCCGGGCCATCGACTCGCGGGCCCGGCGGGTGAAGTCGGCGGGCTGCTCGGCCGCGTACGCAGCCATGTCCGCGAAGTCGATGCCCAGCGGGAGGTACGACAGGGGGTCGTGGGCGGAGGTCTGGTCGGTGACGATGTCGATCGGCGCGCCGTCGGCGAGCATCCGCGGCAGCAGTTCCGCGGCGTTGCCGAGCAGGCCGATGGAGAGCGGTTTGCGCTGGTCACGGGCCTCGACGGCGAGCTGGAGCGCGTGCTGGAGGCTGTCGGCCCGTACATCCAGGTAGCGGTGCTCGATGCGCCGCTCGATGGCGCGCGGGTCGCAGTCGACGCAGATCGCGACGCCGCCGTTCATCGTGACGGCGAGCGGCTGGGCGCCGCCCATGCCGCCGAGCCCGGCGGTGAGCGTGATCGTCCCGGCGAGCGTGCCGCCGAACCGCTTCGCGGCCACCGCGGCGAACGTCTCGTACGTGCCCTGGAGGATGCCCTGCGTGCCGATGTAGATCCACGAACCGGCCGTCATCTGGCCGTACATGGTCAGGCCCAGCGCCTCCAGGCGCCGGAACTCCTCCCAGTTGGCCCAGTCGCCCACCAGGTTGGAGTTGGCGATCAGCACCCGCGGCGCCCACTCGTGCGTCTGCATGACGCCGACCGGCCGGCCCGACTGGACGAGCATCGTCTCGTCCTGCTTGAGCGTGGTCAGCGTGCGCACCATCGCGTCGAAGGAGCGCCAGTCGCGGGCGGCCTTGCCGGTGCCGCCGTAGACGACGAGCTGGTCCGGGTGCTCGGCGACCTCCGGGTCGAGGTTGTTCTGCAGCATGCGCAGCGCGGCTTCCTGCTGCCATCCCCGGGCGCTCAGTTCCGTACCGCGCGGTGCCCGCACGGGTCGCGGTCCTGACATGGGCCGTGCCTCCCTGGCGTCGATGCGAAGTCATCGCGCGATGTGCATGCCTCGCACGATGCGTGTGGAGCGGGCGCCGCCCGGGGGACGGGCAGCACCACTGGATCGAGCTATTCACATCTTGGGGTGTTGAATATGGCTAGTCAACAGGTCGGGGCGGGGCACGCGCCGCCCCGCCCCTCCGGCCGGGGCCTCAGCGCACCGTCTGGTCCCCGTCCGGCACATCCGTCACCGACACCTTCGCCCGCGGCTGCCCCAGACCGTCCGCCACCGCCGCCGCCAGGCCCTCCGGGTCGGGACGCGTCGGGTACGGGACGGCCTCCCCGTCCCCGTAACTCTCCACGGCCTTCGTGAAGTAGCCGGGATGCCAGGCTCCGACCGCGCCCCTGACCTGCACCGCCGTGACACGCCGGTCGCCCACCCGATCCCGCAGGACGCCGAGGATGCGGTCGGAGCGGTACTCCCCCGGTACCTGGAAAAGGCTGGCGTGCGCGCCCACCAGGCCGCCGTCCGCCAGGCGGACCGTCACGGTCAGGCAGCTGGTCACGCTCGGGTAGAGCAGCGTGCCGCCGGGGCCGGCCTCCCGGACCTGGCCTTCTGTGATGCGGACGGCCGGGGCCGTGGCACTGGCCGCCGGGCTCCCCTCAAGGTGGGACTGCGCCACGGCCGCCCCCGTGCCGGCATGCAATGCCAGCACCGCGGCCGGTACGGCCAGCAGCCGCAGCCCGCGCTTGCGGAGCCCACGCCCGCTGCCCGCCGTCTTCTCGTCCACCAATGCGCTCCGCTTTCTCTTCGTACGTACGTGCCCCCCAACCTCTACAGCACGAACCCCCGCGGGAACGGATCGGTCGGATCGAGCACATACCGGGCCGTGCCCGTGATCCAGGCCCGGCCGGTCACCGTGGGCACGACCGCCGGCCGGCCGCCGACCCGCTCCGTGCCCACCAGCCGGCCCGTGAAGCGGGTGCCGATCAGGGATTCGTTGACGAAGGGCCGGCCGAGGGGGAGTTCGCCGCGTGCGTGCAGCTGGGCCATGCGGGCGCTGGTGCCGGTGCCGCACGGCGAGCGGTCGACCCAGCCGGGGTGGATGACCATGGCGTTACGGGAGTCGGAGCCGTCCGGGCCCGGCGTGCCGGGGGCCGTGAACTGGACGTGGCGGCAGCCGGAGATGGCCGGGTCGGTGGGGTGGACGGGCCGGTCCCGCTCGTCGACCGCGGCCATCACGGCCAGCCCCGCCGCGATGATCTCGTCCAGACGGGCGGCGTCGAACGGGATGCCCAGCGCGGCGAGCGGGGTGATCGCGTAGAAGTTGCCGCCGTACGCCAGGTCGTAGCGGACCTCGCCGAGGCCGGGCACCTTCACCACGGCGTCCAGCTCGTACGCGTACGAAGGGACGTTGTGGATCGTGACGTGTTCGGCGCGCCCGCCGCGCACCGCGACCCGGGCCGCGACCAGCCCGGCCGGGGTGTCCAGCCGTACGGTGGTGACCGGCTCGGTGACCTCCACCAGGCCCGTTTCCACCAGGACCGTGGCGACGCCGATGGTGCCGTGCCCGCACATCGGCAGACAGCCGGAGACCTCGATGTAGACGACGCCCCAGTCGGCGTCGGGCCGGGTCGGCGGTTGCAGGATCGCCCCGCTCATCGCGGCGTGCCCGCGCGGCTCGTTCACCAGCAATTGGCGGACCGGGTCGAGGTGTTCCACGAAGTACCGGCGGCGTTCGGCCATGGTCGCGCCGGGGATGGTGCCGACGCCGTCCGTGATGACGCGCGTCGGCATGCCCTCGGTGTGCGAGTCCACGGCTTGGAAAGTGCGCACACTGCGGGCGGCGAAGGAGTTCCGGGCGTCGGACGTCATCACCCGGCCGCTTTCACCCAGGCCTCCAGCGCCTGGACGGCGCCGCGCATGTCCGCGTCCAGCTGCCGCCGCTGTTCCGGGAGCAGCGGTCCGCGCGGCGGCCGGCAGGGCCCGCCGTAGCGCCCGACGAGGTCCATCCCGCGTTTGACGGCCTGTACGAACTCGGTGCGCGAGTCCCAGCGGAACGCGGCGACCAGCGGCTCGTACAGCTCCCGTGCCTCGGTGACGCGGCCTTCCCGGGCCAGTTCGTAGAGGCGTACGGACTCGGCCGGGAAGACGTTGGGGAAGCCGGCGAACCAGCCGGTGGCGCCCATCAGCAGCGCCTCCAGCACCAGGTCGTCGGCGCCCGCGACCACCTCCAGGCCGGGGGCCTGCTCCTTGATGTGCAGCACCCGGCGGATGTCGCCGGAGAACTCCTTGACGGCCACCACGCCGTCGATCGCGGCGACCTCCCGCAGCACCTCCGGAGTGAGGTCGACCTTGGTGTCGAGCGGGTTGTTGTAGGCCATCACCGGCAGCCCGACGGCCGCGACCTCCTCGAAGTGCCGCACGATCTCGGCGGTGTTGGCGCGGTAGAGGGTGGGCGGCAGGCACAGCACGCCGTCCGCGCCGTCCTCGGCGGCCAGCTCCGCCCAGTACCGCGCCTGGTGCGCGCCGGCCCCGTGCACACCGACCACGACCAGCGCGTCCCGCCCCACCGCCGCGACGGCGGTACGGGCCACGGCGCGCCGTTCGCCGTCCGTGAGGGAGGAGTACTCGCCGAGCGAACCGTTCGGCCCGACCCCGTGACAGCCGTTGTCGACGAGCCAGCGGCAGTGGTCGGCGTACCGGTCGAGGTCGGGCCGCAGCCCGGCGGGCGCGGCCGGGTCCTCGGCGTACGGGAGGGCGGTGGCGACGATGACGCCGGTCAGGGACGTACGGGAGGCGGCACGGGACGTACGGGACTGCGGCGTGGCGGGGTCCGTCATGGCGGGTCCTCTCGGTACGGCGGGTCGGTCGGGGTGGAGTGGAGTCAGGGTCGGGGGCGCGGTTCAGGGCCGGGCGGACGTGGGGTCGGAGGGCGGCTCGGGTACGGGGTCGGGCTCCGCCGCGTCCGCGTGCGCCACGCCCGTATCCCCCGCCTCCGCCCCCGCCGCGGCCAGATCCGCGAGCCGTACCGGCTGGGCGATCGGGCGGCGGTCGGCCGTCTGCGGGTCGGGCAGGGCGTCCGGGCCGCAGAGCCCGGCCGCGTTGCGGGCGCAGACCCGGCCCTGGCAGGGGCCCAGGCCGACGCGCGTGCCGAGCTTGAACGTCCGCATGCCGTCGGCGGTCAGGAGGCCGGTGCGCAGCTGCCCGTACGGCACCTCCTCGCAGCGGCAGACGAGCGTGTCCTCGTCGAGCCAGGTGCGCCACCCGGGGCGCACGGGGTGGGTCGCGGCGAGCAGCCGGGCGAAGCGGCGGCCCGCGAGCACCCGCCGCCGGACGGCCGGGGCGCGCCGCGCCGCCACGGACCGCGCGCCGGCCCACCGCGCCGCCGCCAGCCCCGCCAGCTCGCCTTCGGCCGCGGCGAGTGCCGCGCCGCCGATGCCGGTGGGCTCGCCCGCCGCGTACACACCGGGTACGGAGGTCTGCTGCGCGGGCCCGACCGCGACCCGGGCGCCGTCGCGCAGCGCGCATCCGGCGGCGAGGGCGAGTTCCAGCTGCGGTGTGAAGCCGTACCCGACGCAGAGCGCGTCCACGTCCTCGATGCGGCGTCCGGTGCCGGGCACGATGCTCCAGTCCGGTGCGAGGCGGGCCACCGTCACCGCCTCGACGCGGTCCCGTCCGTGCGCGGCGACGACCGCCCGGCGGGGCCGGTAGGGGACGCGGTGCCGCGCCATGGTGGCGGCGTACGCGAGGAGTTCGGGGACCTTGCCGCCGCCGTCCCGGAGCGCGGCGACGGGCGCGCGCAGCCAGGCGGCGGGCGTGCCCGCCTCGTACACGCCGAGGACGCGTGCGCCGACGGTGAGCAGCGACGAGGTGACCGGCAGCAGGAACGGGCCGGTGCCGGAGACCACCACCCGGCGGCCGATCGCCGTCCGCTGCCCCTTGGCGAGCGCCTGTGCCGCGCCCGCCGTGACGACGCCCGGCAGGTCCCAGCCGGGGAACGGCAGTGCCCGGTCGTACGCGCCGGTGCACAGGACGAGCGCGTCGGCGTGCAGGGTGTACGGCGTACGGGCGGGGGCGTCGGCCGGGCCTTGCAGGACGTGGACGGTCCAGCCCGCGTCCCTGCCGGCGGCTGTCCCGGACGGCGGGCCGCCCCCCTCGCCCTCTGCCTCCACCCCCCACACCGTCGCCCCCGCCAGCCACTCGATCCGCGGATGCTCCTGTACGGCCCGCACCGCCGCGCCCCGCGCCGGGCCGTCCGCGGTCTGCCGGTGGTACTGCCCGCCCGGCCGCTCCCCGTCGTCCACCAGCACCACCCGGACCCCGGACCCGGCCGCCGCCAGCGCCGCCGCCATGCCCGCGGGCCCGGCCCCGACGACGACCACCGGCACCGTCACGTCCCGCGCCCCCGCCCAAAGCGCGTCCGGCGCGAGTTCCGGCAACCGCGCTCCCACCTGCGTCTCGATGCGGTCGCCCGCCGCCACCACGCGCCGGCAGGCCCGTACGTCGGGTACGCCGTTGACCACCACCAGGCAGTCGTGGCAGACGCCGATCCCGCAGAACACTCCGCGCGGACGGCCGCCGCGCGTGGTCCGCCAGGAGAGGCGTCCCGCGGCCAGCAGCACCGACGCGACCGTCTGGCCGGGCCGCGCCCACTCCCCGGCACCGTCCACCGTCACACGGAACACCGCGCCCCCTCCCCTTCCACCAGCCCCGGCCGCCCCACCCGGTACGGTTCCGGGTCGATCCGGGGGCGCTCGCCCGCGTACAGCCGCGCCAGGAGTTCGCCGGTGGCCGGGGCGAGGCCGATGCCCGCGCCCTCGTGCCCGGTCGCGTGCCACAGGCCGGGCAGCCGCGGGTCCGGGCCGATCACGGGGAGGTGGTCCGGGGTGTACGGGCGGAAGCCCCCGTAGGCGCGGATCACCGGGACCCGGCCCAGCACCGGGAACAACGCGGCGGCCTTCCGGGCGAGTTCGCCGAGGACGGCGGCGCGGAAACGTTCCTCGAAACCGGCCCGCTCCCGGCTCGACCCGATGAGCACCGTGCCGCCCCGCGTCGCCTCGACCACCGTCGAGGTCCGCAGGTCGGCGTCGCCGCTGCCGACGGCGCCCACGTACTCGGCGTCGTACACCTTGTGCCGGACGGTGCCCGGCGGCAGCGGCGCGGTGACCAGCACCAGGCCCCGGCGCGGCTGTACGGGCAGCGGCGCGCCCGCCGCCCGCGCGAAGTGCCCCGCCCAGGGGCCGCAGGCGTTGACGACCGCGCCGCACGGCAGCGTCCCGGCCGAGGTGCGCAGCGCCGTCACCCGCCCGTCCGCGCCGCGCTCCACGCCGAGCGCCCGCACCCCGGAACGCAGCGTGCCGCCGCGCCCGCGCACGGCGGCGAGCAGCGCGGTGGCCGCCGCGACCGGCTGGATCTGGGCGTCCTGCGGGTAGTGGACGGCGGCGCGGACGCCCGGGGCGAGGTGCGGTTCGTACGCGCGTGCGGTGTCCGGGCCGACCTCGTGAGCGGTGACGCCGGCGGCCCGTTGCGCGGTGGCGAAGGCCGCCAGCGCCCGCGCTCCCGCCTCCCCGAGGGCGACCACGAGGCCGCCCTTCGCCTCGTACTCGCACCGCTCCGCGAGAGCGGGCCCGCCGGGATCGCGCCGCTCGGCGTCCAGCTCCGCGAGCAGCCGCGGCCAGCGCTCCGCCGAGTCCAGCGCCAGGTCGAGTTCGGGTCCCGGCGGCTTGTCGGAGACCAGGAGGTTGCCCTCGCCGCGGGCCGTGGTGCCGGAGGCGAGCGGCGCGTGGTCCAGGACGGTGACCCGTACGCCGCGCCGGGTGAGCGCCTCGGCGCAGGCGGCGCCGACGATGCCGCTGCCCACCACGATCACGTCGGGGTGCCGGGGCCGGGGCGGTCGCGGGAGGTCCCGCCGCGCCGCCGGTCTCGCCTGGACGTGCCGGTATCGCATGTACCGCACCACCGTTCCGGGAAAGGGGGCCCTCGTGAGAGCGCCGCGACGTTATTGCCGCGTGCCGAAGAGGTCAACACCGCGTGCGGGCGGGCCGGTCGATGGCGGCCACGGCGGGCAGGTGGTGGAGTGGTGCCATGAGCGCTCCCCCCGCCGGTCCGCCCGCCCCGCGCCACCGCGCCGTCGCCGCGGCCGTCGCCCGGGGTCTGGCCGGCCCCGGCTCCCCCGTCGCCGGTCTGCTGGACATCGCCGGAATCCGCCGTTCCGCCGCTGAACTGCGGTCCGGCTTCGAGGAGTTCACCGAGCCCGGCACGCCGGTCCTGCACGCCTTCGCCGTCAAGGCCGCCTCCCTCGTCCCCGTACTGCGCCTGCTCGCGCACGAGGGGCTGGGCTGCGAGGTCGCCAGCCCCGGTGAGCTGGCACTGGCGCGCGCGGCTGGGGTGCCGCCGTCCCGTACGGTGCTGGACTCGCCCGCCAAGACCCCCGCCGAGCTGCGCGAGGCGCTCGCCCTCGGCATCGCCGTCAACGCCGACAGCTTCGGCGAACTCGCCCGGCTGGACGCGCTGACCGGCTCCGCGCCGACCGCCTCGCCACTCGGCCTGCGGGTCAATCCCCAGCTCGGCGGCGGCAGCATCGGCGCGATGAGCACCGCGACCGGCAGCTCGAAGTTCGGCGTGCCCCTGCGCGACGAGGACGCCCGTGACCGGGTCGTACACGCCTTCCTGAACCGCCCGTGGCTGACCCGCCTGCACGTCCACGTCGGGTCCCAGGGCATGCCGCTGGAGCTGATGGCGGACGGGGTGCGCGTGCTGTACGAGCTGGCCGAGGAGATCAACGAGAAGGCCGGCCGGGCCCAGGTCACCACCCTGGACCTCGGCGGCGGGCTGCCGGTGAACTTCGCGTCCGACGAGGTGTCGCCGACCTACCGCGCCTATGCCCGGCTGCTGCACGCCACCGTGCCGGGGCTGTTCGACGGCCGCTACGGGCTGGTCACCGAGTTCGGCCGGTCGCTGCTCGCCAAGCACGGCACCGTGCTGGCACGTGTGGAGTACACCAAGTCGGCCGGCGGGCGGCGGATCGCGGTGACCCACGCGGGCGCCCAGGTGGCCACCCGTACGGTCTTCGCGCCGGACTCCTGGCCGGTGCGGGTCGCCGCCTACGACGCGCGGGGCCGCCCCAAGACCGGCGAACCGGTCGTCCAGGACGTGGCCGGCCCCTGCTGCTTCGCGGGCGACCTGATCGCGCGGGACCGGGCGCTGCCGCTCCTGGAACCGGGCGACCACGTGGCCCTCCTGGACACCGGCGCGTACTACTTCTCCACCCACTTCGCGTACAACTCGCTCCCCCGGCCCGGGGTGTACGGGTACGCGCCGGGCCCGGACGGAGCCCTGCGCTGGGCGACCGTGCGCGCCGCGCAGGAGATGGACGAACTGGTCGCGGAGAGCGGCGGCGCCCACGCGGACGCGCTCACCCGGCTCGGCGCCCCCGCCGCCCCCGAGCGCTAGAAATCTTGTGCTCCGGGCATGTCCCGCTCATGCGGAACCCCTCCACGGACGTCACCGGGCACAGCGGCGAGAACGCCCCGCTGCGCCGCGCCATCGGCCCCAGACTGCTGATCCTGCTGGTGGTCGGCGACATCCTCGGCACCGGCGTGTACGCCGTCACCGGCAAGGTCGCGGGCAAGGTGGGCGGCGCCCTGTGGCTGCCCTTCGTGATCGGCTTCGGCATCGCCGTACTGACCGCCGCCTCGTACGCGGAACTCGTCGGCAAGTACCCGAAGGCGGCGGGCGCCGCGCTCTACACCCAGAAGGCGTTCCGGGTCCCCTTCCTGACCTTCCTCGTCGCGTTCATGGTGATGTGCTCGGGCCTGTCCTCGGCGAGCGCCGCGGCCCGCGCCTTCAGCGGCGACTATCTGCGCACTCTCGCCGATCTGCCGCCGACCCCGGTGGCGGTGGCGTTCGTGCTGGCGCTGGCCGCGGTGAACCTGCGGGGCGTGGCGGAGTCGGTGAAGGCGAACGTGGTGCTGACCCTGGTCGAGGTGTCCGGGCTGCTGATCATCGTCGGGCTGGGTGTCTACGCGGTCCTGACGGGCGGCGGGGAGCCGGCGCGGCTGGTCGCGCTCGACACCGGCGGCACCGGCCTCGCCGTGCTGACCGGTGTGCTGGGCGCCACCGGCCTGGCGTTCTTCGCCTTCGTCGGGTTCGAGGACTCGGTGAACATGGCGGAGGAGGCCGAGCACCCCGGCCGCGACTTCCCGCGCGCGATCTTCCTCGGGGTCGGGATCACGGGCACCGTCTACCTCCTCGTCGCCCTGGTCTCGTCGCTGCTGGTCGACCACCGGCGGCTCCAGGGCTCGTCGGCGCCGCTGCTGGAGGTGGTGCACGCGGGCGGGGCGGCCTTCCCGCCCACGGTGTTCGCGCTGATGGCGCTGTGCGCGGTCACCAACTCCGCGCTGATCAACATGATGATGGCCTCGCGGCTGTGCTACGGGATGGCCAATGAGCGCATCCTGCCGCGCGCCGTCGGCCGCGTCCTGCCGGGCCGCCGTACGCCCGTCGTCGGCATCGCCCTGACCACGGCGCTGGCCCTGGGCCTGGTCCTCACCGGCGAGATCGAGGGCCTCGGCGACACCACGGCCTTCCTGCTGCTGTGCGTCTTCGCGGTGGTCAACGTGGCGGTGCTGGTGCTGCGCCGCGACCGGGTGCCGCACCGCCACTTCCGTACGCCGGCCGTCTTCCCGGTCCTCGGCGCCGCCGGTGCCCTGGTCCTGGCCAGTCCGCTGGCCGACCGGTCGGCGGAGGTGTACGTACGGGCCGCCGTGCTCGTCGCGATCGGTGTCGTCCTGTGGGGCGTGAACCGGCTGGTGCTGCGGGCGCGGGGCGAGTAGGCCCGCGCCCGCCCGGGCCGTCCGTCAGGCCTTCGCCTTCGGCCGCCCCGCCTTCGCCCCTCCCGGGCGCGCGTCCTTCGCCGCCACGCCGGTCGTCAGGTAGCCGCGTACGTCCCGGCCCGCGGGCCCGCCCCGTACGGCCGCTTCCGTACGGACCCACAGCAGCGCCTCGTGCTCCTGCTCCCAGCGGCCCAGCCACAGCGCCTTGGCCCACAGCCCGAGCCCGGCCCCGGCCAGCAGCAGTCCACCGGCCGCGGGCAGCGCGAACGAGGAGCCGACCGCCGCCGCGAAGGCCAGGAGCAGCCACCAGCGGTGGGCCCGCCGCCAGGCCCGCAGCGTCACGGCGCGGTCCTGGAGGATCGCCGACTTCCCGGCCCGGGAGGCCGCCTTGGCCAGGTGCGCGTACCGCTTGCGGCGTACCGCGAAGACCGTGAAGGCCGCGACGACGAACAGCGCCGCCCCGGCCAGCACCCCGATCCGCCGCCCGGTCAGGCCGGGCGGCAGCGTCCCGGCCCCGGCGGCCAGCAGCCCCGGCCACCACAGCCACCCGGCCGGTGCCCGCAGCAGCACCGCCACCCGTGCCAGCGCAACAGCCCCGCGCCCCACGACAACCTCCTCGCACCACGATCCGGCCACGGGCCCCGGGGACGGCGGCGGTTCCCCGCCGCGACGGCGGAACCCGTATACGGCGGCGGATGGTAGCCAGCCCGTCTGAGAATTCCGTGAAGCCGCCGGGCCGCCTTCCGGCCGGGCGGCACGCGCCGGACGGGCTCACTCCACGAACAGGCCCCGCTCCGCCGCCTTCACGTCGAACTCCTCCAGCCGCGCCTGCGCGTCCGGCAGGGCGTCGCACATCGCCTCCAGCAGGACGCGCCCGAGCAGCATCGGCGCGCAGGCCGTGTCGAAGGCGAGGCCGGTGCCGACCGCGGCGGGCAGCAGCAGGTCCGTGTGGCGGGCGACCGGCGCGAAGGCGCTGTCGGCGACGGTCACGACGGTCAGGCCCGCCTCGTGCGCGTACGCCAGGGCGTCCACGACCTCGCGCGGGTGGCGCGGCAGCGCGAAGCACAGCAGGGTGCTCGCGCCCGCCTGCACCGCCGCGTCGATGCGGTCGGTGAGCATCGTGCCGCCTTCGTCGAGCAGCCGGACGTCCGGGTGGACCTTGCGGGCGAAGTACGCGAATCCGGCGGCCTGCGCGGTCGCCGCGCGCAGCCCGAGGACCGGCAGGGGCCGGGAGGCCGCGAAGAGCCGGCCGGCCCGCACCACCGGCCCGGGATCGGCCAGCACCGCCGCGAGGTGGCGCAGGTTGTCGATCTCCGCCTGTACGGCCTGCTGGTACTCGTTGTACGTGCCGGTGCCGCGCGCGGCCGGGGTGGGCGCCACCTCGCGCAGGTGCTTGCGCAGCGCCGGATAGCCGTCGAAGCCGAGCGCGACCGCGAAGCGGGTCACGGACGGCTGGCTGACCCCGGCCAGTTCGGCGAGTTCGACGCTGGAGAGGAAGGGCGCGTCGGCGGCCCGGCGCACCATGCAGTGCGCGATGCGCCGCTGGGTGGGGGTGAGGCGGTGCCCTTCGAAGAGCTTCTGGAGGCGGGCCGCGGTGCCGGTGGCCGCGGCGGGGCCGGGCGGGGGCGCCCCCGTGTCCGCCCCGGTCCGTGCGTCCGCCGCCCGCTCGCCGCGGTCCTCGCCGCCGTCCCCGATCATCGCTGCCTCCCGGCCGTGTCCGCGGCCGTGCTCCCGGCCTTCGTGTCGTTGCTGGTCGTGCGGGGCGGCGCGCCGTGCGCCCGCCGTCCCGCCGCCCGACTGTACGTAATCCGGGCCCGCGCCCGGCGGCTTCCGGCCCCGCTTCACAGCGCGGCCAGCCCGTCCAGCAGGGTTTCCGCCACCGCCACGTCCGCCGTCAGCGGCCGGTCGGCCATCCGCGCGTCCAGCGCCCCGGCGGCCAGGGCGAACGCCCGGGCCGCCGGCACGCCCGGCTCGGGCTCCAGCGAGCGCATCCGCAACGCCCGGACGGCGGCGACGAGTTCGCAGGCGAGCACCCGCCGGTACGCGACGCCGGCGCGCAGCGTCTGGCGCGCGCCGAGCGACGCGAAGCTGGCCTGTTCCTCGACGCCGCGGGAGAGCACCGCGTGCCCCAGGGAGGCGGGCTGCGAGGCGGCCCGCAGCTCGCCGAGGGCGGCCCCGGCCGCGTATTCGAGGATCATCACGCCGGAGCTGGCCGGCGCGTGGTCCCCGAGGAACGGGCGCAGCCGGGTCAGATCCGGCTCGGAGAGCGCGGCGAGGCGGGCGGTGGACAGCAGCGCGGTCTGGAGCACGGCGAGCCGGAAGCCGTCCAGGGCGAGGGCCGGGTGCGCGGCGTAGAAGTTGCCGTGGTGGTACGCCGCCTGGTCCGCCACGCTGATGAGCGGGTTCTCGGCCGCCGCGTTGACCTCCACGGCCAGCACCTGTTCGAGGGCGTCGGCGGCGTCCAGCGCGGGCCCGTGGATCTGCGGGACGCAGCGGAAGCCGTACGGGTCCTGGATGCGGCCCAGCGGCGGCGCGGGCCGGGCCGGGGCCCCGGTCAGCTCCCGCATGCGGGCGGCGACCGCGGCCGTCCCGGGGTGCGGGCGGGCCCGGACGACCGGCTCGGCGAAGGGCTCGTACGAGCCGCCGACCGCCAGCAGGGACAGCGCGGCCACCGGCAGCGCCGCGTCCAGCAGGCGCCGCGTCCCGTCCAGCGCGAGCGCGGCCTGGCCGAGGGTGAGCGCGTTGCTGCTGATGAGGGCGAGCGCGTCGTTGCCGTCCAGGGCGAGCGGGGCGGGCGCCCGGCCACCGGCCCAGGGATGTTCGCCCACGAGCGCCAGCCCGGTCTGCGCCAGCGCGGCCAGATCCCCGGTGCCGACCGCCCCGTACTCGTTCACGACCGGATGCGCGCCGCTCTCCAGCGCCTCGGCCAGCGCCGTGATCACCTCGGGCCGCAGCCCGGCACCACCCGCCAGCAGCTGGTTGGCGCGGACGGCCAGCATGGCGCGCACCTCCCGCGCGGGCAGCGGGTCCCCGATCGCCCCGGCGTGACTGCGCAGCAGCCGCAGCCCGTGCCCGTCGTCGGCCGCGACCACGTCCTCCGTACGGTTGGCACCGACACCGGTGCTGCGCCCGTAGACCCGGCCGGTGGCGGCGAGCCGGCGGGCGGTCTCCCAGGACTCCCGCGCACGCGCCAGGTCCCCGGCGGCGAGCGCGGCGGGCCGGGCGGTACGCTCCGCGAGCCCGGCGATCCCGCCCACACCGAGACCGCGCCCGTCCAGCGCGACCGTGGGCAGGGGCGCGGCGGCCGCTTCCGCGGGCACACGGCCGGACCGGATCCCCTGCCTCAGCACCCGGGACGCCATGGCACCGGCCTCCCTTCCCCGGACGGCCCGCCGACCGTTCCACACCCGTCGGGACACCTCGGCATCTATTCACTCACCACGACTCTGCATGACGATATGCAGACGGACAAGAGGCGGGCCGCCGCCGACCGGCCGATCGCCCTCCGGACACCACCCGGCACGGCGGAGAGGTGGGGCACACCCCACCCTCGATCTTGGTGCTGCCCCACTGGGCACCCGGCACCCGCCCGGCCAGGCTGTCGACATGCGAAAATCCAAGCGCCGCCGCCCCGTTGGGGCCTGCGCCGTTGCCACCGCCGCCGTACTCGCCACGGCCCTGCCGTTCCTCGCGCCGCCCGGCGCCGCCGCTTCGGCCGCCCCGGACCGCCCCCGCACCACGCTCGACTGGCAACCGTGCGGTTCGACGCCTGCCAAGGCCGCTTCCCAGCAGTGCGCGACCCTGAAAGTCCCCCTGGACTACAAGGACCCGGGCGGCAGACAGATAGATCTCGCGGTCTCCCGCATTCCGGCCGAGGACCCGGCCGCGCGCCGCGGGGCCCTGCTGCTGATCCCCGGCGGACCGGGCGGTACGGGGCTGGACCGCCCCGCCACCGCGAAGCTCTCGGAACGCCTGCGCGCCGCCTACGACATCATCGGCTTCGACCCGCGCGGCATGGGACACAGCTCGCCCGTGAGCTGCGGCCTTCCGTACGCCGACCTGGCCATGACCACCCTGCGCCCATGGCCCGCGGCCGACGGATCCATCGACGGCAACGTCGCCGCGGCGCGCCGGACGGCCGCCGCCTGCGCCCGGAACGGCGGGCCGGTGCTGCGCGGCATCAGCACCGCCAACGAGGCCCGGGACATCGACCGCATCCGGCAGGCCCTGGGCGAGCACCGGCTGTCCGGCCTGGGCGTCTCGTACGGGGCGTACACCGGGGCGGTCTACGCACAGCTTTTTCCGGACCGGACGGCCCACTGGGTGCTGGACAGCAACGGCGATCCCGACCCGGCCCGGGTGGAGCGCGGCTGGCTGGCGAACTCCGCCGTCGGCGCCGAGGACCGCTTCCCCGACTTCGCGGCGCGGGCCGCCGACCCGGCACGGGCCGACCGGCTCGCCGACCGCCCGGAGGAGATCCGCCCGCTGTTCCTGGACCTCGCCGCCCGCCTCGACCGCACCCCGCTGCCCTGGCCGGACGCCAACCCCGCCGAGCTGAACGGCAACGTCCTGCGCCAGCAGCTGCTGACGAGCCTCCACTCCGACAGCCGGCTGGACGGCCTGATCACGCTGATGCGCGCCGCCCGCGCCAAGCTGGACGACCCGAAGGCCCCGGACCTGCCCGCGCAGCCGGTGCCGTCCCCTGCGGACATCGAGGCGCAGCAGCAGACCGCCGCCGTCTCCACCGCCACTCTCTGCAACGACGTGGCCTGGCCCCGTTCGCCCGGAAAGCACGCCCGTGACGTGGCCGCCGACCGCGTCCGCCACCCGCTGACCGCCGGTATGCCGGTCAACATCACGCCCTGTTCCTTCTGGCCGGCGCCGCCCGCCGAGCGGCCCGTGCGCATCACCCCGCACGGCCCGTCGAACGTCCTGCTCATCCAGAACCGCCGCGACCCGAACACCCCGCTCGCCGGCGCCCGCGCCATGCGCCGGGCCTTCGGCGACCGCGCCCGGATGATCACCGTCGAGGCCGGTGGGCACGGCGTCTACAAGGGCGACGACCGCACCTGCGCGGACGCGCGCACCACCGCGTTCCTGCTCACCGGCGCACGCCCGGCCACCGACATCACCTGTCCCGCCACCCGGGCCTGACGTACCGCCGGCCCCGGCCCGGCGCTAGCGCCGGATGACCGAGCGGATCCAGGCGAGCTGCTGGGAAACCTCCCCGGCCTGGGCGACCGTCTCCCGGTCCGAGCCGTTGAAGACGCCGAGGAGGGTTTCCGAGCCGTGCGGGGCGATGCTCATCACCGGGCCGCCGGAGTCGCCGCCGGCCGGGATCCCGGAGACCTTCTCCATGCAGAAGTCCGGGCCGCCCGGTGCGGTGTGGCCCTCGCACCGGGGGTCGTCCGGCCGTACGACCCGCAGGCTGGACTGCTTGAGGACGGGGGACTGGCAGCTGTTCTCGTCGTCGGTGCAGGTGGCGCCCCACCCGTACTGCCGCACGGTCTGGCCGATGTGGACCGGGGCCGTGGCCAGGCGCGCCGTGGGGATCTTCATCGGCGGGACCTTGACGAGCATCATGTCGGCGTGCGCGCTGCCCACGCGCTTGCCGGGCACCGGGCGGACCGTGGTGCCCTTGCGCACGTCGAGGTCGCCGACCCGGAAGGAGATCCGCTTGTCGGCGATCGGCTCGGCCTGCTCGTAGAAGCAGTGGGAGGCGCTGAGTATCCACTCCCGGGCGACCGCCGTCCCCGTGCACTCCGGTTTGCCGTCGACGAGCATGCGCACCGCCCACGGGCCGTAGGTGCTCCTGGACCCGCCGATGACGGCGGAGGCCGGCACGGCCGTCATCACCGAGCCCGTCACCAGCAGTAAGACGGTCAGCAGCAGTACACGAACGCGACGCACCATCCGGAAACAGCTCCTTTTTCGCCGGGCACGGGCCGTACCGTGAGACACCTCGCCGGGACGAAAGGTTCCGGAGACTCGCGGACGAACCGCACAACTTCGGCCTTGCCGCCGCCCCATGACATTCGTCCCGGCCGGCCGAGGACACTTGACGCTGCCGCGCAGCCCCGCGCCTCAGCAGGATGAAGGCATCACGGAACAGCGGTACTTCACCATCAGGGGCGGGCAGCATGCAGATCTTCACGAAGGCTCGGAAGGACGCGGGGCGGCAGGTCTCCGCGGAGGAGCCGGCGAAGGTGAAGCCGCTGCCGGTGTGGTTCTTCGCGTTCGAAGGGGTGCTGGGGGCCGCTTACGACCTGTGTCACGCGTGGTCCGGTGCCTGGGCGGTGGTCCTGGCGTTCGCCGCGGTCAACATCGTCGTCGGGCTGACCGTGCTGCGCCGCCGGATCAAGCTGGTGAGGGCACTGCTGAAGAACTCCCGTACGCGGTTGATCGCCTTCGGGCTGATCGCCTTCCGGATGGGGGCGCACCTTCTGCTGGGGGCGCTCGGCGCTCAGGTCGCGTCGGCGGCCGGGCACCTCGTGTTCGCGGCGGTCATGGGCGGTGTGACGGTCGCGCTGCTGTGGTTCGACCAGCGGGTCACGTTCCGCGCCCTCGGACTGCCCGTCCCCGCGTGAGGCGCCCGGGACCGCCGCCCCTCAGGCCCGTACGGCCGAGCCCCGCTCGCTCAGCCGCGGCGCGCACAGCATGCGCTTGCGCCGTACCCGCCGTCCCTCGATCGCCGCGACGGCCAGCCGCGCCGCCTCCTCGGCGATGCCGCCGAGGCCCCAGTCCAGCGTCGTCAGGGGCGGGGTGAGCACCTGGGAGACGGGGTGGTCGTCGAAGCCGACCACCGAGATGTCCCGGCCGACCTTCAGCGACGCCTCGGCCGCCGCCGCGTAGACCCCGTACGCGATCGAGTCGGAGAAGCAGAACACCGCCGTCGGGCGGGTCCCGTCCGCGCCGCCGTCGCGCAGCACGCGCCGCGCGACCGCCGTCGCCTCGCCCAGTTCCTGGGCGCACGGGAGGACTTCGGCGGCGATGCCGAGCCGTCCGGCGGCCTCCCGTACGTACACGTCGGCGGGCCGGTCGGGGGTGGACGGGCCGGTCGGGGTCAGGACCGTGATCCGGCGGTGGCCCAGTCCGGTCAGGTATTCCAGTACGGCGTCGATGCCGGCGCGGTTGTCGAAGAGCACCTCGCCCGCCGTACGGGCGCGGCGCAGCGAGTCGCCGATGGAGACCACCGGCACCGCCTCGGCGATCCGCGCCCAGCCCGCCGCCGAGGGGTCGACCGGGGACACCAGCAGTCCGTCCACGCGCTGGTCACGGAGTTGTTTGGCCAGGGCCAGCTCGCGCTGCGGGTCGCCGCCCGCGTCGAGGATGAGGGCGTAGCGGTCGCCCGCGAGCAGTTCCCGCCCTATCGCCGCCATCAGCTGCTGCTGCCACAGGTCCTGGAGGTCGCCGGCCAGTACGCCGACCATGCTCGTCCGGCCGCTGGCCAGGGCGCGGGCGATCGGGTCGGCCTCGTAACCCAGTTCGGCGGCGGCCTTGCGCACCCGTTCCTCGGTCTCCTTGGAGACGTGCGTGCCGCGCAGGGCGTAGGAGACGGCGGCGGTGGAGAGCCCGGTGGCCTCGGCCACCTCGCGGAGGGTGGTGCGCTTACGGGGCCTGGCCATGCCGGAAGCCTACCCAAGGGGCTGCCCGAACCCGCGCGTCGGTCCGCGCGGACGCCGTGCCGTGCGCGTGCCCGCCCCCGCCGTTCCCTTGACACGCCTTCGGGTTAATCGCTTCACTCAATCGCGTAACTGAAGCGGTTAACTTCCCTTGTTCCGGACCGTTCCGAGGGCCGATTATCCCGGCCGACCGAGCCGCCCGCCCGACCGAGCCACTCGGCCGGACAGCCCTCCCGGAGGAAGCCCGTGCCCACCGACGTCCACCAGCACCTCTGGCCGCCACGGTTCCTCGCGCTGCTGCGTACGCGGACCGCGCCGCCCCGATTCGACGGCCGGACGCTGCACCTGCCCGGCGAGCCTCCGTACGCCGTCGACCCCGCCGACCACGACCCCGCCGCCCGTGCGGAACGCGCCCGCGCCGACGGCCTCGGCCGGGCCCTGCTCGCGCTCTCCAGCCCGCTCGGCATCGAGTTCCTGCCGCCCGCCGAAGCCGCCCCGCTCCTGGACGCCTTCCACGACGAAGCGCTCGCCCTGCCCGCCCCGTTCGGCGTGTGGGCCTCCCCCTGCCTGTCCGTCCCCGTCCCCGATCCCCGGCCCGTCGCACGCCTGCTGCACCGCGGCTGCGTCGGCCTCCAGCTCCCCGCCACCGCCCTGATGGACGCCGCCGGGTGGAAGCGCTGCGGGCCGCTCCTCGACGGCGTGGCCCGGCTCGGCCGGCCCCTGTTCATCCACCCCGGAGCCGCGCCACCCGCCCCGCCCGGCAGCCCGCCGTGGTGGCCCGCCCTCGTCCCCTACCTCCAGCAGCTGCACGCCGCCTGGTTCGCCTTCCGCGCCTTCGGCCGCCCCCGCCACCCGCACCTGCGCGTCTGCTTCGCCGCCCTCGCGGGCCTCGCCCCGCTGCACGGCGAACGGCTGGCGGCACGCGGCGGGCAGGACCGCGGGCGCATCGACCCCGGCGTCTTCTACGACACCTCCTCCTACGGCACGCGTGCCGTGGACACGGTCGTCCGCGCCGTCGGCATCGACGCCGTGGTCTTCGGCAGCGACCGCCCGTACGCCGTACCGGACGTGCCCGGCCTCGGCGCCGCCGCCGTGCACGCCCTGCGCACCGCCAACCCGGCCCGCCTCCTCGGCCCGGCGAAAGGAGCCCGCCCGTAATGCCCGAACCCCGCACGCCCCACCGCCCGGCCCCGCGCACCGCCCCTCCCCGGCTCCCCGGCCTCTTCGCCGCCCTCCCCGCCCGCAACCTCGACCGGCGCGAACTGCGCTCCCTCGTCGAGCGGCTGGCCGACTCCCCCGGCCTGTGGCGCGACGAGGTCGCCTTCTCCGACACCGAGCGGCACTACGCGTCCCTCCACCGCGACACCTACGTCGACGTCTGGCTGCTGTGCTGGACCCGGCGCAGCGACACCGGCTGGCACGACCACGACCTCTCGTCCGGCGCGGTGCGCGTGGTGCAGGGAGTGCTCACCGAGTCCAACCCGCGTATCGGCGGCGCCCACCTGAGCACCGCCTTCGGCTCCGGCGCCGCCTTCTGCTTCGGCCCGGACCACATCCACCGCCTCACCGGCGCGACCGACGACACGGTCTCGCTGCACGCCTACTCGCCGCCGCTGTGGCGGCTCGGCCAGTACGCCATCACCGAGGACGGCCTGATGCGCCGCCTCTCCGTCTCGTACGCGGACGAACTCCGCCCCCTGGAGCCCGGCGGGCCCCCGGAGCCCGGTACGGCCGGCCCGGCGCCCGGCGGCCCCCGCGCCACCTTTTCCGGTCCGGGGTATTGATTTCTCCATTCACCCGCGCCGATCCTGCATGAGCCCATACAGCCGGAGCGAGGAGGGCGGCCGATGGCGGCAGTGGTGGAACGGCACTCGATCGACGTCGTACCGGACGCCGAACGCCATGGCACGCCGGTCAGCCAGTTCACCCTGTGGCTCGGCGCCAACCTCCAGATCACCGCCGTCGTCACCGGCGCGCTGGCCGTCGTCTTCGGCGCCCGGGCGCTGTGGGCCGTGCTCGGGCTGCTGCTCGGCAACGTCCTGGGCGGCGCGGTCATGGCCCTGCACTCCGCGCAGGGGCCGCGGCTGGGCCTGCCGCAGATGATCTCCTCGCGGGCCCAGTTCGGGGTGCGGGGCGCGGTGGTGCCGCTGGCGCTCGTGATCGTCATGTACATCGGGTTCTTCGCCAGCGGCACGGTGCTGGCCGGGCAGGCGGTCGGCGAGCTGACGAAGCTGGGCGACACCCCGGGCATCCTGGTCTTCGCCGCGGTCACCGCCGTCGCCGCGGCGGTCGGCTACCGGCTCATCCACATGCTGGGCCGGGTAGCGAGCATCGTGTGCGCGCTGGCCTTCCTCTACCTCGGCGCGCGCCTGCTGGAGCGCGCCGACCTGGCCGCGCTGCTGCACGACCGGTCCTTCTCCTTCCCGCTGTTCCTGCTCGCCGTCTCGCTGTCCGCCTCCTGGCAACTGGCCTTCGGCCCGTACGTCGCCGACTACTCCCGCTATCTGCCCCGCCACACCTCCACCCGGGCCACCTTCTGGTGGACCCTGTCCGGCTCGGTCCTCGGGTCGCAGTGGTCGATGACCTTCGGCGCGCTGGCGGCCGCCGCGGCGCCCACCGCCTTCGTCGGCCACGAGGTCTCCTACGTCGTCTCCCTCGGCGGCACCGGCCTCGCGGCCTCGGCGCTGTACTTCGTCATCGCCCTCGGCAAGCTGACCATCAACGTCCTGAACACCTACGGCGGCTTCATGTCGCTGGTCACCGGCGTCAGCGGCTTCCGCGGCCGCGGCACCCTGTCACCGCGCGGCCGCGCCGCCCACATCACCGGCATCATGCTCGCGGGCACCGCCGTCGCCCTGCTCGGCAAGGACTCCTTCCTCACCTCGTTCAAGGACTTCCTGCTGTTCCTGCTGACCTTCTTCACCCCGTGGTCGGCGATCAACCTGGTCGACTACTACCTGATCTCCAAGGAGCGCTACGACATCCCCGCGCTCAGCGACCCGGCCGGCCGCTACGGCGCCTGGAACGGCAGGGCGCTGGCCGTCTACGGCCTCGGGGTGCTGGCCCAGCTCCCGTTCCTGGCCACGCACTTCTACACCGGCCCGCTGGTGGACCCGCTCGGCGGCGCCGACGTGTCCTGGCTCGTCGGGCTGGCCGTACCCGCCGTCCTGTACTGGGCGGCCGCCCGCCGCGACACCGGCCGCGTACCGCCCGCCACGGTGGCGGGCACGGGTTCCTCTCCCCCGGACGCGGGCCCCTCCCCCGCGAATACGGGGGAAAGCCCTACCGCGCGGCCCGGTCCCCGCCCGTAGTCTCGGCAGCATGGCTACCCATGACCCCGAGCTGAGGAAAGAACTCGACGCGACCCTGCAGACGCGCAAGGAGCTGGGGCCGGAGTACGAGTCCGAGCTGGTCGAGTCCTTCCTGGAGAAGCTCGACACGACGGTCGACCAGCGGGTGCGCCGGCAGTTCGCCGAGCAGCAGATGCAGGTCGCGCGCGGTGCGCAGCCGCCCCGGCCGCGGAGCGCGCCCGGCGGTGGCGGCGGCTATGCGGAGCGCTTCGGCTTCGCCACGGTCTCGCTGGTCCTCGCGGTCCCGCTGTCCGCGATCGGGAGCGCCAACGCGGGACTGACCGGGCTGATCGTCAGCTGGGCGGGCATCGTCGCCGTCAACGCGGTGCACGCGTCCGGCTTCTTCAAGCGCCCCCGCCAGGACCGCAAGCGGGACGAGGACGGCTGGGACTAGGCGGGCGGCCGGTCCGGCCCCCGCACGGGCGTGGTGGCGCGGGGACCGCCGCACCCCGGCCGGGCCGGGGGCGGGACGACGGCGGTCCCCGCGGAGGACGCGCGCCGGCCGGGGCCGGTCCGCGCGTCCGGGCGATCTGCGGAAGGTCCGGGAGCCGCTCCGGAAGTCCGTATCGCCACCGTCACCAATGTGCCCGGTCAGTGTTAAGCCCGTGCTGCGGACACGTGACGCATACGTACACCTTGCGGCGGCCGCCCGTTTCCTGACGGTCACTTGACGCCGGCTGTCCTCGGCGCGGAGCAACCCGGAACCTGGCCCGCCGCCCTCAGGGCCTCCTAGCCCTGCTTCGCCTCCCGCGCCAGGAACGCCAGCAGGTCCTGCCGGCTGACCACGCCCTTCGGCTTGCCCTCGACGAGCACGATCGCCGCGTCCGCCTTCTCCAGGACCGCCATCAGGTCGCCGACCGGCTCGCCCGAGCCGACCTGCGGCAGCGGCGGGCACATGTGCTTCTCCAGCGGGTCCCCGAGCGACGCGCGCTGCGCGAACAGCGCGTCCAGCAGCTCCCGCTCCACGACCGAGCCGACGACCTCCGCGGCCATCACGTCCGGGTGCCCGGCGCCCGGCTTGACGATCGGCATCTGCGAGACGCCGTACTCCCGCAGCACGTCGATGGCCTCGCCGACCGTCTCCTCCGGGTGCATGTGGACCAGCGAGGGCAGCGCGCCCTCCTTGTGCCGCAGCACATCGCCGACCCGGGCCGCGGGACCCGCGTCCTCCAGGAAGCCGTAGTCCGCCATCCACTCGTCGTTGAAGATCTTGCTGAGGTAGCCGCGGCCGCTGTCCGGCAGCAGGACGACCACCACGTCGTCCGGGCCGAGCTTCTTGGCCACCTCCAGGCCCGCCACGACCGCCATGCCGCAGGAACCGCCGACCAGCAGCCCCTCCTCCTTGGCCAGCCGCCGGGTCATCTGGAAGGCGTCCTTGTCGGAGACCGCGACGATCTCGTCCGCGACCGTACGGTCGTAGGCGCTCGGCCAGAAGTCCTCACCGACGCCCTCGATCAGGTACGGGCGGCCCGAGCCGCCGCTGTAGACCGAGCCCTCCGGGTCGGCGCCGACGACCTTGACCCGGCCCTCGCTGGCCTCCTTCAGGTACCGGCCGGTGCCGCTGATGGTGCCGCCGGTGCCGACGCCCGCGACGAAGTGAGTGATCTTTCCCTCGGTCTGTTCCCACAGCTCGGGACCGGTCGTCTCGTAGTGCGAACGCGGGTTGTTCGGGTTGCTGTACTGGTCCGGCTTCCAGGCGCCCGGGGTCTCACGGACCAGCCGGTCCGAGACGTTGTAGTACGAGTCCGGGTGCTCGGGGTCCACCGCGGTCGGGCAGACCACGACCTCGGCGCCGTACGCGCGCAGTACGTTGATCTTGTCGGTGGACACCTTGTCCGGGCAGACGAAGATGCACTTGTAGCCCTTCTGCTGGGCCACGATCGCCAGGCCCACCCCGGTGTTCCCCGAGGTCGGCTCGACGATGGTGCCGCCCGGCTTCAGCTCGCCGGACTGCTCGGCGGCCTCGATCATCCGCACCGCGATCCGGTCCTTCACGGACCCGCCCGGGTTGAAGTACTCGACCTTCACCAGGACGGTCGCCTGGATGCCTCGGGTGACGTTGTTGAGCTTCACCAGCGGGGTGTCGCCGACGAGCTCGATCATGGATTCGTAAAACTGCACGGTGGTCTCCGCTGTCGGGGGCGCGCTGTCCTGCGCCCATCCGACCAGCCTATTGCCCGCTCCCGGGAGGGCGCCGCGCGTTGCGCGGCCCGCCCGACGGGGCACCACCTTGTTGTAGCGCTTCTTGTTCCGGCCACCAGACATCCCGTACCGGGCCCCGCGGCCGGCTCCGGCCCGGCTCCACCCATCCACCGCCACCACTGTTCCGAACGCACTGCACGGGGAGGTGCCCGGCCTTATGCCGATGACGATGTCCAGGGCGAGGGTGGCACGGCGGATCGCCGCTGCCGCCGCGGTGGGCGGCGGCGGGATCGGTCTGCTCGGCGTGGCCGGTGTCGGCCTGCTGCTGACCGAGGTCCGCCTCGCCCGCCGTACGGTCGGCGGCTCCAGCGCCGTGCCGCCCAGCGCGGACGGCCGCTACGGCTCCGCGTTCGCCCACCGCACCGACCGGCCGCCGCTGCGGCTGTGCTTCCTCGGCGACTCCACGGCCGCGGGCCAGGGCGTGCACCGCCCCCGCCAGACGCCGGGCGCCCTGCTCGCCTCCGGCCTCGCCGCCGTCGCGGAGCTCCCGGTCGACCTGCGCAACGTGGCACTGCCCGGCGCCCAGTCCGACGACCTCGACCGGCAGGTCACGCTCGTCCTGGAGGGCCCGGAGCCCGCGCCCGACGTCGCCGTCATCATGATCGGCGCCAATGACGTGACCCACCGCATGCCGCTCGCCCGCTCCGTGCGCCTGCTGTCCGAGGCGGTGCGGCGGCTGCGCGAGGCCGGCTGCGCCGTGGTCGTCGGCACCTGCCCCGACCTGGGCACCATCGAGCCGGTCTACCAGCCGCTGCGCTGGGTCGCGCGCCGCCTGTCCCGGCAGCTCGCCGCCGCGCAGACCATCGGCGTGGTGGCGCACGGCGCCCGTACGGTCTCCCTCGGCGACCTGCTGGGCCCCGAGTTCGAGGCCCACCCGCGCGAGCTGTTCGGCCCCGACAACTACCACCCCTCCGCCGAGGGCTACGCCACCGCCGCGATGGCCGTGCTGCCCACGCTCTGCGCGGCGCTCGGCCTGTGGCCCGAGGAGGAGCGCCCGGAGGCGTACCGCCGCGAGGGCATCCTCCCGGTCGCCGAGGCCGCCGCCCAGGCCGCCGACGAGGGCGGTACGGAGGTCACCCCGACCCGGACGCCGTGGGCCCTGCTCAAGCACCGGCGCCGACGGCAGATTCCCGCGGCGGAACCCTCGGAGGCGGCGGACGCGACGGGCCGCGCGCCGCGGGGCGACTGAGCCGGGCCGCCGGAGCGCGGCCCCACCGCGATAAGCATCCGCTTAGAAAAGAGTCCCGTCTCACAGCGCCGACTGCGTGACCTCCGCCTTACGGCCGGGTAACTTCCCCCACAGTCCTGCCCGTCCGCCCGCCTTCCCCAGGAGCCGTCATGCCCGAAGCCGTGATCGTGTCCGCCGCCCGTTCCCCGATCGGCCGCGCCTTCAAGGGCTCCCTGAAGGACGTGCGCCCGGACGACCTGACCGCCGGGATCATCCGGGCCGCGCTCGCCAAGGTCCCCGCGCTGGACCCGAAGGACATCGACGACCTGATGCTCGGCTGCGGTCTGCCGGGCGGCGAACAGGGCCACAACCTGGGCCGGATCGTCGCCGTGCAGATGGGCATGGACCACCTGCCCGGCTGTACGGTCACCCGCTACTGCTCGTCCTCCCTCCAGACGACCCGGATGGCGCT
Source organism: Streptomyces albofaciens JCM 4342 (assembly GCF_008634025.1). Lineage (NCBI taxonomy): Bacteria > Bacillati > Actinomycetota > Actinomycetes > Kitasatosporales > Streptomycetaceae > Streptomyces > Streptomyces albofaciens. The sequence goes on along the minus strand of NZ_PDCM01000001.1, from coordinate 1,123,491 downwards.
GCACGCCATCAAGGCCGGCGAGGGCGACGTGTTCGTCTCGGCCGGCGTCGAGACCGTCTCGCGCTCCGTGAAGGGCACCTCCGACGGGCTGCCCGAGACCCACAACCCGCTGTTCGCCGACGCGGAGGCGCGCACCGCCGCCCGCGCCGAGCAGGAGGGCGCCGACTGGCACGACCCGCGCGAGGACGGCCTGCTGCCCGACCCGTACATCGCGATGGGGCAGACCGCCGAGAACCTGGCCCGCGCCAAGGGCATCACCCGCCAGGACATGGACGAGTTCGGCGTCCGGTCCCAGAACCTCGCCGAGCAGGCGATCAAGGACGGTTTCTGGGAGCGCGAGATCACGCCGGTGACCACCCCGGACGGCACGGTGGTGAGCAAGGACGACGGCCCGCGCCCCGGCGTCACCCTCGAAGGCGTGCAGGGCCTCAAGCCGGTCTTCCGCCCCGACGGCCTGGTGACGGCCGGCAACTGCTGCCCGCTCAACGACGGCGCCGCGGCCCTCGTCATCATGTCCGACACCAAGGCCCGCGAGCTGGGGCTGACCCCGCTCGCCCGGATCGTCTCCACCGGCGTCAGCGCCCTGTCGCCGGAGATCATGGGCTACGGCCCGGTCGAGGCGTCCAAGCAGGCGCTCCGGCGCGCGGGCCTGGGCATCTCCGACATCGACCTGGTGGAGATCAACGAGGCGTTCGCCGCCCAGGTGATCCCCTCGTACCGGGACCTCGGCATCGACCTGGACCGGCTGAACGTCAACGGCGGCGCGATCGCCGTCGGCCACCCCTTCGGCATGACCGGCGCCCGCATCACCACCACGCTGATCAACTCCCTCCAGTGGCACGACAAGCAGTTCGGCCTGGAGACGATGTGCGTGGGCGGCGGCCAGGGCATGGCGATGGTCATCGAGCGCCTGAGCTGAGCCCCGCGGTCCGCCGGCGTACGGGGCGGGTGACCGTACGGAGCGGGTGCCGCCCGCCCCGTGTGCGGCGCCCGTCCCGCCCCGCGCGCCCCGGGTGGGGCGCCCATTCCGCCCCGCGCGCCGCACACGTCCCACGGGCGCGCCTCCTCCGCACCCTGTGTCCCAACTGACGCACACAGAGCGACCATCGGTGACCTGGCTCACCGGTTGACGAGATCGCGATCAAAACCCCCCATGGATTGTGACCAAACCCCCCAAGGTGGGGTGTCCCCGCAGGTCAGCGCGGTGTCACCCGAACGCACCAGGTCCAAATCCCCCTCCAGCTCAGGCCCTCGGCCACTGGGACCGGTCGCCGACGACCGGCAGCCTGATGTAGGAAGTCGGGGGACATTCTGCTAATGGGAGTACGTCAGTGAGCGCCATCACTCTTGCCCTGCTGCTGGCCGCGGCGGTCGCCGTGGCCCTGGGAGCGGCCGCCCTGTACACCGCCCACGCGCTGCGCCGCCAGGTCGCCGGGCTGCGCGCCGAACTGCTCGCCGCGCACGCCGAGACCCGCGCCGAGGCCCGGGCGCAGGCCGTCGCCGCGAGCATCCCCGCCGCCCGCCCGGCCCCGGCCGCCGAGTACGCGCTCGCCGACATACGGGCCGCCGTCGCCGACGCGCTGGCCGAGGAGCGGGAGCGCGAACTGGCCGAGGCGCGCGCCTTCTGGGCCGCCCAGGAGGCGCGGGACGCCGCCGACGCCCCGTCCCTGCTGGGCCCGCTGGACGGCGGCACCGACCACCTCGACCCGCACGAGCGGCTGGACGACCCGTTCTTCCTGCCCCGGCAGGCCGACCTGGCCGGGCTGGAGCCGCTGCTCGGCCCGGACGCGCCGTACGCCGTGGACGGCCCGGGCGCCCTGGAGCCGGTGGACGCGCTGGAGAGCGAGACGGCCGAGGAGACCGAGTCCGCCGAGCTGGCCGCCGCGCGCCGCCGCCACCCCTCGCACCCCGACTTCACCCCGTCGCCCGCCATCGGCGACCACGAGCGCACCGTCAACCGCCTGGAGGAGCTGGCCCGCGACCGCACCCCGCTCGCGGACGTCCGCCCCGGCCCGCTGGGCACCCTGGACGTGTACGTCTTCACCGACGGCACCACGATCTGCATGACGCCCGGCCACCGGGAGACCGCCGAGCGCGTCGCCGCGGCCCTGCGCGAAGGCAGCGCCCCGGTCCTCCTGGGCGGCTCCGGCGTCTCCGGCGCCTTCGCCCTGACCTTCTCCTGGGGCCCCGCCACCACCGAAAGCGTCTACATCCTCGCGGACCGCGTCATCGCGTCCCTCTGAGCGCTGCCGACGGCCGGCGGGAGGCCTCGCGTCCCGCCGGGAATCCTCGCGTCCCGCCGGACATCCGGCCGGAAGCAGCCGTTCCCCGGCGGCCTCAGCAGCGCCCCGCGGCCGCCCGCACCAGCTCCAGCGCCGACGTCAGCGCCCGCTCGTCCCCCGCGGCGCGCACCGCCTCCACCAAGTCGTGCCCGGCCACCGCCACTTGGTCGCCGACCGCGAACATCCCCGCGTCCGGCAGCTCGTACGGTTCCCGCCGGGGGTTTTCCAGGCGCTGCGCCCGGTCCGCCAACTCGCGGGCGAGGGCGAGCGCTTCGGCCGCCGCACCGCGCGCCAGAGTGCTCTGCGGCAGCGCCCGCAGGCGGTCGGCGAGGGCGTCCACAGCGGTCTGCAAAGGCGTCACGTCAAGCACAGGCCGAGCTTATGCGCCACTCCCGGGTGGTTGCCAACACCCGAACGGTCAGGCACGGTGGGCTGAAGGACCAGCATCGAACGCGTCCGGAGGCGCCGATGTCTCAACTCTTCTCCGAAGAGACCCACCGGAACCTGCTCTCCCGTATCCCCCACTGCACCGGTCGCGAAGTGTCCGACTGGCTTCGCACGGTAGACGAAGGCCCCGCTCTCTTCCGCTTCGAGGAGAAGGTCAGCTGGCTCCGGGGCGAGCACAACCTCGCCTACGGGCACGCCAAGGCGATCGTCCACGAATACGACCTCAGGCGCGCAGCGCGCAAACTCTGACCGTGCCCGCCCGGAACGCCGAAGGGCCCGCGGGGAGTTCCCCACGGGCCCTTCGTCATGTCCGTGCACCGGGCGCCGGGCCCGGGAGCCCGGCGGCGCCGCGTCAGTCCCGCAGGATCGAGATCAGCCGCAGCAGCTCGGTGTAGATCCACACCAGGGTCACCGTCAGGCCGAACGCGGCCAGCCAGGACTCCTCGCGCGGAGCGCCGTACGCGATGCCGTCCTCGACCTGCTTGAAGTCCAGGGCGAGGCACAGCGCGCCGAGCACCACGCCGACGACGCCGAACAGGATGCCCAGGCCGCCGCTGCGGAAGCCGAGGCCGTCACCGCCGCCGAAGACCATGAACAGCATGTTGACCATCGACAGCAGCACGAAGCCGAGCATCGCGATGAGCAGGTAGCGCGTGAAGCGGGCGGTGACCCGCACGATGCGGGTCTTGTAGGCGACGAGCATGGCGACGAAGACCGCCATGGTGCCCATCACCGCCTGCATGGGCGCGCCGCTCAGCTTCGGGAGGTCGTTGATCGCGCCGCTGAGCGCGCCGAGGAAGATGCCCTCGAAGGCCGCGTAGGTCAGGATCAGGGCCGGCGACGGCTTGCGCTTGAAGGACTGGACGAAGCCCAGCACCATCGCGATCAGGCCGGCGGCGACGGCGAAGCCGAGGCTCTTGGTCAGGAAGATCCAGCCGACGGCCGCACCCGCGATGACCGTGCCGAGCGTCATGCCGGTGCGCAGCACGACGTCGTCCATGGTCATCCGGCCGGTCTGCGGCGCGTACGACGGCGCCTGGGCGGCCTGGGCGGCGTCCTGGGCGTAGGGGTTGCCGGGCTGGGCGTACGGGTTCGTTCCGGCGTAGGGGTTCGCTGCGGGGCCCCCGGCCTGCGGCGGCGCGTTGAAGCCGGCGTAGCCGTTGTTGTCGCGGCTGAACCCCCGTCGCGAGAAGACCGGGTTGCTGCTCCTCATCTCACTCCTCCATGGCCGCCGTGCGCGGCCTTCCCACAAGGGTAATGGCTTGGCAAAAGCGCGTTCTAGTTCTTGAGCAGGATCTTCACCCCTACCGCCGGTGGTCAATCCTGCGCGCGAACGATGTGCGCCGGTAGATCTCCGTATGGAGGACGTACGGGAGGCCGAGAAGGTGCCCGGACGCCGTCGAGGGACCGTACGCGGGCGGCGTGCGGTCCCTCAACGGATTTCGGCGGCCGGCGCTTCGGCCGCCGGTGACGGTCACTCGTTGTTGGTGCCGTTCTGGGAGAGGAGCGGCAGCTTGTCGATGAGGTGCGACAGGTGCTGGTCCTGCTGGCTCTCGGTCGAGTTCTCGACACACTGCTGGTTCTGGTCCGAGGACAGGATGTCCTGTACACCGATGTTGATCAGCGCCACGATGTTCTGCACGTTCTGGATCGGGATACCGATGCAGAGCTTGTTCAGCGAGTTGCCGATGAGCGTGGCGCTCGGGCTCATGTCGCCCTCGGTGCGGTTGTTGCCGAACGACTGGGCCGAGTGGTTGCCGTTGGCCGTCCCCGTGTCACGGCCGTCGCCCACCGCCATGGCCTGCGGAGCGGCCGCCGCGGAGATACCGACCAGAGACGCGGCAACCGCCACGCCCGCCATCATCTTGTTCATCTCGAAACCCCTTCAGGAAATGAACTCCCATGACGAAGGGAGCCCTGTAAGCAACAACCGGTCACGGCCGGGAAAGTTGCGCATCATCACCCGAACAGATCGACATTCCAGTTCCCGGACCGGTGTCCCACTCTTCCGTGTGGCTTTCGGCGGCACCGGACGGGGACGATTCCCCGGTCCGCCGGACAGCGAAAGGACAAAGATTCACGTATGGCAGCCCCGAGGGACGCGACTCGCGTGCAAGAGGAAATCGTCGACGCGGTGCGCCGCGGCGACGACGCCGGCGTCGACACCCTGCTCGGCCGCTTTGCCCGGGTCGCCGATTTCGAGGCCCTGATGAGTCTGCGCCGTGCGTTGCTGGAGAAGCCGGACGACGAGACCGGCTGACCGCGGCGCGGCCGCCGGCGGCGGCACAGGAAAAGGGCCCGCGCTGCCGGCCGGCGGCATTGCGGGCCCTCACACCGTTCACGCGGCGACGGTGCCCGTCACTGGTTGTTGGTGCCGTTGACGGAGAGGATGGGGAGCTTGTCGATGAGGTGCGACAGCGGCCCGTCACCCTGGACCTGGGACGAGTTCTCGACACACGTCTGGGTCTGGTCCGAGGACAGGATGTCCTGCAGACCGATGTTGACCAGGGCCACGAGGTTCTGCACGTCCTGGACCGGCAGCGCGATACAGGGCTTGTTGAACGAGCCCTGGATGAGCGCGAACTGCGGGCTCATGTTCCCCATCGTGGACATGTTGCCGTACACCTGGGCCGCACCGTTGCCGTTATAGGTGCCGATTTTGCGGGCGTCGCCGACCGCCGATGCCTCTGGGGCGGCGGCGGCCGCGATACCTACGACAGAAGCAGCCGTGGCTACTGTTGCCAGCGCCTTCTTGATCATGTGTGATCCTTCGCGTTTCGGGATGCTCTTCACCCGGGGCAGTGTGAACAACTCGGTGTGCCGAGCTTGGTTTTGCTCCATCACTCAAATGATGTGGTGCACAACTGAGGGGAACAGCTGTGCCGCCGACCGGCACAGCGGCCGTCTCTTACTGACCGTGACGCCCCGGGAATTCGGCCGCGACCGGCAGCAAATCGCGGAACGGGCTACTTTCCGGACGCCTTGGCCACCTCGACGCCCTTGAGCCCCGGCGTCTTCTGGGCGACATCACCGACGGCGCGCACCAGTTTCCTCGTGGCGGGGGAATCCTGGAGGTCACTGGAAGTCTCCTCGACCGTCCTGACCACCGGGTCCAGCTGTCGGCCGTCCAGCTGCTTGTTCTTCAGAGCTTCCGCAAGCCCACCGTTGATGCTGAAACTCGGCCCCTGGCCCGGGGTACCGGCGAAAACAGGGGACGCCACTCCCAGGGCCATGGCGGAACCAGCCAAAAACGCGGCAGTCTTTGCGTACTTCACTTTCCGCTGTCCTTTCCTGAGCGGTGCTTTCGGCGATCGCAAGCCAATGCGCCGCGCGACCTTTCCGGCATTGCCCGGACCACCGCCCTTTTGGTGTTCAACGATTTCGGCCCGAAAGAGAAACCCAACCGTTTCGCCGCTTCCCGGCCCCCTCGAACGCGACCGGCCCCGGCACGCTTGGCTGGCGCGCCGGGGCCTTTCGCTCCATCCTCTGCTACCCGTCCGACGCGATACGTCAGTCGTTGACGCAGGTGTTGCCGAACGCCGGGTTCAGCAGCCCGATGATGTCGATCGAGTTCCCGCAGAGGTTGACCGGGATGTGAATCGGGATCTGCAGGACGTTGCCGGAGAGGACGCCGGGGGAATTCTGCGCGGCGCCCGAGGTACCCGCGTCGGCGAACGCCGGGGTGGCGGCCCCGACCGCCATGAGCGTTCCAGCAGCGACTGCGGCAACCTTCGCGTACTTCACTTTCAGCCCTTTCCGCAGCGGAGTCTGAAACGGTCACGTCCTTCGTGCCGCACGGGCGTCCTCAGGATTGCCCGTAACACCGCCACCAATATTCGTAACGATTCGTCCGCGCTGACGAAACTCCCGAGAAGTCGATTTTCACGAGGAATCGCCCAGATGGTTCAGCGCGGGCCAGGATAGAAGACCAGCCGGAACTGCGCGCTTTTCGTCAAGCGCAAAGGCCCGAGTCGATCAGGAGGAGAGAACCGACGTCCCGGGCCTTTTACGGTACTCCGGCTCAGCTGTTGTTGACGCCGTTCTCGGACAGCAGCGGCAGCTTGTCGATGATGTGCGACAGCGCCTGGTCGCCCTGCGACTCGGTCGAGTTCTCGACACACTGCTGGTTCTGGTCCGAGGACAGGATGTCCTGTACGCCGATGTTGATCAGCGCCACGATGTTCTGCACGTTCTGGATCGGGATGCCGAGGCAGGGCTTGTTGAGCGTGCCCTGGATCAGGCTCAGCTGCGGGGACATGTCGCCCTCGGTTTCGGAGTTGCCAAACGCCTGCCCCGCGCCGTTGCCGTTGGCGGTCGATGTGCCGCGTCCGTCGCCGACCGCCATGGCCTGCGGAGCCGCCATGGCCGAGACACCGACGATGGACGCAGCTACGGCCGTGGTGGCCAGGAACTTCTTGATCACGATTCACCCTTCTCGAAGCGGAGTGTCCGTTTCCGGAGCGTCCTGGACAACTCGCGTCCGCAAGTTCAGTTTCGCCGGTTCACCCGAATGCCACGAAACCGTAGACACATATCACCGCACTGCCGGGCGGCCGGCCGGACACCGGTCGAGCGGAAGTTGCGGAAACCGGTCGCGGGCGTTCGGTGTCGCGTGAATGAACGAAACCGCCACCGCCGCACTCGCCGCGCCTTTTCCCGGATCTGCTGTCATAATCCCGCCGCACCGCCACCGCACAGAGAAAGGCCCCGCGCGCCGCGGGGCCTTTCGAGGTCTCAGCGGACCGGCGGCACGCGGTGCCGCCCGTCCCGCCGGAGTCGGTTCACTGCTCGACGTTGCCGATCGCCAGGCCGACCTTGGTGACGTTCTTCTTGTACTTGAACTTGTATGTGTCGTTGTCGCTGTACGTGTACGCCTTGTTGTCGTTGTACTCGTTGTGCTCCTTGTGCACGCGGTCACAGTGGAACTTGCCGTACTTGGCAGCGCAGTTGCTGCCGGAGGTGTGGCGCGGCGCGTCGTCCCAGGACGCTGCGGAGGCCATGCCCGAGAGCGGAACGATGGCAAGGGCGGCGATGGCGACCGAGCCGGCGGTACGACCGATGAACTTGCGCATGCTTTCTCTCCTCGTGCGCAGAAATGTGACACCGGATGTCTACCGCGACCGCTTCCGATCGAACACGCACTGCCATGTGATATATCTGTTCGGGTCCGAAGTGCGACCATTTGCAGCACCAGCGTTTCCCCCGTGGAAATGCTTGCGCTATCCACGGCCGCGCGCATTCGCGGGGTGCGCCGAATGCGGCCGTCCCGCCCGGCTCCGGGCCGGTGCCGACGGCGTCCGGGCGGCCCGGACGGCCTGCCGGAGCGACCCGGCGCCGCGGGCCCGGACAGCCCCGCCCGGCACACTGGGCGGTAACGGGGATTCGCCCCGGGAGCCCGGCCCGGCCGGGCGCACACGTGGAGGAGCGATGTCCCAAGGCAAACGGCGCCTGACGATCACCACGGTCGTCGACGCCGAGGAGTGCGCGGTGCTCCGGGTGGCCGGGGAACTGGATGTGCACGCCGAGCGGCAGTTCCTGGACGAGTCCGGGGCGGTGATCGCCGCCGGGCACCGGTTCCTGGTGCTGGACCTGACCGCGCTGCGGTTCTGCGACTCCCGCGGCCTGAACTGCCTGCTCGCCCTGGAGTGGCTGTGCCGGCGGCTGAACGGGCGGCTGCTGCTCGCCTCCCTGGGCGTCCGCGTCCTGCACGTCCTCCTGGTCACCCGGGCCGTGGACGCGCTGGCCTGCTTCCCCACCGTCGGCCACGCGCTGGCCGCCGTACCGGCCGGGATCCGTCCGGCCTGGCCGCCCGGCAGCGGGATGTCCTCCGAAGGGGCCGCGGGCGACGGGGACGGCCGGTACGCCGGGGCCGACGAGGGCGTCAAGCCGGGGGACGAGGACGCGCACCGCCCGTACGATCGGGAGCAGCCGTAGCGCGAGGCCGGGGCGGGAGCCGGCCGGGACCGGATCCGCGCGGTCCGCTTGCGGACACCTGCCGACGGCGGGACGGTGGCGGGCGGGCGCCGCGGAACGACCGCGCGGCGGGCGGGCCGGTCCACGGCGCCGGCGCCCATGTGCTGTGCCCGGAGCCGGACTTGAACCGGCACGGCCCGAAGGCCAGCGAGGTTTAAGCTCGCCGTGTCTGCATTCCACCATCCGGGCCTGGGATCCCCCATGCCACCTCAAAGGGGGCAGCACGAGCCTAGCCCGCGGTACCGTCTGAACAGGGGGCCGTCTTCCCGAGGTTGTCTTATTTTCTTGGCAACTGAGGGTTCATCAGCGGCTGGTACGGGCCTTCGGCACATGCCTGCGGCCCACCCTCGCCGTTCCGGCGCCCGCCCCGGGCCGGGCCCGGATTGACGGAAACTCGATGCCGTGCGTGCGCCCCCGCGAGCGCCCTCCCCGCCCCCTGCTCCTCGGGGTCGCCGTCATACCCAGGGATGACCGAAGGGCCGTACGGATACCCCGCAGGGCTCCCCCAGGACCGGCTCACGGGCTGACGTTGTCGTACCGAAGCCTCCCCCACGATGGAAAGGGCCGCGTTCCACCGGCCCCGACAGTTCCGACGTGCGACAGGAGTCCCTTCCCGTGACCAGCCCCCACACCGGCGTTCCCACCGCCACCCGCACCACGGTGGCCGCCCGCGCCACGGATCTCACCAAGGTCTACGGACAGGGCGAGACCCAGGTGGTCGCGCTGGACCAGGTCTCGGTCGAGTTCCGGCAGGCCGAGTTCACCGCGATCATGGGCCCGTCCGGCTCCGGGAAGTCCACGCTCATGCACTGCATGGCCGGGCTCGACGCGATCTCCCGCGGCTCGGCCCTGATAGGCGACACCGAGCTGAACGGCCTGAAGGACAAGCACCTGACCCGGCTGCGCCGCGACAAGATCGGCTTCATCTTCCAGGCGTTCAACCTGCTGCCAACCCTGACCGCGCTGGAGAACATCACGCTGCCGATGGACATCGCGGGCCGCAAGCCCGACCGGCAGTGGCTGGACCGGGTCGTGCAGACGGTGGGCCTGTCCGGGCGGCTCAAGCACCGGCCGAGCCAGCTCTCAGGCGGCCAGCAGCAGCGCGTCGCGGTGGCCCGCGCGCTGGCCTCCCGCCCCGAGATCATCTTCGCCGACGAGCCCACCGGCAACCTCGACTCCCGCTCCGGCGCCGAGGTGCTGGGCTTCCTGCGCAACTCCGTACGGGAACTGGGCCAGACCGTGGTGATGGTGACCCACGACCCGGTGGCGGCGGCCTACGCGAACCGCGTCGTCTTCCTCGCCGACGGGCGGATCGTCGACGACATGACCGACCCCACCGCCGACCGGGTGCTGGAGCGCATGAAGGGCTTCGACGCCAGGGGCCGGGTCAGCTGACCCGCGCCCGCAGCCCGTCCACCGCCCTTCTCCCACAGGACTGACGATGTTCCGTACCGCCGTGCGCAACGTGCTCGCGCACAAGGCCCGGCTGCTGATGACCGTCCTCGCCGTCATGCTCGGCGTGGCCTTCGTCTCCGGCACCCTGGTCTTCACCTCCACCCTCTCCGACGCCCAGCAGAAGAGCTCGCAGAAGGGCTTCTCCGGTGTCGACGTGGCCGTCCAGCCGCACCGCTCGGACGCCGCCGACGCCACGCCGGGACCGGCGCCCAAGCTGAGCCGGGCGCTGCTCGACAAGGCGGGCAAGGTCCCGGGCGCCGCCGGCGCCACCGGCACCGTCGAGGGCTTCACCGCCATCGCCGACAAGAGCGGCAAGCTCGTCGGCAGCGGCTTCAGCTCCCGGGGCCGCAACTACTTCCCGGGCCCGGACGGCAAGGACGACCGCTTCCCGATGACGTCGGGGACCGCGCCCCAGGGCGCCGGCCAGGTCGCCCTGGACTCCGGGACCGCCGAGAAGACCGGCTACAAGGTCGGCGACACCGTACGGCTGTCCGTCGACGGGCCGGTCCGCGAGGCGAAGGTCTCCGGCATCTTCACCACCGAGGACGGCGCGGTCGCCGCGGGCGGCAGCCTCGCGCTGTTCGACACCGCCACCGCGCAGCGGCTGTTCGCCATGCCCGGCGGGTTCAGCGAGATCGACGTCAAGGCCGCGCCCGGCACGTCCCAGGAGGCCCTGAAGGCCGCGGTCGACAAGATCCTCCCGGACACCGCCGAGGCCGTCACCGGCAAGAAGCTCGCCGACGACCAGGCCGAGATGATCGCCAGGAGCATGGACAGCATGAAGACCGGCCTGCTGGTCTTCGCGGGCATCGCGCTCTTCGTCGGCATCTTCATCATCGCCAACACCTTCACCATGCTGGTCGCCCAGCGCACCAAGGAGCTGGCCCTGATGCGGGCGGTCGGCGCGAGCCGCCGCCAGGTCACCCGCTCGGTGCTCATCGAGGCGTTCGTGGTCGGCGCGGTCGCCGCCGTCACGGGCCTGCTGGCCGGTATCGGCATCGGCGCCGGGCTGCGCGCGCTGACCGGCGCGCTCGGCACCGTCCCGGACGGCCCGCTGGTCGTGGCCCCGTCCACGGTCGTCGCCTCGCTGCTGGTCGGCATCGTGGTGACGGTGCTCGCCGCCTGGCTGCCGGGCCGCCGCGCCGCGAAGATCCCGCCGGTCGCCGCGATGAACAGCGTGCACGCCGCGGCGACCACCAAGTCCCTGGTCGTACGGAACGCCATCGGCGCGGTGCTGGCCGCCGCGGGCACCGCCTGCGTGCTGGGTGCCACCGCCGTGGGCGCCGACGAGGGCAAGGCGCTGATGGGCCTGGGCGCCGGGCTGCTGCTGATCGGTGTCTTCGTGCTGACGCCGCTGCTGTCCCGCCCGCTGATCGCGGCCGCCGCGCCCGTCCTGCGCGCCTTCGGCATCTCGGGCAAGCTGGCCCGGCAGAACGCGGTGCGCAACCCGCGCCGCACGGCCGCCACGGCCTCCGCCCTGATGATCGGGCTCACCCTGGTCACCGGCCTGACCGTGATCGCGGGCAGCGTCCAGAAGGGCGTCGACAAGATGGCGACCGACGCCCTGAAGGCGGACTACGTCGTCGGCATGGCCAACCGCGGCCCGCTCTCCCCCGACGTGGCGAAGAAGCTGGCGGCCGACCCGAAGGTCACCGCTTCCAGTCCGCTGCGCAACTCCCCCGCCCGGATCGGCGGCGAGACGGAGTACCTGACCGGGGTCGACGGCAAGGCGATCGGTGAGCTGACGAACCTGAAGTTCACCGCGGGCTCCTTCGACGGGCTCGGCGAGGCGAAGGCGAACCGCGCGGTCGTCGACAGCGGCACGGCGAACCGGCACGGCTGGCAGGTCGGCTCGACCTTCGCGGCGACGTTCGAGGACGGCGAGAAGGGCCGCCTCACCGTCTCCGGCGTCTACGAGGGCAACGACATGCTCCAGGGGATCATGCTGGACACCTCCGTGCTGGCCCCGCACCAGAAGCACCCCACCGACATGCAGGTGATGGTCAAGACCAAGGACGGCGCCACCGAGGCCACCAAGGACGCCCTGGTCGAAACCCTCGGCAAGAACCCGGCGATCTCCGTCCAGGACAAGAAGGACGTGTCCGAGGGCATCGCGCAGATGGTCAACCTGATGCTGAACATGCTCTACGGGCTGCTCGCCATGGCCGTGGTCGTCGCGGTGCTCGGCGTGGTCAACACCCTGGCCATGTCGGTCTTCGAGCGGCAGCAGGAGATCGGCATGCTGCGGGCGATCGGCCTGGACCGGGTCGGCATCAAGCGGATGGTGCGGCTGGAGTCGCTGGTGATCGCGCTGTTCGGCGGGGTCCTCGGCATCGGCCTGGGCGTCTTCTTCGGCTGGGCGGCCGGTGAGCTGATCGGCGCCTCGATGGACACCTACGAGCTGGTGCTGCCGTGGGGCCGGATGGGCATCTTCCTGGCGCTCGCCGCGGTGGTCGGCATGCTGGCCGCGCTGTGGCCGGCCCGGCGGGCCGCGAAGCTGAACATGCTGGCGGCGATCAAGGCCGAATAGCCGGCACGACGGAGCCCCGGTGTCCGGCCGCCGCGCGCGGTCCGGACACCGGGGCTCCGTCGTGTTCCCGTTCGGTCAGCCGCGCCACTCGCGGGCGCGCAGCGGCAGCCCCGAGGTGCCGGACTCCGGCGTGCGGACGGCCAGGACCTGGTTGACGCCTATCCGGTTGCGCTCGAAGGACAGCGCGGAGGCGGCCATGTACAGCCGCCACACCCGGGCCCGGCCCGGCGTCGTCAGCCGTACCGCCTCCTTCCAGTGCGCCTCCAGGTTGGCCACCCAGGCGCGCAGCGTCAGCGCGTAGTGCTCGCGGATCGCCTCCACGTCCCGTACCTCGAACCCGGCGTCCTCCAGCTGCCCGACGGTGCGGCCGACCGGGGCCAGCTCGCCGTCCGGGAAGACGTACCGGTCGATGAACTCGTCGACGTGGTAGGAGTCCTCGTCCGCCAGCGGGCGGCGCGCGATCTGGTGGTTGAGCAGCCGTCCGCCGGGCTTGAGCAGCGCGTACAGGTCGGCGGCGTACTCGGCGTAGCGGGCGCGGCCGACGTGCTCGGCCATGCCGATCGAGGAGATCGCGTCGAACGGCTCGTCGTGGACCTCGCGGTAGTCCTGGACACGGATCTCGATACGGTCCGCGAGACCGGCCTCGGCGACGCGCTTGCGGCCGTAGGCGGCCTGTTCCTCGGAGAGGGTGATGCCGACGACCCGTACGCCGTACTCACGGGCCGCGTGCAGCGCCATCGAGCCCCAGCCGCAGCCCACGTCGAGCAGCCGCTGTCCCTCCTCCAGGCGCAGCTTGCGGCAGATCAGGTCCAGCTTGTCGCGCTGGGCCTCTTCCAGGGTGGCGTCCGGGCCCTCCCAGTACGCGCACGAGTAGACCATCGACGGGCCGAGCACCAGCTCGTAGAAGTCGTTGCCCACGTCGTAGTGGTGGCTGATGGCTTCCTTGTCGCGGCGCAGGGTGTGCAGCGGGCCGTGGCTCTTGGGGGCCTCTTCGGCGGGCGGCTTGGGCGGTACGGGGAGGCCCGCCAGGGCCACCAGTTCGCGGGCAGCGGCGCGGATCTCCGGCTTGGCCAGAGCGCGCAGGACGGCGGCACGCTGTGGCTTCTCGGCGGCCGTACCGCGTTCCCAGATCAGCCCCGACAACAGGTCCAGGGCCTTGTACAGATCGCCCTCCACGTCGATGTCACCGGCCACCCAAGCGCGCGCGAGGCCCAACTCGCCCGGTTTGAACAGGAGACGGCGAAGGGCGCGGCGGTTGCGTATCACCAGCACGGGTGCTCCCGGCGGGCCGTACTCGCTGCGGTCCCAGGCGCGGATGCGGACCGGGAGCGGGGCTCCCAGCACCTCCTCGGCGAGCTTGGAGAGCCGTCCAGCGGCGTCGGCCATGTCGCACACCTCCGTGTTGACGGGACGGGTGAAGAAGTTTCACCCACCACGTAAACGCCGTTCGGGAGTCCCGGTAGTCCCGCTCGTTCGTAAGGGAACAGCAAAACGACCACGGTGCGCCACAACGAATACGCCGAAGGGGCGGCCGCACCACGGATGGCAGCCGCCCCTTCGGCGGTGGTGTACGGGGGACGCGCGCCGGGCGGCGTCACCCCAACGGGAAGGTCAGGAAGCCTTGGCCTTCGCCTTGTCGCTGTTGTCGTCGGCCTTCGCCTTGTCGTCGGCCGCGGCGGCGGGCGCCGGGGCCGGCTTGGCGGCCTCGTAGAACTCCTCGCGGGGGTTCTCCATGGCGCCGAGCGAGGTGATCTCGCGCTTGAGGAACATGCCGAGGGTCCAGTCGGCGAAGACGCGGATCTTGCGGTTGAAGGTCGGCATCGCCATGCCGTGGTACGCGCGGTGCATGTACCAGGCCAGCCGGCCCTTCAGCTTGATCTTGGTCTTGCCCAGGACGATCATCGCGACGCCCTTGTGCAGACCCAGGCCCGCGACCGCGCCCTTGTTGGCGTGGCTGTACTCCTTCTGCGGGAAGCCCCGCATACCGGAGATCACGTTGTCGCCGAGGACCTTGGCCTGGCGCAGCGCGTGCTGGGCGTTCGGCGGGCACCAGGCGTTCTCGTTGCCCGCCTTGCGGCCGACCAGGTCCGGGACCTGGGCGTTGTCGCCGGCCGCCCAGATGTAGTCGGTGCCCTGCACCTGGAGGGTGGCCTGGGTGTCCACGTGGCCGCGCGGGCCCAGCGGCAGACCGAAGCGGGAGAGCGCCGGGTTCGGCTTGACGCCGGCGGTCCACACGATGGTGTTGGCGTCGACCTCCAGGTCGTTGCTCAGCACCACGTGGCCGTCGACGCAGGACTTGGTGCTGGTGCCGAGGTAGATCTCGACCCCGCGGCTCTCCAGGTGCTCCTTGCCGTACGCGCCGAGCTTCGGGCCGACCTCGGGCAGGATCTTGTCCGCGACGTCGACCAGAATGAAGCGCATGTCTTCGCGCTTGACGTTCTTGTAGTACTTCGCGGCGTCGCGGGCCATGTCCTCGACCTCGCCGACGGTCTCCGCGCCGGCGAAGCCGCCGCCGACGAAGACGAAGGTCAGCGCCTTGCGGCGGACCTCCTCGTCGGTCGTGGAGTCGGCCTTGTCGAGCTGCTCCAGCACGTGGTTGCGCAGGCCGATGGCCTCCTCGATGCCCTTCATGCCGATGCCGTTCTCGGCGAGGCCGGGGATCGGGAAGGTGCGGGAGACCGCGCCCATGGCGATGACCAGGTAGTCGAAGGGCAGCTCGTACGCCTCGCCGACCAGCGGCGCGATCGTGGCGACCTTGCGGTCCTGGTCGATCGTGGTGACGCGGCCGGTGAGGACCTCCGCCTTCGGGAGCACGCGTCGCAGCGGCACCACGACGTGGCGGGGAGAGATGCTGCCGGCAGCAGCTTCAGGGAGGAAGGGCTGGTACGTCATGTACGAGCGCGGGTCGACGACCGTGACCGTCGCCTCGCCGTACCGCATCTTCTTGAGGATGCGGCGTGCCGCGTACAAACCTACGTACCCACCGCCTACAACGAGGATCCTGGGACGCTCCGTGGTGCTCATGCAATCGAGTATCCACCCCCACTCGGAGCACCCCTCGTGAGCCCCTTCACAAGGTTGCGGGGGGCATCTGCTACACTCCGCGCCTTCGTGATCGACGCCATAGCTCCACGGGGGAACCACCGTACCCTCCGAAGCGTTGGACACCCCCGTTGATCAGGGATTGCGACCTCGGGAACGGGTGGACCAGCCGCCCCGTAAGGATCTCTTTAACACCGCTGAAACCGCACATTTTTGCGGCGTCAGGGGCCTACGGCCTCAGAAGTAGGGCCTGGTGCCCGGTTTGTGCGACCGGTGGGCGGTTTTTTCATGTGAAGAGTTTCACGAAGTTTTTCGCGGAAGGGGGCCTTCAGCGGCCCCGAAGGGGCGGATGGCCCCTGGACGAGGGGCAGTCGAGCACCCTGAATCCGCGGAGCGAAGCCCGTGTACACGGACATGCGTACGCTGCCGCCATGACGGAGAACACCGTGACCGTACGGGACGCCCGCGCGCACCTCGCGGACCACATCAACCGGGCCGAGGAAGGCATTCCGACGGTCATCACGCGTAACGGCGCTCCAGTGGCGGCCGTGGTTCCGATCGCGGACTTCGAAGCGCTGGAGGAAGCGGCCGACATGATGCTGGCGCGCGAAGCGGAAGCAGTCCTGGCCGAAGGCGGCCCCACGGTGACGATGGCGGAACTGCTGGCGGATCTCTTCACCGAGCGCGACCAAGACGCCGCATGAAATACGCGTTCCGCTTCACCGCGGCGGCGCAGCGGCGGCTGCGGGCCATCGACCGGCCTGCCGCGATGCGCATCCTGGCCGCGCTGACCGCGCTCGGCGACGACCCGTACCGGGAAGACGTCGACGTCAAGAAGCTCATCGGTCCGTCCGGTCTCTACCGGCTCCGAGTCGGCAACTACCGGGTCGCCTACCAGGTCGAGGACGGCGAACTCACCATCCTCGTCGTCGAAGTCGGCGACCGGCGCGACGTCTGCCGGAACATCTGACGGCCCGGCCGCCCGGCCGTCGAGCCGGGCGGCCGTCGCTCAGCGCCTACGCGCAGCTCCAGGCGATCCCGTCCAGGATGTCGTGCTCCGAGACCACGACCTCCGCCGCCCCGGTCCGTTCCATGACCGACAGGAGGACGAGGGCGCCCGCGGCGATGACGTCCACGCGGCCCGGGTGCATGGCCGGGATCCGGGCGCGCTCCTCGTGGGTGGTGGTGAGGAGGCGGTGGGTGATCTCGCGGACCCGGTCCAGGGGGATGCGGGAGTGGTGGATGGCGGCGGAGTCGTACTCGCTCAGGCCGAGGGCGATGGCGGCGACGGTGGTGACCGAGCCGGCCAGGCCGACCAGGGTGCGGGCCTCGGGGAGGGGGACGGTTTCCGCCGCCTGGTCCAGGGCCCGGGCGATGTCCGCCTCGATGGCGTTGATCTGCTCCTCGCCGGGCGGGTCGGCGATGATCCGGCCGTCCCGTACGAGGTGGCGTTCGGTCATCCGGACGCAGCCGATGTCCACGGAGCGGGCGGCGCGCACGGCGTCCGAGCCGAGGACGAACTCCGTCGAGCCGCCGCCGATGTCGACGACCAGGTAGGGGACGTCGAGGTCGGTGCGGCCGGTGAGTTCCTTCGTCGCGCCGGTGAAGGAGAACTCGGCCTCCTGGTCGCCGGTGATCACCTCGGGCTCGACACCGAGGATGTCCACCACGCCGCGTACGAAGTCGTCGCGGTTCTCCGCGTCGCGGGAGGCGGAGGTGGCGACGAAGCGGACGGCTTCGGCGCCCAGGTCCTCGATGACGCCGGCGTACTCGCGGCAGGCCGCGAAGGTGCGCTCCAGGGCCTCGGGGGCCAGGCGGCCGGTGCGGTCCACGCCCTGGCCCAGGCGCACGATCGTCATCCGGCGG
The DNA here is from genome assembly GCF_008634025.1 of Streptomyces albofaciens JCM 4342. Classification (NCBI taxonomy): domain Bacteria; kingdom Bacillati; phylum Actinomycetota; class Actinomycetes; order Kitasatosporales; family Streptomycetaceae; genus Streptomyces; species Streptomyces albofaciens. The sequence goes on along the minus strand of NZ_PDCM01000001.1, from coordinate 1,105,896 downwards.
TCCAGGTCCTTCAGCTCGCCGGTCGCCGGGTCGAGGTCGGCGACGAGCAGGCGGATGGAGTTGGTGCCGCAGTCGACGGCGGCCACGCGCTTCATTCGCCTTCTCCTTCACCGGGCTCCTGGCAGGGGTTCACGCACGGGCCCTTGCGCCACCACTGCGGCAGCATCGCCAGCGCCTCGTCGCCGAGCGGGTTCACGCCGGGGCCCGCCGCCAGCGAGTGGCCGACCAGGACGTGCAGGCACTTGACCCGGTCCGGCATGCCGCCCGCGCTCGGGAATCCCTTGAGCTCCTCGATGGCGTCACGGCGCCGGATGTAGTCCTCGTGGGCGGCGCGGTACTTCGCGGCCAGCTCCGGGTCCCGGCCCAGCCGCTCGGTCATCTCCTTCATCACGCCGTTGGCCTCCAGCGTGCCGATCGCGGAGGCCGCGCGCGGGCAGGTGAGGTAGTAGAGCGTGGGGAAGGGGGTGCCGTCCTCCAGGCGCGGGGCGGTCTCGACGACGTCCGGCTGCCCGCAGGGGCAGCGGTGCGCGATGGCGCGCAGGCCGCGCGGCGGGCGGCCGAGCTGTTCCTTGAAGGCCGCGATGTCCGCCTCGGTCGGTTCGGTGCGCTCGGTCTGCGGCGGGGGCATGCGGTGTTCAGACACGGACATGATGCTTTCGGTTGTGTGGTGGTGCCGGGCAGGAGGGCGGGGCAGCTCAGGTGCCCGGGCCAGGCTACTTGTCGGCGGCGTCCAGGCCGTTCCAGATGTTGTCGTACCAGGGACGTTCCGCGGCGCCCCGGCCCGTGCGCCGCTTTCCGTCGCCGGAGCCGTCCTGGACGATGTAGCCGGTCTCCCCCGGCATGACGTAGTGGAGGTGCAGCCGGGCCTGCTGCCGTACGTATTCGGGGTCCTGCCAGCGGGCCTTCTCGTCGCGCAGCTCGTCGGCGCGCTGCGCGGCCCGCTCGGCCTGGCGGCGCTGGTCGGCGATCTCGGCGCGCTGCGAGATGTACTGCCGGGTGGGGTAGGCCAGGGCGACGACCAGCGAGCACAGGACCAGGGCGAGCAGTGCCGCGCGGCCGGTCAGGCGGCCGCGGCGGCGCGGGCGGGCGCGCTGGACGCGGGCGGCGGCCTGCTCGCCGAGCGCCTTGAGCCGGGTCGCGGTGGAGAACCGTTCCGCGGACACGTCGCCCTCCCTGGGTGAGCGGCCCGGGCCGGTGCGGCCCGGAGCACGTACGTCCCCGGCAACGGTACGGGACCGCCGCCGGGGACGTACGTCATTGACTGCCGCCGGGGCCGCGCGGCCCCGGAAGGATCAGCCGGATCAGCCCTTGCCGTGCTGGTCAGTCCGCGAGGCGGAACCGCGGGAAGGCGGTGCGGCCCGCGTACACGGCCGCGTCGTCGAGGATCTCCTCGATGCGCAGCAGCTGGTTGTACTTGGCGACGCGCTCGGAGCGGGCCGGGGCGCCGGTCTTGATCTGGCCGCAGTTGGTGGCGACGGCCAGGTCGGCGATGGTGACGTCCTCGGTCTCGCCGGAGCGGTGCGACATCATGCACTTGAAGCCGTTGCGCTGGGCCAGCTCGACGGCGTCCAGGGTCTCGGTCAGCGAGCCGATCTGGTTGACCTTGACCAGCAGGGCGTTGGCGGAGCCCTCCTCGATGCCGCGGGCCAGGCGCTCCGGGTTGGTGACGAACAGGTCGTCGCCGACCAGCTGCACCTTGGTGCCCAGGCGGTCGGTGATGACCTTCCAGCCGTCCCAGTCGTCCTCGAACAGCGGGTCCTCGATGGAGACCAGCGGGTAGGCGTCGACCAGCTCCGCGTAGTACGCGGTCATCTCCTCGGCGGTGCGCCGCTGGCCCTCGAACTCGTAGACGCCGTCCTTGTAGAACTCGGAGGCGGCGACGTCCAGCGCGAGCGCGATGTCCTGGCCGGGGGTGTAGCCGGCCTCCTTGATGGCCTCCAGGATGAGGTCCAGGGCCTCGCGGTTGGAGCCGAGGTTCGGGGCGAAGCCGCCCTCGTCGCCCAGGCCGGTGGCCAGGCCCTTGCCCTTGAGCACCTTCTTGAGGGTGTGGTAGACCTCGGCGCCCCAGCGCAGCGCCTCGGAGAAGGACTCCGCGCCGATCGGGGCGATCATGAACTCCTGGATGTCCACGTTGGAGTCGGCGTGCGAGCCGCCGTTCAGGATGTTCATCATCGGGACGGGCAGGACGTGCGCGTTCGGGCCGCCGAGGTAGCGGAACAGCGGCAGGTCGCTGGCCTCGGAGGCGGCGTGCGCGACGGCCAGCGAGACGCCGAGGATGGCGTTGGCGCCGAGCGAGCCCTTGTTGTCGGTGGCGTCCAGGTCGAACATGGCCTGGTCGATCAGGCGCTGCTCGGTGGCGTCGTAGCCGACCAGCTCCGGGCCGATCTGCTCGATGACCGCGAGGACGGCCTTCTCCACGCCCTTGCCCTGGTAGCGGTTCGGGTCCCCGTCCCGCAGCTCGATGGCCTCGAAGGCGCCGGTCGAGGCGCCGGACGGAACGGCGGCACGGCCGGTGCTGCCGTCGTCGAGGCCGACCTCGACCTCGACCGTGGGATTGCCTCGCGAGTCGAGGATCTCGCGAGCTACGACGACGTCGATGGACGGCACGTTGTCTCCTTCATGGGTGTCTGGAGTTCTGCAGCACGAGCCTAACGGCCTCCCGGGGTTCCGCTCGCCGCCAGCCCGGTCCGTGGGACGAATACACCCGCAAAGCCCCTGTTCACGGGACGTATGGGCGCAATGTTCGCTGTACGGGGAAGTGGGCCGGGTGGGGCCCGGACGGGCGGCCCGGGCGGCCCGCCGGGCCCCGGAGCGGCGGCGGGAGGGAACGGAGAAGCCCCGCCGCGGCGCGTGCGGGGGTTCACACGCCGTGGCGGGGCGGTCTCACGGGATGAGCGGATTCCCGGTGCGAGCGGCCCGGCCCCGGGTGGGTGCCGTGCCGTACGCACCGCCGTACGTACGGGGCGACACGGTCACCCGGAGGCCGTCAGGTTTCAGCGGGCTCAGACGGCCAGCTTCTGACCCGGGAAGATCAGGTTGGGGTTACCGCCGATGACGGACTTGTTGTTCTCGTAGACCGACTTCCAGTTGGTGCCGTGGGAAGCAGCGATCTTGGCGAGGGTGTCACCGGACTTGACGGTGTAGTTGCCCTTCGGGTTCGACTTCGGCGCCGACTTGTGGGACGGGGCCGGGGTCTTGCGCGCCAGCTCCTCGCCCTGCTTCCGGGCCTCGGACCGCGAGGAGTGCTGCGGCGCCGAGTAGGAGCGCTTCGACTTGTAGGACTTGTGGGAGCCCTGCGAGGAGCCGCCCTCGGCCGTGGCGTTCGAGTTGCCCTTGCCCAGGTGGCCGCCGGCGCAGGTCCAGGCGCCCGGGCCCTGGATGGCGAGCAGGCGCTCGGCCACGGCGATCTGCTGGCTCTTGGTGGCCTGGTCGGCGCGCGGGGCGTACTTGGTGCCGCCGGCGGCCTTCCAGCTGGAGTTGGTGAACTGCAGGCCACCGTAGTAGCCGTTGCCGGTGTTGATCGACCAGTTGCCGCCGGACTCGCACTGGGCGACGGCGTCCCAGTTGTTCGCGGCGGAGGCAGAGGTGGCGCCCATCAGCGGGACGGCCACAGCAGCACCGGCAACGCCGGCCAGCGTGGCGACGCGGACGGCCTTGGAGGGACGGCGGTGCTTGCCCTTGGTGTTCAGCATGGTTCGTTTCCTCACCGACGCCTACGAGGTGAGCTGTCGGGTTCGGGCTGTGAGTGGCCCGGCCGCGTGAGCTTCCACGCGGCTTCACCCCAAGCCGGCTGTCCCGCTTCCGCGGGCGGGGCCGGCGACTTACCTTGGGTCCCCCGCTCCTGCCTTCGGCGCTGTCGCGACGTATGACCTCCGGCCACCGGCAGGATTCGGCGTGTGGCTGAAGGGCCCGCTTTGGCGAGCGATGAAGACGGTAAACAGGAACGGCCCGCCGGTTCAAACCCCTACATCTGAGGCCAGTTGGCCCTCAGACATCACAGGATCATCACATTTCCGCAGGTCGTCGCAGGTTTGGAAACAACGGACAGGGCGGACGGCGGGCTGCCGAACGAGATCCATGTCTCACTTTCACCAAACCGGTCAATTACTTACGAACCACTCTGATCGGCAGCCAGATCGAGGCGCTGACCAGGGTGGATGAGGTCGGGATCGCCCCCGATGACACCTTTGTTGGCCTTGTACAGCGCCGGCCAGCCTCCGGAGACCCCGCGGTCCTCGGCGATGGCTGACAGGTTGTCACCCGGCCGCACGGTGTAGTCGCCGGGCGACGCCGGGTCCGTGCGGTGCGCGTCGCCGCCGCGCGACGGGTGCCCCCCGCCGGACCGGCCCGCGTCGTCCGTGCCGCCCGCGCCCCCGGCGCCCGTGGCGGGCCCCTCGTCCTCGCTGGGCCTGCCGCGGTGCTTGCCGCCCGCGGACGGCGGCGTGGTGGGCTTCGTGGCCTTGTCGCCGCCGGGGGTGGCCGGGTCGCCCGTACGGCCCGTACCGGACGGGTCCGGCGTACGGGACGCGTCGCCGCCGCCGGACGGGTCGGTCGGCGACGGCTTCGGGTCCGGGGTCCGCGTGCCGCCGGGCTCGGGGGTCCGGGACGGCTCGCCGGAGCCGGAGGAAGGCGTCGGCTCGGCGGGAGTGGAGGGAGTGGGCCTGGAGGAGGGGGCCGACGAGGAGGGCTCCGGCGACGGGGTGGTACCCGGGTCCACGTCCGGTCCGCTGCCGCCCCGCTTGAGTCCCGCGTTCACCGCGCAGCTCGGCCAGGTGTCCGGCCCCTGCGCGGCGAGGATCGACTCGGCGACGGCTATCTGCTGCGAGCGGCTGGCCAGGTCGGGGCGCGAGGCGTACGCGGCGCCGCCGTTCCGGTCCCACATGTCCTGGGTCAGCTGGAGCCCGCCGTAGAACCCGTTGCCGGAGTTGGCGCTCCACACGCCGCCGCTCTCGCACTGCGCGACCCGGTCCCAGGTGGCGGTGTCGGCCGCCTGCGCGTCGGCGGCGGCGAGCAGGGGCATGGCGAGGGCGCCGCCGGCGACTCCCGCCGTGACGAAGATGGCCGGAGCCTGACGGGGGCGACGGTGTCGGCCTGTCCCGGAGCGCATGCGGTTGCCTTTCGAGCGGCGGTTGAGTTGTCGTCGAGAGGCCGGGACCGTGGGCCGTACGGCCCGCCCCGGCCTTTCAAACGGTTGAAAGTAGCGGTGCCGCCCGCTCGTCACAAGCCGGTGTAGCGGAGATCACGCGCAGGTCACGGCCTGACGTGGCGTCACTTCCGTACGCCGCGTCAGCTCGCTTCCGTGCGGGTTCCCACGCCGCGTCAGCCCACTTCCGCACGTGCGGGATGTCACTTCCGTACGGGTGTGAACTCCACGGGCAGGGCCCGCAGACCGCGCATGATGAGCCCGCCGCGCCAGCGCAGATCGTCCGGATCCGCGCCGAGCCGGAGGTCCGGCAGCCGGGTCAGCAGCGTGGCGATCGCGGTCTGGCCTTCGAGGCGGGCCAGCGGCGCGCCCAGGCAGTAGTGGATGCCGTGGCCGTAACCGAGGTGCTGGTTGTCGCGGCGGGACAGGTCCAGTACGTCCGGTTCCGCGAAGCGCCGCGGGTCGCGGTCGGCGGCGGCGAGCACGACCAGGACCGGGTCGCCCTCGGCGATGCGCCGGCCGCCCAGGGTCAGGTCCCGGGTGGCGAAGCGCCAGGTGGCCAGCTCGACCGGGCCGTCGTAGCGCAGCAGCTCCTCCACCCCGGCGGCGAGCAGCTCCGTGTCGCCCGCGGCGGCGGCCTTCTGGAGCAGTTCGCGCTGATCGGGGTGGCGCAGCAGTTGGTACACACCGTTGCCGATGAGGTTGACGGTGGTCTCGAAGCCCGCGAACAGGAGGATGAAGGCCATCGCGGCGGCCTCGTTCTCCGTCAGGTGCTCACCGTGGTCGGAGGCGCGGATGAGACCGGAGATGAGGTCGTCGGCCCCTTTCTCCCCCAGGGCCTCGCGCTTGCGGTGGATCAGCTCGGCGAGGTAGCCGCGCATCTTCTTCACCGACCGGGCGACACCGCCGCGCGGCCCGCCGCCGTGCCGGATCATCATCCCGGCCCAGTCCCGGAAGTCGTCCTGGTCCTCGCGCGGGACGCCCAGCAGGTCGCAGATGGCGTAGATGGGGAGCGGGAAGGCGAACTCGTGGATGAGGTCGGCCGCGCCGCGCTCCGCGAAGGAGTCGATGAGCGCGTCGGTCAGTTCCTGTACGCGCGGCGCGAACCGGGCGATGCGGCGCGGCGTGAACGCCTTGGAGACCAGGCGGCGCAGCCGGGTGTGGTCCGGCGGGTCGATGTTGAGCAGGTGCGTCATCAGGTTGGCGCCGCGCTCGCCGGGGATGCCGACCTTGCCCTTGCCGTGCGCGGCCTCGCTGTGGTGCACCGGGTTCTTCGACAGCCGGGTGTCGGCCAGCGCCTGCCGCGCGTCCGCGTACCGGGTCACCAGCCAGGCTTCGACGCCGCTGGGCAGCCGGGTGCGGTGGACGGGCGCGTGGTCGCGCAGCCAGGCGTACGCCGGGTAGGGGTCGGAGGCGAACTCCCACGTGAACAGTTCCGGGCAGGGCGGGACGGCGGCCGGCCCGTGGCCGGACACGGGGCAGGCGGTGCCGGGCCCGGCGGGGGCCGCGGGCCGTTCGTCGGAGGGGTGTGGGGTCTGCTGGCGCACCCCTCGACGTTAACCGCTGCCGAACGAGCCGCTGTGCCCCTCCTGCCAGCGCTTGCGCTCCCGGTTCTGGTCCTCGCCGTGGCGGGTGGGCGCGTTGCCGTAGTCGGGCAGTTCGTGCGGGGTCAGCCGGTGGTCGCCGTCGCGCGGCACCTCGTTGGGGTCGCGCAGCTCGCTCTCGTACCCGGTCGGGTTCTTGGGCGGTGTCGGCTGGGTCTCCGGCTCGGGCGGGTCGGGTTCACGGTCCCGGCGGCGCCTGCCGTAGACCACGGCGAGGATCAGCCCCAGGACGATGACGATCCCGGCGACCAGCGGACCGGTGCCGACGACCATGTCCCGGGTGAAGTCCACGGCCTGCTGTACGGAGCCGATGTCCTGGGCCGGTGTGGCCGAAACGATCGTTGCTGTCATTCGACCCGGGTACCCGGGTGGGCGGGGACGATGCGCGGGCGGGAGCGGCAGGGGCCGGCGGGCCGGTACGGACGGAGAAGGCACAGGTCGGCGGGGTCTCATCGGGCGAGCCGATCAGCTGCCCCGAGCAACCGGTGCGGCGGCCGGCACCCGGTCCGGGTCCGGGTCCGACGGGTCCACGCCCAGCCCCTCCAGGAAGGCCGCCGCCGCGGGCGAGGGGCCCAGCCGGTTCCAGACGACGCGTTCGACGCGGGCGGGGGCGTTGCGGACGCGGACCACGCTCAGCCCGGTCAGTTCGGTGGCGAACGCCCGCGGCACCATGCCGATGCCCAGCCCGGCGCGGACCAGCTTGGCCAGGAACTCCACGGTGGTCACCTCGAAGGCCACCTCGGTCGTCAGGCCCGCCGCACGGAACGCCTCGTCGCGCTGGCGGCGGGCCGCCGAGCCCGCCGTGAAGTCCACGAAGGTCTCCTCGGCCAGCCGCGGCAGGTCCGTGTGCTCCCGGCCCGCCAGCGGGTGGTCCGGCGGCACGACGGCCACCAGTTCCCCGTGGGCCAGCGCCCGCTCCCGTACGCCCTGGCTGCGGGCGCCCGGCACCAGTCCGACGAAGGCGACGTCCAGCGTGCCCTGCCGGACCTGCTCGATCAGCTGCTCGCTCATCTCCATGCGCAGGCTGATCCGCACCTGTGGATGGCGGGCCCGGTAGTCGCCCAGCTCGCGGGCCAGGTCGACGGCCGCGACGGTGGAGATCGCGCCCACTGCGAGGCGGCCGCGTACCTCGCCGGCCGCCGCCTCCACCTCGGCGCGGGCCCGCTCGGCCGCCTCCAGCGCCTGCCGGGCGACCGGTACGAACGCCTCGCCCGCGGCCGTCAGCCGCACGCTGCGGCTCGTACGGTGGAAGAGCCGGGCGCCGAGCTCCTTCTCCAGGCGGGCGATCTGGTGGCTGAGCGCGGACTGCACCACATGGCAGCGCTCGGCGGCCCGGGTGAAGCCGCCGGTCTCGGCGACCGCGACCACGTACCGCATCTGTTGCAGCTCCATGCGGTGAGCGTAGCCAGCGCTCCCCGCCGGCGATCGATCGCGCTGTGCGATGGATGGGATGACAACCATGTGTTGGACTCATCGGCCGGTGCCGCGGAAGCTGAGGGGCGGAGCGGCACCACCGGGGTGCCGCGTCGAGCGGAAAGGGTTCTGATGCCTTCCCAGGAATCGCAGGAAGGGGGGCGGCCCGGGCTGGGGCGCGGCACGCTGCTGCTGATGTCCGTGGCGACCGGTCTGTCGGTCGCGGGCAACTACTTCGCCCAGCCCCTGCTCGACGTCATAGGCCGCGACCTGCACATGGGGTCCGCCGCCACGGCCCTGGTGGTGACCGTCGCGCAGGTCGGCTACGGCCTGGGGCTGCTGTTCCTCGTGCCGCTCGGCGACCTGCTGGAGCGGCGGCGGCTGGCGGTGTGCCTGTGCGCGGCCACCGCGGTCTTCCTGACCGTGACGGCGAGCGCGCCCAACGGGGCGCTGCTGCTGACCGGCACCGCGCTCACCGGTCTGGCCTCCGTCGCCGCGCAGGTCGTCGTCCCGTACGCGGCCTCCCTGGCGGCGCCCGCCGAGCGCGGCCGTACGGTCGGCACCGTCATGACCGGGCTGCTGCTGGGCATTCTGCTGGCCCGTACGGCGGCCGGGCTGCTGGCCGACCTGGGCGGCTGGCGCACCGTCTACTGGGTCAACGCCGGACTGATGCTGCTGATGGCCGTCCTGCTGCGACTGCGGCTGCCCGCCCTGCACACCGGCGCCGGGCTGCGCTACCCCGCGCTGATCCGCTCCACGCTCGCCCTCTTCGTACAGGAACCGGTGCTGCGGTGGCGGGCCGCGCTGGGCGCGCTGTCCTTCGCCGCGTTCAGTGTGCTGTGGACGGCGATGGCCTTCTTGATGTCCGGTCCCGCCTACGGGTGGCCGGAATCGGCGATCGGGCTGCTGGGCCTGGTGGGCGCGGCCGGTTCGCTGTCCGCCTCGGTCGCCGGGCGGCTGGCCGACCGGGGCCTGGCCCACCGGGTCACCGGCCTCGGCGGGTTCCTGCTGCTCGGCTCCTGGGCGCTGCTGGCGGCCGGCGGCGCGGGCGGCCCCTGGGCGCTGGCCGCCCTGCTGGCCGGGGTGATCGTCCTGGACGCGGCGGTGCAGGCCGTGCACATCAGCAACCAGAATCTGGTCTACGCGGTGCGGCCCGAGGCCCGCAACCGCCTCAACTCCGCCTACATGACGAGCTACTTCGTCGGCGGCGCGGTCGGCTCGGCGCTCACCTCGGCGGTGTGGGGCGCGGCCGGCTGGGGCGGGGTGTGCGCCGTGGGCGCGGCGGTGAGCGCGGCCGTCGCCGCCGTCTGGACGGCCGAGCGGCTGCGGCACCGCGGCGACGGGCGGCCCGGGCCCGCCGGGGCTCAGTCCGCGGCGCCGGAGGCGGCCTCCTCGGCGGACCGGATCGCGTCCCGGTAGGTGCGGGCGGCGGCCCGCAGCGCGGTCTCCGGGTCCGTGCCGGACGCCTCGGCCCGTACGGCGAGGGCCAGCAGCTCGTACCCGACGCCCTCCCCCGGCGGGAGGGCGTCGATGCCGGCCGTACGCGCCCGGGAGGCCAGCTTGCCGGCCAGCGCCAGGGCGGGCTGGCCGAGCGGAATGCCTTCGGTGACCGAGGCGCGCTGCTTCTCGGCCGCTTTCTCCCGCAGCCAGTGCGCCTTCACGTCCTCCGGGGTGTGCGCGGCCTCCTCGCCGAAGATGTGCGGATGGCGGCGGATCAGCTTGTCCACGAGCGTGGCCGCCACATCGTCGACGGAGAACGGCCCGTCCGGGTCGTCCTGGGCGATCCGGGCGTGGAAGACGACCTGGAGGAGCACATCGCCCAGCTCCTCGCGCAGCGCCTCCCGGTCGCCCTCCTCGATGGCCTCGACCAGCTCGTACATCTCCTCGATGCCGTACTTCGCCAGGTCCTCGTGGGTGCGCACGCCGCTCCACGGGCACTGGCGGCGGATCCGGTCCATGACCTGCACGAGGTCGAGCAGGCGGGCGCCCGGCAGGTCGTACGAACCGGGCAGCAGCTCCAGGTCCGGCATCGTCTCCCGGCCCGAGCCGGCCATCCGCGCCAGGCCGTCGGTCAGCTCGGTGTCCCCGTCGGCGGAGGTGATGACGACCGCCGTACGGCCACCGTCACGGCAGAACTCCACCAGCTCGCGGGCGCCGGGCACGGCCCGCTCCACCGCGATGCCCGCCTCGCGCAGATACGGGAGCTGCGGGTGGGCGTCGTCGGCGCACAGCACGCGGTCGGCGGCGCGCAGCGTCTGCCACGCGGGCCAGGACAGCAGGCCGGGCGCGACCCGGTGGCTGGTCGTGAGCAGGACCAGGCGGCCGGGGGCGGTGTCCGGCGCGCCGGGGGCGGCGGTGGCGTCAGCGTTCACCCGACGAACGTAACGCACGGCACCGACAACGCCGCACGGGACCGGGGGCGCGACGGGCCGGCCGGGGCGGTGCTGCGCACGCGGTTCGGGCGGCCGGGGCGCGGGGCCGCACGCACACGGTTCGCGCGGTCGGGCGGGGCCGCACGCGCACGATTCGGGCGGCCGGGGCGAGGCCGCACACGCACGGTTCGGGCGGCCGGGGCGAGGCCGCACACGCACGGTCCGCGCGGCCGGGGCGGGACGGACCGCACGCGCACGGTCCGCCCTCCCCCGGCCCCGCTCAGGTCTGCTGCTGCTCCGCCGCGCCGGACACGTCCTTGACCCACGGCTCCTTGGTCCGGCCGAGGATGACCTGGCCGTCGTCCCACTTGCCGTAGCGCGGGTTGACGTCGATGCCCATCTTGCGGGACGTCCTGGCCAGCTCCGTGGCGAGCCGCTGCTGGCCCTGCGGCTGGCCGCGGTCGGCGCCGATGTGCTTGGCGATACCGTCCAGCAGGAGCTGGTTGCGGACCACGGCGTTGATCTCACCGGGCGCGATGGCCTGCTGGAGCCACATCTGCTTCAGCCGCTCCGCGCCGCCCGCGCTGCGCTCGGCCGCCGCGCGCCACTTCTGCACGTCGTCGCGCGAGACCGTGACCCCGGCGTCCTTCGCGTTCCGCTCCAGGACCCGGTCGAAGATCATGCCGTTCAGGGTGGCGGGCCCCAGCCTGCCGGAGTTCTCCACCAGCTGGGCGGCCTGCGGCGACTTCTCCTGGGCGCTGCGCACGTCCCGGACCCGCGACTGGAGCTGCGCGACGGTGATCCGCTGCCCGTCCACGACGGCCGCGGCACCGGGGTGCGCCTCCGTGCCGCAGGCGGTCAGCAGTGGGGCGGCGGCCAGCAGCGCGGCGGCGGCGGAAACGGGAAGCGCGGTCCTACGGCGGAACATCAAGCCTCCTGGCGGGGTGCAACAACGGTGCGGCGGCGGTGCGGCTTTTCCTGCCTGTCTTCCTGGTCCGGCGTTGATCGATGCCGATGCTAAAGAGTCCGCGTGATCCAGGCCACCGATTCGCACAACGAGTTGCCCGGAAGGCGGTTTCTCTCCTGTTCTCTCCTGAAGGTACGCCGGTGCGTACGGGGTCAGCCGCGGACCTGGCCCAGCCAGTGCAGCGTGCGCCGGACCTCCGCGGGGAAGGCGCCGTGCGGGCCGTGCAGCCGCTCCGCGTCGTACAGGAGGCGGGACAGCGCCTCGTGGGCGGCGCCGCGCTCCCCGAGGGCGAGCAGCAGGTGGCCGATGGAGCGGCGGATCTCCAGGGGCCGCATGGGGTCGTCCGGATAGCGTTCGAAGTGCGGCAGCAGGGCCCGGTACTCGTCCAGCGCCTGTGTCACCTCGCCCAGCTGTTCCAGGCACTGCGCGGCCTCGTAGTGGAACTGGAGCGCCTGGCGCGCCGCCCCCGGCCCGCTGTCGCGCGCGAACTCCTCGGCCAGCGCGCGAAGTTCGGGCAGCGCCCGGCGGTACTGGCCGTCGTCCATGAGCGTGGCCGCGTACTGCTTGCGCAGCGTCCGTACGACCGGGGAGTGCGCGCCGTGCCGGGCGGCGGCGGCCGGCAGGATGCCGCCGAGGATGTCCACGGCGTGGGTGATGCGGCCCTGGTCCAGGAGGCGCTTGACCTCGTCCACGGCGGCGGCGACATCGGGGCCGCCGCCCGTTCCGGAGCTTCGCGGGTCGGCGCCCGCCCCTGGGGTCCGCGGGTCGACACCCGTCCCCGAGGCCCACGGGTCCGCACCCGGCCGCGAGGTCCGCAGGTCGGCGCCGCCCCCGGACACGCGCGGGTCGATGCCCACCCCGGACACGCGCGGGTCGGCGCCCACCCCGGACACGCGCGGATCGGCGCCCGGCGGCGCGAAGGCGGGCGGCGGTGCGAAGGCCGGTGGCGGTACGGCCGGGGCCGCGGCGCGTACCGGCCACGGCGCGTGCGGGTGCAGGAACGGCCGGGTCGGGTCCATCGGCGCGCCCGTACCGGCCCGCCCCTGGGACGCGGTGGGCAGCAGCGGCACCAGCGCCTGGTAGACCTCCTGGGCGTCGGCGGGCCGCTCCTGCGGGTCCTTGCCGAGCAGCCGCAGCACCAGCGCCTCCAGTTGTTCGGGCACGTCGGCGCGGAGCCTGCGCACCGGGACCGGCGGCTCGTACAGATGGCGGTGCAGCACGCCCAGCGCGGTCGAGCCGGCGAACGGCACCTCGCCGCTGAGCAGTTCGTGGAGCAGCACACCGAGTGCGTACAGGTCCGTGTACGGGCCGACGGTGCCGCCCATGGCCTGCTCGGGCGCCATGTAGGCGGGGCTGCCGATGGGCGAGCCGGTGTGGGTCAGGCGGGTGGTGTCGGTGTCCAGGGCGGCGGCGATGCCGAGGTCGAGGACGGTGAGGGTGCCGTCCGGCCTGACCATCACGTTCCGCGGCTTGAGGTCGCGGTGGATGATCGGCACGGCGTGTACGGAGGCCAGCACGGCGCACAGCTGGGCGGCGACGCTGACCGCCCACTGCCACGGGTACGGGTCGTGCTCGGCCAGGTGGTCGGCGAGGTCGGCGCCCTCGACGTACTGCATGACCAGGTACAGGTCGTCGCCGTCGCTGCCCGCGTCGTGGACGGTGACCAGGCCGGGGTGGTCGACCTGCGCGGTGACCCGGCACTCGCGCACGAAGCGGCGGCGCATCTCCTCCGCGTCCGGCGTGCCGGAGACCCGGTCGGGGCGCAGCAGCTTGACGCCGACCCGGCGGTCGAGGCGGCGGTCGTAGGCGATCCAGACCTGGCCCATGCCGCCTTGGCCGAGCAGTGCGGAGAGTTCGTAGCGCTCGGCGACGACGCGGCCGTTCAACGCCCTTCCTCCCTGCGGAGGTAGTCGCTCAGCTCGTCCAGTTCGGCACGCACCTGGTCGATGCGCTGCGGCTGGGCGCCGTACGGGGCGGCGGGCGGGTCGTACGGGGCGGCGGGCTGCGGCTGCGGGGCGGGATGGGCCAGGGGCTGGGGGTGGGGCTGGAAGGAGCCCTGTGTGCGGGTCTGCGCGTAGGGCCAGTCCTGAGGCAGCGGATCGGCGGCCTGCCGTGGCGGCTGGGACGGCGGCTGGACTCCGGTGTACGGGTTCGGGGCGTGCGGCATGGCGGCCGGGACCGGGCCCGCCCCCGGGGGGCCGCCGTACGCCGGGCCCGCGCCGGGCGGCCCGTACGCCTGCCGGCCGGGCGCGACGCGGTACGCGCGCACGTCGACGACGAGGTAGTACGTCACGGCCGCGGCCATCTGGAGGACGACCAGGCCCGCACCGGTGTTGACCTGCCAGGAGTTCTCGTCCCGCCCTCCGGCCAGGACGACCGCGCCGGCGAACAGCGCCAGGTCCGCGCCGAACACCCACCAGCCCAGCGGGCGGCGCTGCACGACGGCAGCGCGCAGCAGCGTCACCCAGGCCAGGAAGCCCAGGCTGAGCACGGCCACCGCCACGAAGACCACCCGCAGCAGGACGACCGTGCTGCGCGAGGCGGGACGGTGCGGCGGTGGGGCCGTAACGGGGCCGTGCATTACTGCTCCTGACGGATCAAGGCCCGGCGCGGTGCGGTGGGTGCGGCGCCGGGAACATACTGCGGTTGCGTGTGATCGAGCGTATATACGACACCGCTGACGCCGCCGGGGTTGTAGGAAATCAGCCGGGCGTGACCAAGCCCTCCGTCAGGCCGTCGTGCAGGCCCTGTACGAGCTGTTCGCCCAGGCGGGCGGCGAGGCGCAGGGTCTCCTCGAAGGCGGCCAGTTCGCGGAAGCGCCGGCCGTAGCGCTGCTGTTCGGCCAGCGGCAGCCGCGGGAGCTGGAGGCGGCGCACGTCCAGGCGGGTGGCGGTGGAGGCGTAGCTGCTGGCCTGCCGGGTGTTGGCGGTGCCGCGCAGGAACCCGGCGAGGAACCACGCGTCGAGGGCGGCCGGGTCGGGCCGCAGGAGGAAGAGGTTGCGGCCGAGGGCGGCCCCCGCGGTGGCCTCGTCCACGACGCGGGCGACGGCGCCGCCACCCAGTACGGGCACCACCACGTCGCCCGCCGCGACGAGCACCGGCTCCTCGGCGGGCCCGGTGGACCCGGCCTGTTCGGGGAGCGAGCCGCTGGGGGCCGTGCCGCCGATGACGTCGTGTTCGGTGAGGACGGTGGGGGCGGCGTCCGGGGCGGCGGTGCCGGGGCCGCCGGCGCGCAGCACGAGGGCACCGGCGCGGGCCAGTTCCCCGACGGTGGTCAGCGGCCAGCGCGCGGGCGGGGACTGCGGGGCCGCGGCCGGGTCGGGGGTCAGCTCGGCCGTACGGGCCAGAGTGCCGGTCAGCCGGTCGCGCACCCGGGCCAGTTCGGCGGGGCCGCCGGCGGCCGGCGGGGGCGGCAGGTGGCGGGCCGGCGCGAGGTCCACGTCGTCGCCGAGGAGGTCGATCGCGGCCAGCGTCCGCCGCACACCGGGCTGTTCCTCGACGCCGCCGTCCCGGTCGAAGGCCTCCCACGCCTCCAGCACGGTGGCCCGTACGGCCTGCCAGTCCACGTTGTCCCGGCCGGGGGCGCCGCCCGTGGTGAGCGCGGCGGTGTCGACGACGAGCAGGTGCGGCGAGGGCTGCGCGACGGCGCCGGGCCTGCGCAGCACCCACAGGTGCAGCGGAATGCCGTACGGGGGCGCGGCGCCCGCGGGCAGGGCGATGACGGCGCGCAGGGCGCCGCGGCGCAGCAGGTCGGCGCGGATGCGGCGGCCGGAACGGCGGGAGGCGGCGGCGGGCGGCATCAGCAGGACGGCGGTGCCGTCCGGGCGCAGCCGGGCCAGCGCGTGCTGCACCCAGGCCAGTTCGGATTCCGTACGGGCCGGGAAGCCGTACTCCCACCGGGGGTCGTAGGCCAGTTCGTCGTGGCCCCAGTTGCGTTCGTTGAACGGCGGGTGGGCGAGGACGGCGTCGGCGGCCAGCTGCGGGAAGGCGTCGGCCCGCAGGGTGTCGGCGGCGTGCACGCGCACCTGGGCGCCGGGGGCGTGCAGTGCCAGCCGGAGCGCGGTGAGCGCGGCCAGGTCGGGGTCGGCCTCCTGGGCGTACAGCTCCTCGGCGCCTTCGGCGGCGTCCAGCAGGCCGCCGGTGCCGCACGCCGGGTCCAGGACGCTGCGGGGCGCGCCGGCCAGCGCGGCCATCAGGCCGGCCGGGCCGGGCGGGGTGAGCGTGTACTGCCGGGGGTTGGCGTCCAGGTGGCGGCCGAGCAGGAACTCGAACGCCGGGACGGCGCCGTTCCCGTCGGCACCGTTCCCGTCGGCGCCGCCGTCGTCGCCTCCCTCGATGGCGAGTCCGGCGGTGGCCCGGACGAGGGCCGCGGAGGGCAGCAGGGCGTCGCGGGTCAGGCCGTGTACGGGGTGGTGGCGGCCGAGGTGCGCGGCGAGGACCGATTCGAGGATGGCGGGCAGCATGCCGGCCAGCTCGACGTCGTTGGCGGCGTGGTCCAGCTGGCGCCAGGCGGAGGGCCGGTCGCGGACGAACAGCAGGACGGCACCGGCGTGCCGCAGGGCGGTGGCGGCGCCGGCCGGGTGCGAGACGACCTGCTGCCAGACCCGTTCGCGCAGCGGCACCTCGGCGAGCTTGCCCTGCTCGCGCAGCCATTGCTCGACCTCGGCGAGGGCGAAGGTGGGGCTGGTCTCCGTACCGCCGACGGGCTTGGGGAAACCGGCGTGCCGGCGGCGCCAGTTGCTGACCGCGGCACGGCCCACCCCGGCCAGCCGCGCGATGCCGGCGGCGGTCACCTCCGTCGCGTGCTCCGCTGCTGCTTGCTCCGCCACCTGGCCGGCTCCCGTCCGCTCGCCCCTGACCCGCTTGCCCTGCTGTGGCGCCGAGCATACCCACGAACGCGGCATCACTGACTTCACGGAGTGAATCGGCTTGAACCTGTGAACCGTGTTGACTCGGTTCACAGCAGATGCTGTTATTGACCCACCGCACCACCGGTTCACGGAGGCGCCGGCTCACTCCGGCGTGCGCGGTGCGCCGCCGCACACGGACGCACCGCCGCACACCGACGCAGACGCTCCACCGCTTCACCGATCCACCGATCCAGCGCCCGGAAGGGGCCGTATCTCCATGTCGCACCAGATGCACCACCCGCACGCGCCGCAGGCTCCGATGGGCATGCCGCCGCAGCAGGCCGCCCGCAACGGGCTGGGGATCGCCGCGCTCGTCCTCGGCCTCATCGGCCTGCTCAGCGGTCTGATCCCGCTGTTCTTCTGGCTGGCCGGCATCCTCGGCCTGCTGGCCCTGATCTTCGGACTGGTGGGGCTCGGCCGGGCCAGGCGGGGACAGGCCACCAACAAGGGCGTGGCCGTCACCGGCACGATCCTCGGCGTCCTGGCGCTGATCGCCTCGGCCGTCGGCCTGGTGATCACGGTCACCGCGGTCGACCAGGCGGTGAAGGAGGTCAACAAGGAGGTCGACAAGGCCCTGGAGGGCGCGGAGGCCAAGCCCAAGGAGGGCGGCGGCACGTCCGCGAAGGACTACAAGGGCGGCGCCACCGCCGTCTACAGCACCGGCCTGAACGTGACCGTCTCCAAGCCGAGCGCGTACCAGGCCGACGAGATCGCGGTGGGCCACGAGAAGGGCAACAAGTCGTACAAGGTCACCGTGCGCCTGGAGAACAAGGGCGGCAAGGAGGTGGCCGGCGACCTGGTGATGGTCGAGGCGCGGGCCGGCAAGGACGGCAAGACCGCCGAGCGGATCTACGACAGCAAGGTCGGCTCCGGCTTCAACGGCACCCTGACGGCCGGCAAGACCGCCACCGCCGACTTCGCCTTCGACGTGCCGGCCGGCGCGAAGACCCTGGACGTGGAGGTCCGGCCCGGCTTCGACCACAAGGGCACCCACTGGCAGCTCACGCTCTGAGGGCGGGGGCCATGCCCCCGGCCGGGCGCCCGCCGCCCGGCACCCCGGGTACGGGCCTCACCCGTACACCGACAGGCCGCCGGCCCGGAACCGCAGCACGCGGAACCGGGCCGGCGGCCTGTCGCGCATCTCCGCCCCCGAAAGGCGGCCTACTTCGCCGCGAACCGCTCCGGCGCCTCCGTAGGAGCGCCGCCCGACGGGAGCTTCAGCGTCGGGCACCCCTTCAGCACGCCCGTCATCGCGTCCTTCTCCGCCTGCGTCACCCACAGCCCGTACTTCTTCTTCACGGCCACCTGGTGCGCCACATAGTCACAGCGGTACGCCTTGTTCGGCGGCAGCCATGTGGCCGCGTCGCCGTCGCCCTTCTGCCGGTTGGCGGAGGCGTCGGCCGCGATCAGGTTCAGCGGGTCGTTGGCGAGCGCGACCCGCTTGCGTCCCGGCCACTGCTGCGCGCCCTTCTGCCACGCGTCCGACAGTGCCACGAGATGGTCTATGTCGACCTTGCTGCGCCCGCGCTCGTACGTCACCGCCCGGCCGGTGTACGGGTCGTCGGCCAGTTTCCCGGACGCCACCTTGCAGTGCCCGTCGGTGAAGCGCACCGCGGTCAGATCGCGCTTGAGGATGTCGTCGCGCGTGCCGCAGTGGTTGCCGTCGGTGTCGGCCCAGGCGGCGCCGAAGCGGTCGCGGGCGTAACCGGTCTTCGGGGCGCGGCCCTTGACGGTGAGGGACGCGACGGCGTTCAGCGCGGTGCCCCCGGCGGCCGGCTCCCCGCCGCCTCCCCCGGTACCGACCCCCTTGCCGCCGCCGGGCGTACAGCCGGTGAGGGCGAGGAGCGCGGCCAGCCCGGCAGCGGCGACGGCGCCATCGCGGGGCCGGGCCCGCGCGAGGGGCCGGGCCCCTGCCCGGGGAAGGTTCCGTACGCGGGACGGAGCCTGCGCACGGGACAGGGCCCGTACGCGGGACCGAATCCGTACGCGGGACAGGTTCCGTACACGAGGCAACGCGGCAGTCCGTATCCGGAGCAAGAGGGACATCCCATCTCAAACAAGGCGGCAATACCGGCCGGTTCGTCGGCCTCGGATATCTTTTCGGAAGTTGAGAGTAAGGACGCGCATGGACACGGCCACAGCAACCGCGGCGGGCGGCAGGGCCCCTGCCCAGCCCGTCGCCGGGGCCGGGCCCGCCCCTGCCGCCGGCCCCGCCCCCGGCCGGCTCCGCACCCGTACCGCCGCCCTGTTCGCCCCGCGGTCCGTCCCGTACTGGACCGCCGGGGCCCTCTTCATCGTCTTCTTCGCCGTCTCCGGCCTGCGCTTTCGCGCGATGGCGACGTCCTCGTGGGATCTCGGGATATTCGAGCAGG
Organism: Streptomyces albofaciens JCM 4342; assembly: GCF_008634025.1. Lineage (NCBI taxonomy): Bacteria > Bacillati > Actinomycetota > Actinomycetes > Kitasatosporales > Streptomycetaceae > Streptomyces > Streptomyces albofaciens. Next base: position 1,087,115 of record NZ_PDCM01000001.1, on the reverse strand, counting down.
CGGTACGGGCCTACGCGCATCTGCGGGCGCCCGTCGCCGACCTCAAGGGGCCGGGCACCAACATCCTCGGCGACCACTTCAGCCCCGTCCTGGCCCTCCTCGCCCCCCTTTACCGCATCTTCCCCGGCCCGCTGACCCTGCTGTGCGCGCAGGCGTTCCTCTTCGCGCTGTCCGCCGTGCCGGTGACCCGGACCGCCGTCCGCTTCCTGGGGCGCGGCCGCGGCCTGGCCGTCGGCGTGGCGTACGGACTGTCCTGGGGCCTGCAGAAGGCCGTCGACTTCGACTTCCACGAGATCGCCTTCGCCGTACCGCTGATCGCCTTCGCGCTGGAAGCGGTGCTGCGCGGGCGCTGGACCGCGGCGGTGTGCTGGGCGGCTCCGCTCGTGCTGGTCAAGGAGGACCTGGGGGTGACGGCGGCCGTCATCGGCGCGCTGATCCTCGTACGCGCGCGGCAGGCCGTGCCGCTCGCCGTCGGGCTGGTCGTCTTCGGGCTGGCGGCCACCGCCGTCACCCTCGGCGTGATCATCCCCGGCTTCAACGGCTCCGGCTCGTACGACTACTGGAACAAGATCGGCGGCGGCGGTGACGGGCCCACCCCGCGCATCCCGTTCGACACCGCCCTGCGCACCCTGCTGTGGATCCTGCTGCCCACCTCCGGGCTGCTCGCGCTGCGCTCCCCCCTGCTGCTGGCCGCGCTGCCCACCCTCGGCTGGCGCTTCATCTCCCACGAGCCGCACTACTGGGGCATCGACTGGCACTACAACGCCGTCCTGATGCCGGTGGTCTTCCTGGCCCTGGCCGACGCCCTGCCGCGCACGCTGGTCTCCGAGCGCCCCTGGGTGCGTTCGTACGCCCACCACCTGCCCGCCGCCGTACTGGCCGCCGCGCTGGCCCTGAGCACCACCCTCCCGCTGGCCCGCCTGACCGAGGCCGGCACCTACCGCAAGCCGCCCACGGCGACGGCCGCGGAACACCTGCTGGAACGTATCCCCGACGGCGCCACGGTCGAGGCCGACATACGGCCCATCTCCCGGCTGACCGACCGCGCCCGGGTCTTCTGGATAGGGGACACCCGGGGCATCGCCCCCGACTACATCGCCGTGGAACTGCACGACGACCGCAAGGCCGAACAGGCCCTGGAGGACGCCCGCAAGCGCCACCCGCGGGCCGTCTACGGCATCGTCGGCACCGCCGGTGACGTGACGGTTCTCCAGCGGATGGGCCGGCTGTGACCACGTGATCCGCCCCCGGTCCGGGCGGCGTGTTCCCAACCGGTCCCGACCTCATGATCCGCCCGCGGCCCCGGCCGCGTAATTACGGAGGACAGGGCCGGGCCCGGCTGCGTACGTTGTCCGGATGACCACCGGCCACCCACGCACCCCCGCCCGCACCCGCACCGACGTCGTCGTCCTGAACGGCGGTTCCAGCTCCGGCACTTCGACCCTCGTCCGGCAGCTCCAGGAGATCCTGCCCCGGCCCTGGCTGACGTTCGGCGTCGACGCCTTCATCGAGTCCCTGCCGCCGTCGCTGGTCACACCGGAGGCGTCCGCCACCGCGCCGGGCCTCGGCCTCGCGCCCGACGGCAGCATCACCGTCGGACCGGTCTTCCGCGCCCTGCAGAGCGACTGGCAGGAGGGCATCGCGGCCACCGCCCGCGCGGGCACCGGCGTCCTCCTGGACGAGGTGTTCCTCGACGGCGGCGCCGGCCAGGAACGCTGGCGCCGCACGCTGAAGGGCCTGTCGGTGCTGTGGGTCGGTGTGCGCTGCGCCCCGGAGACGGCCGCCGCGCGCGAGGCCGCGCGGGGCGACCGGATCACCGGCATGGCGGCGTCCCAGGCCGAACTGGTCCACCGGGGCGTCGCCTACGACGTCGAGGTGGACACCACCGACACCGGCCCGGCCGCCTGCGCCCGGCTGATCGCCGCCCACGTGGTGTGAGGGCGGGCCGGGCCGCGCGGCTCACTGCCAGTGCGGGCGGCCGCTCTCCATCGCGCAGGTGAGGGTGGCGCCGTGCGCGTCCTTCGTGGTCAGGCCGAGGTGGGCCTTCTTGCAGAACTGGCCGCGGCGGTAGTGGTTGCCGGACGGCGCGAGGATCACCCCGCCCGACGCGCTGGAGCCGGAGTCACCCGAACCGGAACCGGAGCCCCCGGAGGACGATCCGCCGGAGCCGGACCCGCCGGAGGACGACCCACCCGAACCGGAGCCACCGGACCCGGAGTCCGAACCCCCGCCGGACCGGTGCGTCTTACGCGTCGGCGCGGGCGGCTCGGCGGCCTCGGGCGTGGGCGCGGCGGACGACGGCGTGGCGCTCGGGCTCGGGCTCGCGCTCTCGGACGGCGAAGGCGTGGCGGAGGCCGAGGCGGAAGCCGTCGCGGACGGGCTCGCCGCGCCGCCCTTGTCCGCACCGCCGTCCGGCGTACAGCCGGAGAGGGCGACCAGGGCCGCGGTGATCAGGGAGGCGGCGGACAGGGCGGCGCGGCGGGGTCTTATCACGGTGGGAACGTCCAGTTCGGTGAGGAATCAGCAGGAGGAAGCGCCCCGCGCGATGCCGGTGAGGCGCACGGGGCATCCCGAAGATAGAGCGATATCTCCCACTGGTCACCACCAAGGTGCCTGAATCGGGCGGAAGGCAGGTCAAACCGCCGCCCGGTGCCCCGTGCCCGGCATCCCGTGCCCCATGCCCGGTGCCCCGTGCCCCATGCCCGGTGCCCCGTGCCCGGTGTCCCGCGTCCGGTGCGCGTCCACCCCGGCGCCGGCGGGGCGGCCGCCGATCCGCCGCCCCGCCCCCGCTCAGCCCAGGACCGACGTGAGGAACTCCCCCACCCAGGACAGCAGTTCCCGCCCGACCAGCGGCTTGCCGCCGATCTTGCCCGTGGTCGGGCGCGGCACCAGGGCCTGGCGGGTGGCCGGCTTGAGGACCGTGCGCGGGTACAGGCGCTTGAGGCGCAGTTCCTGGGACTCGCGCAGTTCGACCGGGGAGAAGCGGACGTTGGAGCCCTGGAGGGTGATGTCCGTGACGCCGCAGGAGCGGGCGAGCATCCGCAGTCCCGCGACCAGCAGAAGGTTCTCGACCGGCTCGGGCAGCTTGCCGTAACGGTCGGTCAGCTCCTCGCGGACCGCCGCGATGTCCTCCTCCGAGGACGCGGCGGCGATCGCGCGGTACGCCTGGAGGCGCAGCCGCTCGCCGGGCGCGTAGTCGTGCGGGACGTGCGCGTCCACCGGCAGCTCGATCTTGACCTCCAGCGGCGGCTCCTCCTCCACGCCGCCCTCCAGGGACGCCCGGTAGTCGGCGACGGCCTCGCCCACCATCCGTACGTACAGGTCGAAGCCGACGCCCGCGATGTGCCCGGACTGTTCGCCGCCGAGGAGGTTTCCGGCGCCGCGGATCTCCAGGTCCTTCATCGCCACGTACATGCCCGCGCCCATCTCCGTGTGCTGCGCGATGGTCGCCAGGCGCTCGTGGGCGGTCTCGGTGAGCGGCTTCTCCGGCGGGTAGAGGAAGTAGGCGTAACCGCGCTCGCGGCCGCGGCCGACCCGGCCGCGCAGCTGGTGCAGCTGGGACAGTCCGAAGTTGTCGCCACGCTCGACGATGAGGGTGTTGGCGTTGGAGATGTCGATGCCGGACTCCACGATCGTCGTGGAGACCAGCACGTCGAACTTCTTCTCCCAGAAGTCGACCACGACCTGCTCCAGCTCCGCCTCGCCCATCTGCCCGTGGGCGGTGCGGATACGGGCCTCCGGCACGATCTCGCGCAGCCGGGCCGCCGCCCGGTCGATGGACTCGACCCGGTTGTGGATGTAGAAGACCTGGCCCTCGCGCAGCAGTTCACGGCGGATGGCGGCGCCGATCTGCTTGTCCTCGTACGGTCCCACGAACGTCAGGACCGGGTGCCGCTCCTCCGGCGGGGTGGTGATCGTGGACATCTCGCGGATGCCCGTGACCGCCATTTCGAGCGTACGGGGAATGGGCGTGGCCGACATCGTCAGCACGTCCACGTTGGCGCGCAGCTTCTTGAGCTGCTCCTTGTGCTCGACGCCGAAGCGCTGCTCCTCGTCGACGATGACCAGGCCCAGGTCCTTGAACTTGGTCTCGGAGGAGAAGAGGCGGTGGGTGCCGATGACCAGGTCGACCGAGCCGTCCCTGAGTCCTTCGAGGACCGCCTTGGCCTCGGTGTCCGTCTGGAAGCGGCTGAGCGCCTTCACGGCGACCGGGAACTGGCCGTACCGCTCGGTGAACGTGCCGAAGTGCTGCTGCACCAGCAGTGTCGTCGGCACCAGCACCGCGACCTGCTTGCCGTCCTGGATCGCCTTGAACGCCGCCCGCACGGCGATCTCGGTCTTGCCGTAGCCGACGTCGCCGCAGATCAGCCGGTCCATCGGGACGGACTTCTGCATGTCCTCCTTGACCTCGGCGATCGTCGTGAGCTGGTCGGGCGTCTCCGCGTACGGGAAGGCGTCCTCCAGCTCGCGCTGCCAGGGGGTGTCCGGGCCGAAGGCGTGGCCCGGTGCCGCCATCCGCGCCGAATACAGCTTGATCAGGTCGGCGGCGATCTCCTTGACGGCCTTCTTGGCGCGCGCCTTGGTCTTCGTCCAGTCGGCGCCGCCGAGGCGGTGCAGCGTCGGCGCCTCGCCACCGACGTACTTGGTGACCTGCTCCAGCTGGTCGGTGGGGATGTAGAGCCGGTCGCCGGGCTGGCCGCGCTTCGCGGGCGCGTACTCCACCAGCAGGTATTCGCGGGTCGCGCCCTGGACCGTGCGCTGCACCATCTCGATGTAGCGGCCGACGCCGTGCTGCTCGTGGACGATGAAGTCGCCCGCCTGGAGGGTGAGCGGGTCGATGGTCTTGCGGCGGCGGGCCGGCATCCGGCCCAGTTCCTTGCTGGCCGCCTTCTGGCCCGTGAGGTCCGTCTCGGTCAGCACCGCCAGCTTCAGGCCGGGGTCGACGAAGCCGGTGTCGACCGAGCCGCAGGAGACGTGGACGACGGACGGCGCCAGCTCGCCCAGCTCCGGGTCCAGGCGGGCCGCGATGCCCTCCTCGCCCAGCACCTCGACCGTACGGGCCGCCGGTCCGTGCCCCTCTGTGACGAACACCGAACGCCAGCCGTCCGCGACCCAGCGCTTGGTGTCGGCCAGCGCGCGCTGCGTGTCGCCGCGGTACGTCTCCGGGGCGTGCATCCCCAGCTTGAGGGTGTCCCCGTCCAGCTCCTCACCGGCGGCGAACGGGCTCACCGTCCACCACATCATGCCCAGCTCGCGCGCCCGGTCCCGGACATCCGCGATGCCCCAGAGAGAAGCCGCGCCGACGTCGATGGGCGCCTCCCCGCCACCGGCGCTCGCCGCCCACGACGCTTGCAGGAACTCCTGCGAGGTGGCCACCAGGTCGGCGGCGCGCGTGCGCACCCGCTCGGGATCGCACACCACCGTCATGCTGCCCTCGGGCAGGACGTCCAGCAGCAGTTCCATCTCGTCGACCAGCACCGGGGCCAGCGACTCCATGCCCTCGACGGCGATCCCCTCGGAGATCTTGCCCAGCAGCTCGCCCAGCTCCGGGTGCCGCTCCGCGAGGTCGGCGGCGCGCGCCCGCACCTGGGCGGTCAGCAGCAGCTCCCGGCACGGCGGTGCCCACAGGCCGTGCTCGGCGACCTCAAGGGAGCGCTGGTCGGCGACCTTGAAGTAGCGGATCTCCTCGACGTCGTCGCCCCAGAACTCGATCCGCAGGGGGTGTTCCTCGGTCGGCGGGAAGACGTCCAGGATGCCGCCGCGCACCGCGAACTCGCCGCGCTTCTCGACCAGTTCGACGCGGGCGTAGGCGGCTGCCGCCAGCCCGTCCACCACCTCTTCCAGGTCCGCCGTCTGCCCGGACCGCAGGCTCACCGGCTCCAGGTCGCCCAGGCCCTTGACCTGCGGCTGGAGTACGGAACGGATGGGCGCCACGACGACCGAGACCGGGCCCGCCGTCGGATCGTCCTGGCTCGGGTGGGCCAGTCGGCGCAGTACGGCCAGGCGGCGGCCGACCGTGTCCGAGCGCGGCGAGAGCCGTTCGTGCGGCAGCGTCTCCCAGGAGGGGTACTCCACGACCGCGTTCTCCTCGCCGGACGGCATCAGCGAGCGCAGCGCGGCGGCCAGGTCCTCGGCCTCGCGGCCGGTGGCGGTCACCGCCAGGACCGTACGGCCGCTGCGGCGGGCGAGCGCGGCGATGGAGAAGGGACGGGCGGCCGGCGGGCCCACCAGGTCCACATGGGGACGGTTGCCGTCGCCCGCGGCCCGCACGGCTTCGGCGAGCGCCGGGTCCTGGACGACGGCGTCGAGCAGACCAGTCAGGCTCATGAGATCTAGGGCTTCCCGTCCTGGTGAGGCGAACAACGCGAGCAGCCCGGCACGTGTGACGGGCCGGGTTTCAACAAGAGTACGACTCCCCACCGACACCCGCGTTCCACTTGCCCCGGCCGCCGGGGGGCGGCCCGCCGCGAAGCCCCGTTCCGGATACCGCGCCCACGTGGAAGGGTGTTACGTACACGGAACAGCCGAGGGGGGCATGGGCACGTGAGCCGCAGCAGAACGGGACAGGACGGCGCGGGACGCGCGGGGCGCGCAGCGCACACGGGGCATGCAGGGCACACGAGGCGCGTGGGACAAACGGGGCACGCGGGGGAGGACGCGGGCGAGGCGGCGGGGAGGGCGGCGGACGGCGCGCCGATATCCGGGGCGGGTGAGCCGCCGTCCGAGGCAGAAGGGCCAGGGGCCGGGGCGGGTGCGCCAGGCGCCCCGGCCCCGGCGTCCGCACCCGACGCCCGCACCCCCGGCGCCCCCGCACCCCCCAACCGCGGCCGGATCGTCGCCGCGCTCATGCTCTGTATGGCGCTGGCCGCCCTCGACTCGACGATCATCGCCACCGCCGTTCCGCAGATCGTCGGTGACCTCGGCGGCTTCGCCGTCTTCTCCTGGCTCTTCTCCGGCTACCTGCTCGCCGTCACCGTCAGCCTGCCCGTCTACGGCAAGCTCTCCGACACCTTCGGCCGCAAGCCCATCCTGGTCACCGGCGTGATCGTCTTCCTCGTCGGGTCGCTGCTGTGCGCGGGCGCCTGGGACATGGGCTCCCTCATCGCCTTCCGGGTCCTCCAGGGCCTCGGCGGCGGCGCCCTCCAGGGGACCGTCCACACCATCGCCGCCGACCTGTACCCGATGAAGGAGCGGCCCAGGATCCAGGCCAGGCTGTCCACCGTGTGGGCGACCTCGGCGGTCGCCGGGCCGGGCCTGGGCGGGCTGCTCGCCGCGTACGCCGACTGGCGGTGGATCTTCCTGGTCAACCTGCCGGTGGGCGTCCTGGCCCTGTGGCTCGTCGTACGGCACTTCCGCGAATCGCTGCCCGCGCGCGAACGCGACCGGCGGCCCCGCGTCGACTGGCCCGGCGCGCTCGCCGTCTTCGCCTGCGGCGGCCTGCTGCTGACCGCGCTCGTCCAGGGCGGCGTCGCCTGGCCCTGGTTCTCCGGGCCCTCGCTGCTGCTGTTCGCCGGCAGCGCCCTGTGCGCCGCCGCCACCGTCGCCATCGAACGCCGCGCCGCCGAGCCGATCATCCCCGGCTGGGTCTGGCGCCGCCGTACGATCTCGGCCGTCAACCTCGCGCTCGGCGCCGTCGGCCTGCTCATGGTCGCGCCGACCGTCTTCCTGCCCACCTACGCCCAGGCCGTACTGGGCCTGGGCCCCATCGCGGCCGGGTTCGTGCTCTCCGCGATGACCCTGAGCTGGCCGGTCTCCTCCGCCCTGAGCAGCCATGTCTACAACCGCATCGGCATCCGCGCCTGCGCCATGACCGGCGTCGGCGCCGCCACGCTGATCCTGCTCGCCTTCCCGCTGCTGCCCTACCCGGGCGCCGCCTGGCAGCCCGCGCTGATCATGCTGGCGCTGGGCGCCGCCCTCGGGATCTTCCAGCTGCCGCTGATCATCGGCGTGCAGTCGTCGGTCGGCTTCGAGGAGCGCGGCACCGCCACCGCCTCCATCCTCTTCTGCCGCCAGGTCGGCCAGTGCGTCGGCGCCGCCCTCTTCGGCGCGGTCGCCAACGCCACGCTCAACGCCCGGCTGGCCGACGCGCCCGCGGACATCCGGCCCGGCCTGCCCGGCGACCTCGACTCCGTCTCGCACGCCCTGGCCCGCGCGGGCGCCCTCACCGACCGCGCCGCGGACTACCTGCGGCGCGCGGTGGACGTCACCGTCGAGCACGTCTACATCGGCGCCGCGGTCGCCGCCGCCCTCGCCTTCCTGATCCTGCTGGTGCTCGCGCCGCGCCGCTTCCCGGTGCACGGGGAAGCGGCGTCCGGTACGGCCGTACAGAACACCCGCGGGAAGGGCCGCGAGGGCTGACGGCCGGGAACGCCGGTCAGGGCGGCCGCCGGAGAAGGACCGGGCGCCCCTCGGCGCCCGCGCCCCTCCCCGCCCGCCCCAGGCCGCGTATCACTGCTGCTCGGGCGGGCGCGGCAGCCGGTTCTCCAGCGTGTCCTCGTTGTCGGGGTCCACCGGCGCCCGCGAGTCGGACGGCGCAGCGGCCTCCTCCGGCACGGCCGCGCCGCCGGACGTTCCGGCTCCGGCGTCCGGCGCGTCCTCCGCCGCACCGCCGGACTTCTCCAGCAGCACCGTGCCGCCTTCCGCGTGCGAGGTGGCCCCCGCGCCCTCCACCGCGCCCGCCTCGTCCGCCGGCTCGTCCTCGTCCGGGGCCTTGCCCGTCAGCGCGGCGAGGGTGTTGCGCACATGCGTCATGTGCTCGCGCACCTTCTCGCGCCGGTCCGCGTGCTCGCGCAGTATCCGCTCCGTGGCCCGCTCGATCCGCTCGACCTCGATACGGGCCTGCGCCAGCAGGTCGGCCGCGCGCGCCTCGGCGTCCTCGTCCCGGTGGCGCGCCGCCTCCTCGGCCTCCGCGCGGAACCGCTCCGCCTCGGCGACCTTGGCCCGGCCCAGCTCCTCCAGCTCCGCCACCCGCTGTTCGAGGTCGGCCTCCTGCGCGGCGAGGTCCCGGCCGAGCGCGTCCCACTGCTCGGTCTGCTCCTCCTCCTGGTCCCGCAGCATCTGCGCCGTGCGCCGCTCCATCTGGCGCAGCGCCTCCGCCGCCTCGGACCGCCACTGCTCGGCGTCCCGGCCCGCCGCCGCCTCGATGGCGTCCGCCTCGGCCCACGCCGCCGCCACCCGGCGCCGCGCCCAGTCCTCGGCCTCGTCACGCAGCTCCTGGGCCGCCCGGTCGGTGGCCTCCGTGATCTGCCGCTCGTACGCCTCGGCCTCCTCGCGCGCCCGCTCGGCCGCCTCCTCGGCGTCCTTGCGCAGCCGCGCCGCCTCGGACTCCGCGGTCGTCAGTATCAGCCGCGCCTGGTCGCCCAGCGACTCGTACGTCTGCGGCGGCAGCTGCCGTACGTACTCCCGCAGCTCCGCCAGCTCGGCCGTCATCTCGTTGGCGAGGACCGTCAGCCGCGCCGCCCGCTCCCAGCAGGAGTCGCGGTCGATGGAGAGGCCCTCCACCCGCCGGTCCACGTCCTCGGGACGGTAGCCACGCCCTCGTACGATCTCGAACCCGTGAGGCGAAACCGATGCACTCATCCCTCAAGCCCCTTCCCGGCGTGCGGCGCGATTGTGCGCACATCTTTCTGGATCGATCCGAAGCGACCGTTACGCGACACTCCGCCCCTCTCAATGCTCCAGGATGCGTTAATTGTTGCCAGAAGTCGGAATCGGGACATCTTCGCGAAGAGCCCAAAAGAGTCGCCGTGCTCCCTGCTCGTCCCACTCCACCACATCTCCGACACCTGCCAGGTCCACCCCGGGACGAGCCACCGGAACGGTGGTAGCCGCGCCCTCGCCGTCCGCGATGTCCTTCATCGACAGGCCCAGGCGCGCCAGGTCCGGCACACCAGCCCGCCGGTCCACCGTCAACGCCGACAGCACCGCGTCCAGCGCCGGCACCAGCGCGAAAGGATTCAGCAGCACCCCCGCCCCGAGCATCTCGTCGCCGAGCGCGCCGATCAGCTGCCGCTGCCGCCGCACCCGGCCCAGGTCGCCCTCCGGGTCCGCATAGCGCGCCCGTACGTACGCCAGTGCCCTTACCCCGTCCATCTCCTGGCACCCGGCCCGGAAGTCCGCCCCCGACTTCTCGTCCTTCAGCGGCTCGTCCAGGCACATCCGTACACCGCCGAGCGCGTCCACCACCCGCACGAAACCCAGGAAGTCGACCTCGGCGTACCGGTCGATCCGCAGCCCGGTCGCCTGCTCGACGGTACGGGTCAGCAGCTTCGGGCCGCCCTCCGCGAACGCCACGTTGATCTTGTTGCGGCCGTGCCCCGGCACCGCCACGTAACTGTCCCGCGGCAGGCTGACCAGGTACGGACCGCTGTCCCCGCGGTGCAGCACCATGATCGTGTCGGTGTTCAGGCCCTCCTCGTTGCCCACGTGCAACCGCTCGCGCTGCTCCGGCGTCAGGCTCCGCCGGCTGTCCGAACCGACCAGCAGCCAGTTCGTGCCCTTGCCGGACGACGGCCGGCCGGAGTAGTCGGCGAGCGCGTCCGTACGGCGCACCTGACCGCCCGCCCACACGTACAGCGCCACCCCGCCCGCCACCACCAGCACCACCAGGACCAACAACACCAGCGCGACCCGCCTGGGCCAGGACACCCGGCGCCGCCCGCGCGGTCGGCGCCCCCGCCGCCCCGCGCGGTACAGCGCCGTCGTCCCCTCTGGCGACGGCGGCGATGACCAGGACGGCTGACCCATATACAGAGGATCATGGTCACCCGGCCGTCCCGCAGGTCGAGCGCCGCCACCGGCGGCACACCGGGTGACCCGCCCCTACAGCAGCCCGTCCCACATCTGTTCGAGCAGCACCGACCACCAGGTCTCCGGCGACCCCAGCGCGGGCGCGTCCAGCGCCACCAGCTGCGCCTGGAAATCCACCGTCCAGCGCCCGGCCTGCTCCGGCGTCAGCCCGTACCGCAGCCGCCACATCCGGCCCAGCATCGCCAGACAGCGCACGAACTCCGGCAGCCCGCTGTTCACGAACTGCGGCACCACGGGCCGGCCGCTCGGACTCGCCTCCAACGGCACCGCCACGATGTGCGCCGTCCCGTACTGCACACACAGCTGACGCCCGAAGTCGTTGCCCATGACCAGGTACGAACCCGCGTCCGCCGCCGGCCGCACCCCGCGCTCCACCGCCAGCTCCGCCAGCGTCGGCACCGGACGGCCCGGCTGCGCCTGCGCCCAGAAGAACGGCCCGAAGTCCACCGGCAGCCCGGCCCACACCAGCGTCTGCGCCACCACGTCCGGCACGCCCTGACGGGACACCGCCCGCTGGTCGAACCGGAAGACACCCTGCGGCCCGAACGACTGCTCCAGCTCCTGCCCGAGGACCTGCGGCGGCACCGGCGGGACCGGCTGCACCTGCGACGGGTGCGGCAACGGCACCCGCACCGGCGCCGGACGCGCCGGACCGTCCGCCACCTGGTGCAACTCCCCCTGGTGCGCCAGGAGATGACGCATGCCCTGCTGCCGCGACGCGTGCTCCGTCCCGTACGGCGCGGTGTGGCTGATCCGCACCTGCGGCCACGTCTCCCGCACCATCCGCGCGCAGTACCCGCCCGGCAGATCGCACGACTCCAGCTCCGTGTGCAGCTCCACCACCTGCTGCGGCGGCACGTTCATACCGCGCAGCTCGTGCAGCAGCTGCCACTCCGGATGCGGCGCGCCCGGCGCGGAACGCCGCACGATCTTCTGCTCCGAACCGTCCGGCGCCCGGTAGCTCAGTACGGCCATGTAACCGGGACCCACCGTCGGCTGCCCGGACGGCGCCTGCGGATAGCCGTACGAGCCCGCGCCCGCGCCCGGCGGCACACCGGGCGCCTGCTGTACGGGCGGCCCCGGAACGGCGGGCGGCGGCATGCCGGGACCCGGCGCGGCCGGACCGCCCGCGCCGTCCGCGAGCATCGTCGCCGCCGCGTGCACACCGCCGCCGGGCGGGGCGGACGGCGGCGGGGGCGGACCACCCGCGTCGGCGGAACCGGACGGCCGGCCGGACGACTGGCCGGCCGGCTTGCCGGACGCGCCGGACGCCTTGGGGGCGCTCGGCGGGGCGGGGGGCGCGGCGGGCGGCGGTACGCCGGGGCCGCCCGCCTCGGGACGGAGGGCGGCGTCACCGGCGAGCATCGTCGCGGCGGCGTGCACACCACCGGAAGGCGGCGCGGGCGGGCCCGGCCGCGGCTGCTGTTCCGGCTTCCGCTCCGGCTGCTGTTCCGGCCGCTGTTCCGGCTTGGGGGACGACGCGTCCGGACCGTCCACCGCGCTGAGGTCCACCTCGTCCGCGTCCAGCTGCGAGACGAGCTGCGTCGGGATGTACCCGCCCGCGGGCGCGGCGGCAGGCGGCTGCGCGCCGCCCTTGGCGCCGGCCCGGGAACCGGCCTCGGAGCCCGGCGCCCCCGCGTCCGTACGGTCGCGGTCCTCGTCGCGGGCACCCGGCACACCGGGAGGCGGCGGCGGACCGCCCGCGTTCCCGGGCAGCGCCGAGCCGTCGGTCAGCATCGTCGCCGCCGCGTGCACCCCGCCGACCGGCGGCCCGGACGGCGGAGGAGGCGGCACGCCGGGACCCTCGGAACCGCCCGGCGCACCGGACCCGCCACCGGGGCCCGCGTACGCGGGTGGCGGCGGCACATCGGCGACCGGCGGCCCGGACGGCGGCGGCAGATCGGCCAGCCCGGCCGTGTCGGCGGGCGGCATCGGCCCGGCGGACGGACCGGGCGGCGACGACGGCATCGGCGGCGGCACCGGCCCGCCGCCCGCCGGCTCCTCGACCGCGGGCGCCAGCATCGTCTTCGGCAACTGACTGCCGCCCGCGAGCAGTTCGGTCTTGGCTTCCGGCCGCGCGCTCGGCGGCGGCGTGTCCTCCTCGTCGAACCCGGCCAGCGGCGGCGCGAAGACGGTCTCCGGCAGCCCCACCGAACGGTCGTCACCACCTTCGTCCGCCCGGACGTCGGTACCGGACCAGGGGGTGGCCCCCTCCGGCACCCGGTCCTGCACGGGCTGCTCGTCCCGTACGGGCTGCTCGTCCCGTACGGGCCGGTCGTCCACGGGCTGCTCGTCCTGTACGGAAGCAGCCCCCGCGGCTCCGGCGGCCCCCGCGGCCGTCTCCCCCGACCGCCGGTCCCCCAGCCCGATCTGGTCCGCCGCCTCCTGCAACCACTCGGGCGGTGTCAGCAGGAAGGACGTCGCCTCCAGGTCGATCCGCTGCGGCGGCGCCTCCGCCGGGGCGGCGTCCGCCACCGCGCCGTACTCCTCCTCGTACCGCCGGATCACCTCGCCCACCGGCAGCCCCGGCCACAGCGTCGTCTCCCCGCTGTCCCGCGCGATCACCAACCGGGACCGGCCACCGTCCGTCCTCGGCCCGCCCTCACGGTCCTCCGCCCAGGCCACGAACCCCAGCTCGAACTCCCGCACCCGTACCTCACGCTGGAACGGACCCGGCACATCACCGTTGACCCACCGCTCCGCGCGCTCCTGCGCCTGCGCGAACGTCACCACCGCGCCTCACCCCTCCACCGGAACGGCACGCGCGAAGCCGCCGTCCACCATCAGGTTCGCCACCGTCTCCAGCTCCGGCGGACTGCCCGCCAACTGCTGGAGGAAGTCGTCGAAATCCGCGCCGCACGGCAGCAGCAGCCGCTCCGACCGCTCCTGCACCGGCCGGCCGTCCCGGTCCCGGGCGTCGTCGTACGCGCAGAACCACACCGACCCCGGCGCGTCCCCCCGCACCTTCACCGCGATCACCCCGCCCTGCACGAACCCCACCCCCAGGTAGTCCTTGGTGAAGTGATCGCGCAGACACTTGTTGACGTACACCAGATCGTTCATCGCGGCCTCGTCGCGCACCGTGAAGAACGGCTGGTCCACCAGCAGCCCCAGATCCGCGTGCAGCCCCACACCCACCGGCGCGCAGCCGCCCGCCGCCTTCAGGAACGCCCGGTACGCACCCGGCAGCCGGTACCCGAGCGACTCCTCGGCCTGCTGCACCTGCTCCTCCGGCACCGACAGCTCCCGGTGCGGCAGCCCGAAATGCACCGGCCGGGTGTCCTGCAACGGCCGCGTACCGCGCCTGCCGTGATCCACCGACGCCGTCGCCAGCCCGCCGTGATGCCGCAGCAGCGCCTTCACGTCGACCGGCACCAGCTCCATCCGCCGCGTACCCGCCACGTGGTGCCACGTCCAGCCGTGCGGCGTCGCCACCGACGGCACGTCCTCCCACAGCTCGTGCCCCTCGGCGTGCAGCGCCACGTTCGCCGACACATAGTCCGTCAGCCGCAGCTCGTCCACGCCGAAGCCCTCCGGCGGCTCCGCGATCTCCGCCGCCGCCCGCGCGTACGACGAGAAGTCCGGGAACCCGCGCCCGTCCACCGGCACCCCCCGCGGATACCGGGCGGCCCGCACCGGATCCGGGAAGTGCACGACCTGCCCGGCATAGGCCGAGTTCGGTGGCGCGGCGTGGCCCGCGGCCTGAGGGCCGGGAGGTGCCCCCAGCCCGTGCCGACCTGACGTCATGGCGGTGCTCCCTGGCTGATTCTGGCTACTGGGCACAGCCTATGCCGTGCCGCAACAGGCTCTCCCGCACACATCGGCCGGCCACCCGCCGCCCCGGCCCCAACCCCCGCGGCAGATCGCCCACTTCACCGCACGCCCCCACCGCGCACCCGTCCGCCGCCCCCCGCCGGACCGGTGCCCGTACCGCGACCGGACCCGGACACAACCGTGACATCACCGACAGCCCACCCGACTTCCCCAAGACCCGGGGCATTTGGCAGGCTGATCTCCCCCTACCCTTGCGGGGGACCTCCGGCGTCCCGGGGATTCGGGGAGGGAAAAGCACTGACCATGCGCACCACGGCACACCAGAAGACCGCCGCCACGGGAGACCCCCGCGTCGGCTGGAGCGGCACCGCGGACGACGACCGTCCGCCTGCCCTCCGCCACCGCCGCGACGGCATCCTCCCCACCGTCGGCGCCGCCCTGTCCGTACGCGGACGCACCCTCACCTGCACCGCGAGCAAGGCCGAACAGCCGCCCACGCTCCACCACCTCGTGCAGGACTTCCTCGACACGCTCGCCACCGCCCAGCGCGAACGCTTCACCGGGCGCTGCCCCGAAGCCGTCCTGCTGAGCCGCCACCTGACCGCCGTCGAGGCCAACCGCGGCAAACGCGCCTCCCGCAAGCCCCTCACCAACGGCGAGGCCCGCCGCTCCCTGAAACACTCCAAGATCACCGCCCGGCACATCCGCGAGGACGGCGACCCCCTGCACGGAAGCTACGCTCCCCCCTGTCGCTCCTGCGACGCCCTCCTCGCCTTCTTCGGCGTCATGCCCATCGGCACGCACGCAGGGAGCTGACCAGCACCATGCCCCCCACCGCACCGTCCGCCGACTCCGCGGCCCCCGTCGCCCCGGTCTACGACCGCTCCCGCAGCGCGGCCACCCGCTTCCCCGTCGCCGTCGACGCGGCCCTCCAGGACGCCGGCTGGCGCCCCGGCCGCTGGGACATGCAACAGGCCGAACTCTGGGCCGACGCCCTGCGCACCCACACCTCCCCCGCCGGCCACCGGCACACCGTCTTCCCCGCCGCCGTCGAGGCGTGGGCCGAGTTCGGCGGCCTGGACATCAACCCCACCGGGCCCGGCCGCCACATCGCCCCCACCCCCTTCACCCTCGACCCGCTGTACGGCCTCCACCTCGCCCGCACCCTCGGCGACCTCGGCCGCGCCCTGGAGACCGACGTCGCCCCGCTCGGCCAGGAAGCCGGCGGCCAGGCCGTCCTCGCCATCGACACCGAAGGCCGCGTCTACAGCCTCGACCACACCGGCGACTGGTACCTCGGCCCGGACATCGACCAGGCCCTGAACACCCTCGTCCTCGGCGTACGGCCGGTACGGCTGAGTGCAGCGGGGGCGGGCTCCGGGTCGGGGCCGGGCTCGGAGTCGCGGACGGGGGCAGCGGGACACTGAGGCGGGCGGGGCCGCGGAAGCCGTACGGGCCGGGGGCCGGCCTCAGCCCCCCTGCCGCCCCGGCAGCACCGCCGACACCCGGAAGCCGCCCGCCTCCGTCGGCCCCGACACGAACACCCCGCCCAGCCCGGTCACCCGCTCCCGCATGCCGACCAGGCCGTTGCCGCCGCTCGGCAGCCCGACATCCACCGCGCCGCCCGCCGACGGGCCGTTCTCCACCTGCACGGCGACCTCACCCTCGCGGTGTGCCAGCCGCACCCGGGCCCGGGCACCCGGCGCGTGCTTGTGCACGTTCGTCAGCGCCTCCTGCACCACCCGGTACACCGTCTGCTCCACCCCCGGCGGATAACCGCTCTCCGCGGCCGCGCCGTCCACCGACAGCTCCACCGCCATCCCGGCCGCCCGCGACTGCCCCACCAGATCACCCAGCTCCGCCAGCGACGGCCCCTCGCCGCCCTCCGGCTCCGCCGTCGCCACCGCGGCACCGCCCCGCACCCGGTCACCGCCACCGGCCTGCGCCGACCGCGACGACACCCCGGACCGCGCTCCGGCGCCTCGCGCGGCACCGGACTCCGCCGGTCCCGCCGCCCCCGCGTCCGTACCCGTGGCTTCTTCCTCGGCCTCCGCCGCCGTCGTCGCCGTCGCCTTGGACGCCACCGCCACCAGACGCTCCGGCTCGCCCGACGCCGACGCCGACGACCGGCCCGACGCCCCTTCCCCGCTCCGCAGCACGCCCAGCATCTCCCGCAGCTCGGTCAGCGCCTGCCGCCCCATGTCCCCCACCAGGGCCGCGTTCCGCGACGCCTTCTCCGGGTCCTTCAGCGCCACCGCCTGCAACGCCGCCGCGTGCACCACCATCAGGCTCACCCGGTGCGCCACCACGTCGTGCATCTCCCGCGCGATCCGGGTCCGCTCCTCGTTACGGGCCCACTCCGCCCGCTCCTCGGCCCGGTCGGCCAGCAGCGACAGCTCCCGCTCCAGCCCGTCCGCCCGCTCCCGCAGGCTCTCCACCAGACGGCGCCGGGCCCCCACGTACAGGCCCCACAGCACCGGCGGAGCCGTCACGATCAGCCCCACCGCGACCGCCATCACCAGCATGAACCACGTCGGCGGCCGGAACCCGGGCTCGTTGAGCAGGTCCTGCCGGAGCGAGAAGAAGCTGCTGACCAGCGTCCCGATCACCGACATCCCGGCCAGCAGCCCGATCACCCGGCGCGGCACGTCCGAGACCGCCAGCGAATACAGGCCCACGATGCTCAGCAGCGCGCCCATCTGCGTCGGCGTCACCGCGATCGAGACCAGCACCACGGCCACCGGCCAGCGGCGGCGCAGCACCAGCACCGGGCCCACGACCAGCCCGAGGAGCAGCCCCGTCCACAACGGCAGCCCGGAGTCCCCGGCGAAGTCCATCCCCTCGAACACGGTCTCCAGCGTCGAGACGACGGCCAGCGACACGTCCAGGACAGCGCTCCGCCGCCGTGGCCACCACCACGGCCCGGCGGGCGCGTCCCTCGCACCCGTTGCTTCGATTGCCCCCGTTGCGGTCATACCGACCAGCCTACGGGCGCCCGCACGCGTTTTTCCGTCGAGCGCTCTGCACGCGAGTGCACCGTTACGGACGGGTACCGACTCGTATTCCCTCGAACTGTTGAATCGCCCACATTTTCGACACCTCTGTACACCGCCCGGCCCGAAGCTGAGCGCATGCACCACCACACACGAGCGGACTTCGAGTCCCTGCGCGACCAGGCCGTCACCCTCCGCCGCGCGGGCCTGAGCCGCCGCCAGATCCGCGACCGCCTCCACATCCACAACAACGACATCCTCAACCGCCTCCTGGAAGGCGAACCCCCTCCCGACTGGACCCGCCGCCCGAACGCGAAGGACGACCTCCGGGCGAAGGCGCGGGAGCTGCGGGGACGGGGGATGACGTACGACGAGATCCAGGTCGAGCTGGGCTGCTCGAAGAGCTCGATCTCCCTGTGGGTCCGCGACCTGCCCAAGCCGCCACCTCGGCGGACGCTCGCGGAGCAGGCGAAACTCGCGAACCGCAAACGCTGGGAGCACGAACTGGAGGTGCGCGACAGGGCGCGGCAACAGACGAAGTCCTCGGCGATGGCAGAGATCGGCACGCTTTCCGACCGTGAACTGATGTTGGTGGGTGTCGGGCTCTACTGGTCCGAGGGGTCGAAGAGCAAGCCGTACCGCATGTCGGAGACCGTCACCTTCATCAACAGCGACCCGACCATGATCCAGGTCTATCTGGCCTGGCTGAACCTGCTGGCCATCGGGCCCGACCAGCTGCGGTTCCGCGTGATGATCCACGAATCCGCCGACGTGGCCGCGTCCGAGCGCTACTGGGCGGATCTGGTCGGCGTCGACGTCGCCACCTTCGGCAAGACGACACTGAAGAAGCACAACCCGAAAACCGTCCGCAAGAACGTCGGCGAGGAATATCACGGCTGCCTGGTCGTCCGTGTCCTCCAAGGAGCTGAGTTGTACCGCCGTATCGAGGGCTGGTGGCAGGGCATCACGGCCGCCGCCCGGGGCCCCAAGACCGGCGGCCTCTCAGGTATGGTCTGAAGCAGTGATCCGCCGTGGGGTAGCGGCATCCCGCAGGCCTTTGGAGCCTTGAGACGCTGGTTCGAATCCAGCCGGCGGAGCCACTGTTCGGGTCCTGACCGCCAGGTCGGGACCCGCCCGCGTTTCGCCCGCAAACCGCACCGGTATCCTTCGGGTGTCCACCACCCGAAGAAGCCGAAGGGCATCCCGTGAGCGCCAACCGCCCGGCCGCCGTCGTCGTTCTCGCAGCGGGTGAGGGCACCCGCATGAAGTCGTCGACCCCCAAGGTTCTGCACGCGATCTGCGGTCGCTCCCTCGTGGGGCATGTCGTCGCCGCCTCCCGAGAGCTGGACCCCGAGCACCTCGTCGTGGTCGTCGGTCACGCCCGTGAGCAGGTCGGCGGGCATCTCGCCGAGATCGACCCGGATGTGCGCACCGCGGTCCAGCACGAGCAGAACGGCACCGGCCACGCCGTCCGCATGGGCCTGGAGGAGCTGGGCAACAGCGGTGTCACCCTCGACGGCACCGTGATCGTCGTGTGCGGCGACACCCCGCTGCTGACCGGGGAGACCCTCAAGAAGCTCGGTGACACCCACGCCGCGGACGGCAACGCCGTCACGGTGCTGTCGGCCGAGGTCCCGGACTCGACGGGGTACGGCCGGATCGTGCGCGACGAGAACACCGGCGCGGTCACCGAGATCGTGGAGCACAAGGACGCGACGGACGCGCAGCGCGCGATCCGGGAGATCAACTCCGGGGTGTTCGCGTTCGACGCGCAGCTGCTGACCGACGCGCTGGGGAAGGTGCGTACGGACAACAGCCAGGGTGAGGAGTACCTCACCGATGTGCTGGGGATCCTGCGGGAGGCCGGGCACCGGGTGGGTGCCGCGGTGGCGGACGACCACCGGGAGATCCTGGGGATCAACAACCGGGTGCAGCTCGCGGAGGCGCGCCGGCTGCTCAACGAGCGGCTGCTGCACCGCGCGATGCTGGACGGCGTGACGGTCGTGGACCCGGCGACGACCTGGGTGGACGTGTCGGTGACGTTCGAGGCGGACGCCACGGTGCACCCGGGTACGCAGCTGCTGGGCACCACGCACGTCGCGGCGCACGCGGAGGTGGGTCCGCAGTCGCGGCTGAAGGACACGTCGGTCGGTGAGGGCGCGTCGGTGTCCTTCACGGTCGCGGACGGCGCGAAGGTCGGTCCGGGCGCGAGTGTGGGTCCGTACGCGTATCTGCGTCCGGGTACGGATCTGGGCCCGAAGTCGAAGGCCGGTACGTACGTGGAGATGAAGAACGCGACGATCGGTGAGGGCACGAAGGTGCCGCATCTGTCGTATGTGGGTGACGCGACGATCGGTGAGTTCACCAACATCGGTGCGGCCAGCGTGTTCGTGAACTACGACGGCGAGGCGAAGCACCACACGACGGTCGGGTCGCACTGCAAGACCGGCTCGGACAACATGTTTGTGGCTCCTGTCACGGTCGGGGACGGCGCGTACACCGCTGCCGGCTCGGTCATCACCAAGGATGTGCCCCCGGGTTCGCTGGCGGTCGCGCGCGGCCAGCAGCGGAATATCGAGGGCTGGGTCGCCCGTAAGCGTCCCGGAAGCGCCGCCGCGCAGGCTGCGTCTGCTGCTGGCCAGGAGTCCGACGGCGAGCAGTGATCGTGCTCGGGTGCGCCGTGCGGGGCGTACCGTGATAAGTGCACGCAAACAGGATTCGAGGAGATTTGCTGTGACCGGGATCAAGACGACCGGCGAGAAGAAGCTGATGCTCTTCTCCGGCCGCGCCCACCCCGAGCTGGCTGAGGAGGTCGCCCACCAGCTGGGTGTCGGGCTGGTCCCGACCAAGGCGTTCGACTTCGCCAACGGAGAGATCTACGTCCGTTACCAGGAGTCGGCGCGTGGTGCGGACTGCTTCTTGATGCAGAGCCACACGGCTCCCATCAACAAGTGGATCATGGAACAGTTGATCATGATCGATGCGCTGAAGCGGGCCTCGGCCCGCAGCATCACCGTGGTCATCCCGTCGTACGGCTACGCCCGTCAGGACAAGAAGCACCGCGGCCGCGAGCCGATCTCGGCCCGGCTGATCGCGGACCTGCTGAAGTGCGCGGGCGCGGACCGTATCGTCACGGTCGACCTGCACACGGACCAGATCCAGGGCTTCTTCGACGGCCCGGTGGACCACCTGTTCGCGCTGCCGGTCCTGGCGGACTACGTGGGCGCGAAGGTGGACCGCGAGAAGCTGACGGTGGTCTCGCCGGACGCGGGCCGGGTGCGGGTCGCGGACCGCTGGTGCGACCGGCTGGACGCGCCGCTGGCGATCGTCCACAAGCGCCGGGACAAGGACGTGGCGAACCAGGTCACCGTCCACGAGGTCGTCGGTGACGTGAAGGACCGGGTCTGCGTCCTGGTGGACGACATGATCGACACCGGTGGCACGATCTGCGCGGCGGCGGAGGCGCTGTTCGCGAACGGCGCGGCGGACGTCATCGTGACGGCCACCCACGGCATCCTGTCCGGTCCGGCGGCGGACCGGCTGAAGAACTCGAAGGTCAGCGAGTTCGTCTTCACCAACACCCTGCCCACCCCGTCCGAGCTGGAGCTGGACAAGATCACGGTGCTGTCGATGGCGCCGACGATCGCCCGGGCGATCCGTGAGGTGTTCGAGGACGGCTCGGTGACCAGCCTCTTCGAGGAGCAGTGAGCCGGATTCCGTAGGCCCGGAGGGGTCGCGGAGATCGACTTTGGGGGCGGCCTCCCCGCCGGGTAGACTCGTGGAGTTGCTCGGCGAGGGAGGCCGCACTTTTCTGTGGTGCGGCGGTCCGTTATCGACGCGCTCTTCGTAGCAGGTCTGTCGTGGGCCGGGTGACGCCCCACAGATCCGTCCGGTCGTCCGTCGACCGTGCCGACTACGAGGAGTGCCACATGGCCGAGGTCAAGCTCGAAGCCAAGATCCGTACCGACTTCGGTAAGGGTGCCGCCCGCCGTTCCCGCCGCGAGAACATGGTTCCCGGCGTGATCTACGGTCACGGTGACGCCCCGAAGCACGTCGCCATCTACAACCACGCGCTGATGATGGCCCTGAAGACCCCGAACGCGCTGATCCGTCTGGAGATGGACGGCGAGAGCATGCTGGTCATCCCCAAGGCCGTGCAGCGTGAGGCCATCCGTGGCTTCCTGGTCCACGTGGACTTCCTGGCCGTGCGCAAGGGCGAGAAGGTCACCGTCGAGGTGCCGATCCACACCGAGGGCGACCTGGCGCCGGGTGCGAACCTGCTGGAGCACCTGCTGAACACCCTGCCGCTGGAGGCCGAGGCCACCCACATCCCGGAGTCGGTGACCGTCTCCATCGCGGGTCTGGACGCCGGTGACTCGGTGCACGCCAAGGACGTCAAGCTGCCGTCGGGTTCGGCGCTGGCGATCGACGAGGAGACCGTGCTGCTGCAGGTCGTCGCGGCGCAGGCCGAGGCGCCGGCGGAGGCCGAGGGCGACGAGGCCGCCGAGGCCTGATCGACTCGGTAGCACGCGTCGACACGGGTTACTGTCAACCGCCGCTCCGCACCGTGTGTGCGGGGCGGCGGTTGAGCCGTTTCACGGGGCCGGCCGGTTCGGTTGCTGCAAGGAGACATGAGGATGACGACGGACGCTGAGGGTCCCTGGCTGATCGCGGGGCTGGGCAACCCGGGCCCGGAGTACGCGGCCAACCGCCACAACGTGGGGTTCATGGTGGCGGATCTGCTGGCGGAGCGGATGCGCGGGCGGTTCAAGGCGCACAAGGCGCGGGCGCAGGTCGTGGAGGGCCGGATCGGTCCGCCGGGGCCGGGCAGCCGCCGGGTGGTGATCGCCAAGCCGATGACGTACATGAATCTGTCGGGCGGTCCGGTGACGGCGCTGCGGGACTTCTACAAGGTGCCGGTCGGCAACATCGTGGCGGTGCACGACGAGCTGGACATCGATTACGGGGCGCTGCGGCTGAAGCTGGGCGGTGGTGACAACGGGCACAACGGTCTGAAGTCGATCACGAAGTCGCTGGGTGCGGAGTATCACCGGGTGCGGTTCGGCATCGGGCGTCCGCCGGGCCGTATGCAGGTGGCGGATTTCGTCCTGAAGGATTTCTCCGGCGCGGAGCGCAAGGAGCTGGACTATTTCGTGGACCGGGCGGCGGACGCGGTGGAGGCGCTGATCGTGGACGGTCTGGAGCGGGCGCAGAGCACGTACAACTCCTGACGGCGGGGTGGTGCGGTGCGTGCTGTACGCCGTCCGAGCTTGACCGCGCACAGTCACATACTCAAGGATCGCCGCCATGCCCAAGAGCAGTCCGAGTACGAAGACGCGCGGCCGTGGCGGCCGTACGGTCAAGAAGCGCAGTCGCTCCCGTCGGCTGGCGGAGAGCGCCTACGGGCTGCTGCTGGTCGCCCGTACCGGGCTGATGGCGGCGCTGGCGTTGCTGCTGTTGGTGGCGGGCGTGTGGACGTCGTGGAACACGGCGCAGTACGCGATGTTCGTGAAGGGGCGCGAGCGCGGCACGATGACGGTGGCGGACTGCCGTGACGACCGGTGTTCGGGCCCGTACACCGCGACGGGGGGCGACGGCCGGCGCCGGGCTCGGGTGTCGTTGGCGGCCGCGGCCGCGCCCGGTGAGGGCGGGCAGGTCGAGGTGGTCCTCAAGCCCGGCACGGACCGCGCCGTCCGGACCGGTCCGGGCGGCATCCTGCACGCGTGGGTGCCGTTCGCGGGTTCGCTGCTGCTGGCGGCGCTGGTGGTGGCGGGCGGGATGAAGTTGCGGCGTACGGCGTGGGTGATGGGGGCGCTGGGGGCGGTGTTGCTGGGGGCCACGTTCGTGGCGTTGTAGACGTGCACGCCCTTGGACGGGTCTCAGCGCCGCTGCCGCAGTTCCCACATGCCGAGTTCCTGGTCGTGGGCGCGCAGCCGGGTGACGGCTTCGGTGAGGGTGCGCTGCTCGGTGAGCTCGTAGAACAGGAACAGCGGGGCGAAGACGCTGGCGTAGCCGAACGGGGCGCCGCTCGGTGCGATGTACGTGCTCGCTCCGGCGTCGAGGAAGGCGTCGGCCAGGCGGGGGTCGCCGGTGTCGCAGCCGGTGCTGATGACGACGCTGCCCGGCAGGCGGAGGTGTGCCCGGACTTCTTCGGGGCCGGCGGAGCCGTTGAACGGCTGGTGGGCGGCGATTTCCGGGGCGAGTTCGTCCAGCAGGACGCGGCCTTCGTCGCCGTGGCAGCACAGGATGACGTACGGCGCGACGGTGCGGCTGCCGTCGAGGGCGGCCACGAAGTGGCGGGGCTGTCCGATGGGCAGGTAGGTCACCTGCACGCCGAAGCACTCCAGTGCGTCCCGCAGCGGCCGCCCGTCCCCGCCCTCCAGGTCCAGCACGTCCACGGAGGTCCAGGACAGCCGTCCCGCCTGGACTTCCCGTATGCGTGACGGCCGCTGTACGGCCGGCCAGGCTTCTTCGTCCACGCCCGCCCCTCATGGATACGGGCCGGCCGGGGCGCGTGCCCCGGCCGGCCCCTGGGTTCACCCCGTGTTGCGCAGCCCCGCCGCCACGCCGTTGACGGTGAGCAGCAGCGCCCGCGCCAGCACCGGGTCCGCCTCTTCGCCCCGCTCCGCCGCGGCGCGCTGCCGGTGGAGCAGCGAGACCTGGAGGTAGGAGATCGGGTCCAGGTAGGCGTCGCGGATGCGGAACGTCTGCTTCAGCACCGGGTTGGAGTCGAGGAGTTCGTCCTCCCCCGTGATGCGCAGGACTTCCTGGACGGTCAGTTCGTGTTCGGCCCTGATCGTGTCGAAGACGTGCTTGAGCTCGTCCGGTACGAGGGTGTCGACGTAGTGCCGGGCGATCCGCAGGTCGGTCTTGGCCAGCGTCATCTCGACGTTGGACAGGAAGTTGCGGAAGAAGTGCCAGTGCTCGTGCATCTCGTCGAGGACGACGTCGAGTCCGGCCTCGCGGGCGGCCTTCAGGCCGGTGCCGACGCCGTACCAGCCGGGGACGATCTGGCGGGACTGGGTCCAGCCGAAGACCCACGGGATGGCGCGCAGGCCGTCGAGGCCGGCGCCGGAGTCGGGGCGGCGGGAGGGCCGGGAGCCGAGGTGGAGGTCGGCGAGCTGGTCGACCGGGGTGGACGCGAAGAAGTACGCGGGCAGGTCCGGGTCCTCGACCAGCTTGCGGTAGGCGCCGTGGGCGGCGTCGGAGACGGTCTCCATGGCGGCGTCCCAGCGGGCGAGCGCCTCGTCGGACTGGCGGGGCGCGGTGTGCAGCGCGGACGCCTGGAGGGTGGCGGCGACGGTCAGTTCCAGGTTCTCCCGGGCGAGGGAGGGGACCAGGTACTTGTCGGAGATGACCTCGCCCTGTTCGGTGACCTTGATCTCGCCTTCGAGGGTGCCGTAGGGCTGGGCGAGGATCGCGTCGTGGGAGGGGCCGCCGCCGCGGCCGACGGTGCCGCCGCGGCCGTGGAAGAGGCGCAGGCGTACGCCGTGCCGGTGGGCGACGTCGCGCAGCAGGCGCTGGGCGCGGTGGATCTCCCACTGGCTGGTGGTGATGCCGCCGAACTTGGAGGAGTCGGAGTAGCCGAGCATGACCTCCTGGACGTCGCCGCGCAGGGCGACCAGGCGCCGGTAGGAGGGGTCGGCGAGCATTTCGTCCAGCAGCTGGTCGGCGATCTTCAGCTCGTCGGTGGTCTCCAGCAGCGGCACGATGCCGATCTCGGCCCAGCCGGCGTGCAGGTCGATCAGGCCGGCCTCGCGGGCCAGGACGGTGGCGGCGAAGACGTCGTCGGAGCCCTGGCACATGGAGATGATGTAGGACTCGACGACCTCGGGGCCGAAAGTGTCCTTGGCCTTGCGGATGGTCTCGAAGACGCCGAGGGTCTTGGCGCCGGCCTCGTCCAGGGGGGCGGGGCTGGGGGCCAGGGGGCGGCGCGAGCGCAGTTCCTTGGCCAGGAGCTTGCGGCGGTAGTCGCGCGGCATGTCGGTGTAGCGCCAGGACTCCTCGCCGAGCCGGTCGAAGAGCTGGCCGAGGGCGTGGTGGTGGGCGTCGGCGTGTTCGCGGACGTCCATGGTGGCGAGCTGGAGGCCGAAGGCGGAGATGGTGCGGATGGTCCGCTCCAGGCGGCCGTCGGCGACGAGGCCGCCGCGGTGTTCGCGCAGCGAGGTCTGGATGAGGGTGAGGTCCTCGATGAGGCCGACGGTGCCGAGGTAGTCGCGGCCGGGGACGTGCGGGGTGTCGTTGGCCAGGCGCTCGCGGGTGTTGATGAGCTTCTGGCGGATGCAGGTGGCCTTGAGGCGGTAGGGCTCCTCGGCGTTCAGCCGCTTGTAGCGGGGGCTGATCTCGGGGAGCGCGTCGAGGTCCTGCCGGAGGGAGGCGAGGAGTTCCTCGGTGGCGCCGCAGTTGCGGATGGAGTTGGACAGGGCGCCGCGCAGCTCGTCGATGTGTTCGAGGGCGTCGGTGATGCCGTGTTCGTGCTGGAGGATCAGCACGTCCCAGGTGACCTGGGGGGTGACGTTGGGGTTGCCGTCGCGGTCGCCGCCGATCCAGGTGCCGAAGGTCAGCGGGCGGGTGCCGGGGGGCAGCTCGGTGCCGGCGCGTTCCAGTTCGGCGGCGAGGTCCTCCAGGACGTCGCCGACGGCGCCGCGGCCGAGTTCGTCGAGGTAGTAGATGGCGTTGCGGGCCTCGTCGGTGGGCTCCGGGCGGGCGACGCGCAGTTCGTCGGTCTGCCAGATGAGGTCGATGTTCTCGGCGAGGCGGAGGTCGACGCGGCGGCGCTCGGTGGCGTCCGTGCGGTCGAGGAGTTCGGCGACCTTGCGGAGCTTGGTGAGGACGGAGCGGCGCGCGGCCTCGGTGGGGTGGGCGGTGAAGACGGGGCGGACGCCGAGGTTGGCGGCGGTGGCGCGCAGGTGCTCGGGGTCGGCTTCCTTGAGCATGTCGGCGGTGCGGGCGAGGATGCCGCCTTCGGCGGCGCGCTTGGCGCGCAGTTCGCGGCCGCGGTGGACCTGCTCGGTGACGTTGGCGAGGTGGAAGTAGGTGGAGAAGGCGCGGACCAGCTTGGCGGCGGTGGCCAGGTCGGTCTCGCCGAGGAGCCGGGCGGCGGCCTCGCCGTCGGAGCGGGTCAGGGCGCGCACCTGTTCGACGAGGTCCAGCAGCTCCTGGCCTTCCTGGCGGACGAGGGTCTCGCCGAGGAGGTCGCCGAGGCGGCGGATGTCGGCGCGCAGGGGGCCGTTGTCGCGGGCGTCGGCGGCGGCCGGGGTGCCGGTGCGCTCGTCGTTCGCGGCGGGGGTGATGTCGGCACTGCTCACAGGTGCGGCTCCTTGCAGTGATCTTCGTGATCTGAGCACGTCCGGGCTTGCAGGGGGTACTCCCTGCCGGTGGGGGCGGGGAGGGTCGCGGACCGCGCTGTCCGACGTTCCCCAGGATAGGTCTCCGCGCGGTCGGCGGATCACCCTGTCCGTTCTGTGGGACCTACCTGCCGCGGGCGGCGCTCACACCTGCGCGTTGACCGGATGTGACGGAACTTGCACGGCTCGACCGGCTTGTTCTGCCGCATTTCGGTCACTCGTTACCGACCTGTCGGACCCTTGCCCGCATCGGCGGCACTGCCATACTTACGAGACCGTAGGTTACGGTCCCGTAGCCGTAGCCGTGCCCCCGAGCCCCCGACGAGGGACACCACATGACCGCTAGCCCCGAAGTCATCGAAGAGACTCCCAAACCGGCCGAAACCGCAACCCCGCTGCCGTCCGCCACGCTCGGCGGCGACAGCAAACGCTCGGTCGAACAGATCACCCTGCTGCTGTTCATCACCGTGCCCTTCCTGGCGCTGGTGGCCGCGGTGCCGCTGGCCTGGGGCTGGGGGGTGAGCTGGCTCGATCTGGGGCTGCTGGCGGCGATGTACTTCATCGGCTGCCACGGCATCACGATCGGCTTCCACCGGTACTTCACCCACGGCGCCTTCAAGGCGAAGCGCCCGCTGCGCGTCGCCCTGGCGATCATGGGGTCGCTGGCGGTGGAGGGGCCGCTGGTGCGCTGGGTGGCGGACCACCGCAAGCACCACAAGTTCTCCGACGCGCAGGGCGACCCGCACTCGCCCTGGCGGTACGGCGAGACGGTGCCGGCGCTCATGAAGGGCCTGTGGTGGGCGCACGTCGGGTGGATGTTCGACGAGGAGCAGACGCCGCAGCACAAGTACGCGCCCGACCTGATCAAGGACGACGCGATCCGCCGGGTCTCCCGCCAGTTCGTCCTGTGGACGGTCGTCTCGCTGCTCACCCCGCCCCTGATCGGCGGCCTGGTCACGATGTCCTGGCAGGGCGCGCTCACCGCGTTCTTCTGGGGCTCGCTGGTGCGCGTCGCCCTGCTCCACCACGTCACCTGGTCGATCAACTCCATCTGTCACGCGGTCGGCAAGCGGCCCTTCAAGTCCCGGGACCGGTCCGGCAACGTCTGGTGGCTGGCGGTGCTCTCGTGCGGCGAGTCGTGGCACAACCTGCACCACGCCGACCCGACGTGCGCCCGGCACGGCGTCCTGCGGGGACAGCTGGACTCCAGCGCCCGGCTGATCCGCTGGTTCGAGAAGGCCGGCTGGGCGTACGACGTGCGCTGGCCGAACGCCTCCCGCCTGGACGCCAAGCGCCTGGACGGGGCCGCGAGCGGGGCGGCCGGGGGCCGGTAGCCGGGGAAGGCATGATGGACGGGTGGCGATCGACGGCAGCAGCGTGAACGACAAACAGGGCAAGGCCCCCTCCGGTGCGGGCACCCGGCGTACCCGCAGGGTGCGGATGACGGGCGCCCAGCGCCGTGAGCAGCTGCTCGACATCGGTCGCACGCTCTTCGCGGAGCGCGGCTTCGAGGGCACCTCGGTCGAGGAGATCGCGGCCAAGGCCGGTGTCTCCAAGCCGGTCGTCTACGAGCACTTCGGCGGCAAGGAGGGGCTGTACGCGGTCGTGGTGGACCGGGAGATGCGCCAGCTGCTGGACATGGTCACCGGCGCGCTGACCGCCGGCCACCCCCGCGAGCTCCTCGAACAGGCCGCGTTCGCGCTGCTCGACTACATCGAGACGTACACGGACGGCTTCCGCATCCTGGTCCGCGACTCCCCCGTGGCCCAGTCCACCGGCACCTTCGCGTCGCTGATCAGCGATATCGCCACCCAGGTCGAGGACATCCTGGGCCTGGAGTTCAAGGCCCGCGGCTTCGACCCGAAACTGGCCCCCCTGTACGCGCAGGCCCTGGTCGGCATGGTCGCGCTGACCGGCCAGTGGTGGCTGGACGCCCGCAAGCCCAGGAAGCCCGAGGTGGCCGCCCACCTGGTCAACCTGGCCTGGCACGGGCTGGACGGCCTGGAGCCGAAGCCGCGGCTGATAGGCCACCGCCGGTCCTGAACCGGACGGCCCCGGGCCGTCCCCGGACGGGTCCCGGACCGGTCACCCGCCGCCTCGCCGCTCCAGGAACTCCAGGCGGTTGCCGACGGGGTCGTACGCGTAGAACCGGTCGTGGTCCGGGAGACGGTCGTCCCAGGTGACCCGCACCCCGTGGCCGGCGAGGCGCCGGGCATACGCGCGGATGCCGGTGACGCGCAGGGCCGGGTGTGCCTTGCGGGCGGGACGGAACCCGGGCTCGGCGCCCAGGTGGAGCTGGGCGGCCGGACCGGCCTCGAACCAACATCCTCCGCGATCGGCGAGCGCGGAAGGCTTCGGGATCTCCCGAAGCCCGAGGACTCCCCCGTAGAACGCGCGCAGAGCGCCCTCACTGCCCGGCGGGGCGGCCAGCTGGACGTGGTCGAGGCCGGTGATCACAGGCTCACCTCACAGGATCATCGCTCCTTGTGGGCCACCACGAAGATCCGCCGGAACGGGAAGACCGTGCCGTGCGGGCCGGGTGGATAGGCCTTCCGGAGCAGGTCGCGGTACTGGGACAGGAATTCGTCGCGGGCCGCAGGGTCGTCCTCCAGGACGGTCAGTACGGGGCGCAGGGCCGTGCCCTTGACCCAGTCGAGGACCGGGTCCTCCCCCTGGAGGAGCTGGACGTAGGTCGTCTCCCAGGCGTCGACCGCGCAGCCGAGCGCGGTGAGGCGTTCCAGGTAGCCGGTGGGCTCCAGGATGTGCACGAAGCGGCGGCCGTGGCCGGCGAGGCGGGCGCGCCACTGGGGTTCGTCGCACAGCTCGCCGAGCAGTGCGTGGCTGGGCGAGGTGAAGTTCCCGGGGACCTGGAAGGCGAGGGTGCCGCCGGGGGTGAGGCCGTCGATCCAGGCCGGCAGGGACTCGGGGTGGTTGGGGACCCATTGCAGCGCCGCGTTGGAGACGATCAGGTCGAACGGTTCCGCGGGGCGCCAGTCGGTGGCGTCGGCGGGCCCGAAGTCGAGGTGGCCGCCGCCGGGGGTGGGGCCCGCGTAGGTCTCGGCCTCCTTGAGCATGTCCGCGGAGCTGTCCAGGCCGGTGATGTGCGCGTCGGGCCAGCGGTCGGCGAGCTGGACGGTGACGTTGCCGGGGCCGCAGCCGAGGTCGGCGATGCGGGCGGGGCGGTTGCGGTTGGGCAGCTCGGGTATGCGGGCGAGCAGGTCGTGGAACGGGCGTGTGCGGTGTCCGGCGTGGCGCAGGTACTGCTGAGGATCCCAGGTTGGTGCGACGTGCATGTTCGAACCCCTTCAGCGGATGCAGGGTTGGTCCGGGCCACGCGAGCGCAGCGTGACACCGCCGACGATGCCCAATCGTCCACGGAAATATATCTTGACGTCAAGAGACTTCACATCGACAGACCAACTACACTGATCGGCATGGAGGACGAGGTCGACCGACTGGTCGCAGCATGGCGCCGGGAGCGCCCGGACCTCGACGTGGAACCGCTTGAGGTCCTCAGCCGCATCAGCAGGCTGGCCAGACACCTCGACCGTGCCCGCCGCCTCGCCTTCTCGGAGGTCGGCCTGGAGCCCTGGGAATTCGACGTGCTCACCGCGCTGCGCCGCGCGGGGGCACCGTACCAACTCTCCCCCGGGGCGCTGCTGACGCAGACCCTGGTCACCTCCGGCACGATGACCAACCGCATCGACCGGCTCGCGAAGAAGGGCCTGGTCGAGCGGCTGCCCGACCCCAGCGACCGGCGCGGGGTGCTGGTGCGGCTGACGCCGGAGGGGCGCGAGGCGGCGGACGAGTCGCTGGCCGGACTGCTCACCCAGGAGCGCGCGATCCTGGCCGAACTGTCCCACCAGCAGCGCGGCGAACTGGCCCGTCTGCTCCGGCAGTTGACGGCCCCCTTCGACAACACCCCGGGCTGACGGCGGCACGCCGGGCACTTCCCCGCGGCCGACGGCGGCGGGGCCGTCCGGGCCCGCCACGGCCCCTTGCCGGACCCCCTCCCGGTGGGCTTGGATCGCCGCCATGAGCCAGCACGGCCCGCGGGGCCAGCAAGGGCACGAGGGACGGCAGGGACACGAGGGGCGGCACGGGCGCGAGAGCCGTCCGGCCCATCGCGAGCAGCAGGACCCGTACGGACGGCAGGTCCCGTACGGGCGGCACGGGCACCGGCGGCCCTCCGGGGCGCCGGACGGAGCGCGCTTCCCCGGGCGCACGGTCCTGGTGACCGGCGCCGCCGCCGGGATCGGCGCCGCGACCGCCGACCGGCTGGCCGCCGAGGGCGCGCGGGTGCTGCTCCTGGACATCGACGACGAGCCGGGCGAGCGCACCGCCCGCCGCATCCGCGCCGCGGGCGGCCGGGCCTCCTACGAGCACTGCGACGTGGCGCGCGAGGAGCACTGGGAGCGCGCCGTACGGGCCGCGCGGCAGCGGTACGGCCCGGTGGACGCCCTGGTCGGCAACGCCGCCCTGCAAGGGCTGCACGCGCCCGCCGACCAGGCCTCCCCGGCGGACTGGGACCGGCAGCTGGCGATCAACCTGACCGGCGCCTTCCTGGGCGTCCGGGCCGTCCTGCCCGACCTGCGGGAGCGGTGCGGCGCGGTCGTGCTCACCTCGTCGGTGCAGGCCCGCTTCGGGCTGCCGGGCCGTCCCGCGTACGCCGCGTCCAAGGCGGGGCTGACCGGGCTGGCGCGCCAGCTGGCGGTCGAGTACGGGCCGGAGGTACGGGTGAACTGCGTCCTGCCCGGCCCCGTGCTGACCGCCGCGTGGGACGGCATCGGCGAGGCGGACCGGCGGGCCAGCGCCGCGGAGACCGCGGCCGGGCGGCTCGGGCGCCCGGAGGAGGTGGCGGCGGCCGTCGCGTTCCTGCTCTCCGACGAGGCGTCGTTCGTGACGGGGACGGAGCTGGTCGTGGACGGCGGCTGGAGCGTCTGCAAGAACTCGTCCTGAAGCGGCCCGATGGGTGCGCGGCGGGGCCCGCGGTCGGGAATCATGGCGGTAAAGGGCGGCCGCGCCCCGTAAGAGCGGCCACGCCCCCGTACGAGCGGCCGCGCCCCCGCGCGAGCGGCCACGCCCGTACGGCGGCCGCACCCGGCATACGCGCCGCCCGCAGCTCGTGCCGGTACACGTCGCGACCCGGGAGACCCGATGGGCATCCATTTCGGTGCGGACTACAACCCCGAGCAGTGGCCCGAGGAGGTGTGGGAGGCGGACCTGCGCCTGATGAAGCAGGCGCACGTCACGCTGGTGACCGCCGGGATCTTCTCGTGGGCGCGGGTCGAGCCCCGGCCCGGCGCGTACGACTTCGAATGGTTCGACCGGGTCATGGACGGCCTCGGCGGCGCCGGCGTCCGGGTGTGCCTGGCCACCATGACCGCCTCCCCGCCGCCCTGGCTCACCCGCGCGCACCCGGAGGTCCTGCCGCAGGGCCCGGACGGGCAGCGCCGCTGGCCCGGCGGGCGGCAGCACTACTGCCCGTCCAGCCCCGTCTACCGCGAACACGCCGTCCGCCTCGTCAAGCGGCTCGCCGCCCGCTACGCCGAACACCCCGCGCTGGCCGTGTGGCACATCGGCAACGAGTACGGCTGCCACACCCGCCAGTGCTACTGCGACGTGTCGGCCGCGGACTTCCGGACCTGGCTGCGCGCGCGGTACGGGAGCGTGGACCGCCTCAACGACGCCTGGTCGACGGCCTTCTGGTCGCAGGCGTACGCGGACTTCGAGGAGGTGCTGCCGCCGCGTACGGCCCCCACCTTCCCCAACCCGGCCCAGCAGCTGGACTATCTGCGCTTCAGTGACGACGCGCTGCGCCAGTGCTATCTGGCGGAGCGGGAGGTGCTGGCGCGGCTGAGCCCGTCGGTGCCGGTGACCACGAACCTGATGCCGTTCCACAAGCCGGTGGACGCCTTCGCGTGGTCGCGGGACATGGACGCGATGGCGCTGGACTTCTACCAGGACCCCTTCGACCCCGGGACGCACCTGACGGCCGCGTACACCTTCGACCTGATGCGGTCGGCACGCGGCGGGCAGCCCTGGCTGCTGCTGGAGCAGGCGCCCGGCGCGGTCAACTGGCGGGCCCGCAACGGCCCCAAGCCGCCGGGCGCGATGCGCCTGTGGAGCTGGCAGGCCGTCGCGCAGGGCGCGGACGCCGTGCTGTTCTTCCAGTGGCGGCAGTCGCGCGGCGGCGCGGAGAAGTTCCACTCCGCGGTGGTGCCGCACGCCGGTACGGACACCCGGGTCTTCCGGGAGGTCTCCGAGCTGGGGCGGGAGCTGGCGTCCGTACCGGGGATCGCGGGGACACGGGTGGCGCGGCCGACGGCGGCGCTGGTGACGGACTGGGACAGCTGGCGGGCCCTGGAGCTGGACTCCCACCCGTCGACGGCGCTGCGCCTGCCGGAGCTGGCGCTGGGGCACTACGGGCCGCTGTTCGAGGCGGGAGTCGCGTGCGACGTGGTGCCGCCGGACCGCGACCTGTCCGGCTACCGGCTGGTCGTCGTGCCGAACCTGTACCTGCTGACCGAGCGGACCGCCGAGCGGCTGGCGGCGTACGTGCGGGGCGGCGGGCACCTGCTGGTGTCGTTCTTCTCCGGCGTCGTGGACGCCTGCGACCGGGTGCACCCCGGGGGCTGTCCGGGGCCGCTGCGGTCGCTGCTGGGCCTGCGGGTGGAGGAGTTCTGGCCGCTGGACGCGGGGGCGACGGTGGGCGTACGGGGTGTCGCGGGCGTACGGAAGCCGGGCGGGCCGGGACGCGCGGAAGCGGCGGCGGGCGCCTGGGAGCTGCCCGCCGGTACGGCGGACCTGTGGTCGGAGGCCATCCTCCTCGAAGGCGCGGAGCCCGTCGCGCGGTTCGCGGACGGCGAGCTGGCGGGCGCCCCGGCCGTCACCCGGCACGGCTACGGCACGGGCACGGTCACCTACGTCGGCACCCGGCTCGAACCGGCCCTGATGCGGGCCCTGATGGACCGCGTACGGGCGGCGGCGGGCGTGCGGCCGGTGCTGGCCGGGCTGCCCGAGGGCGTGCAGGCCACCGTCCGGGAGGGCGCCGGCGGGCGCTTCCTCTTCCTGCTCAACCACGGTGCGCGGGCGGCCGACATCACGTTGCCCTGCCCGATGGCCGACGCGCTCGCCGGGGCCCGGGGAGAGCGGTCGGAGCACACCTACCGGATCGCGCTGCCGGCCCGTGGTGTGGCCGTGCTGAAGGACCCGCGCGGGGCGGGGTCCACGGGCGGCTGACCGGGGACCGGCGGTGTGCCGGGCGCGGCGCGGGCGGGCCCCGCGCCGCGCCTCAGGTGAGCGCGGAGGCCGCGGCCGTGGCCGGTTCCAGCTCCACCGGCCCCACCCCGGCCCGCCGCGCCAGCGCCACGGCGGCCAGCGTCGAGTGCACGCCGAGCTTGCCGAGCACGTTCTGCATGTGCGTACGGACCGTGTGCGGGGACAGGAACAGCCGCTCGGCGACGGCCTTGCGGCCCAGCCCGGCCACCATGCAGCGCAGCACCTCGCGCTCGCGCGGCGTCAGCGACTCCACCAGGCGCTCGCTCTCGGTGCGGTGCTTGCGCGCCGCCGTCAGCTCCCGCAGGACGCCGGTCAGCAGCGCGGGCGGCAGGTGCGTCTCGTCGCGCAGCACGCCGCGGATGACGGCGAGCAGGCGGGAGAGCGAGCAGTCCTTGGCGACCCAGCCGCCGGCGCCCGCCTGGAGGGCGAAGGCGGCCCGGCGCGGGTCGTCCTTCTCGGCGAGCACGACGGTACGGACGTACGGATAGGCCGTGCGGACGCCCGCGACCAGCGAGATGCCGTCCAGCGGGCCGCCGTCCGCGCTGCCGTCGCGGCCCGGCGCGGGCTGGGACGGCACGGATGCCAGCGGTGCCGTGACGGTGCCGAGGTCGGCGTCGATGAGCATCACGTCGAAGCGCCGGCCGTCGGCGGCCGCCCGCTCCAGGCTGCGCAGGGCAGCCGGTCCACTGCCGGCCGCCGCCACGTCCACGTCCTGTTCGGCCGCGAGCGCGGCCGCCAGGGACTCGGCGAAGATGCGGTGGTCGTCGACCACCAGAACCCGGATGCGTTGCACTGAGACCCCCTGTCTCGGGGAACGGACCAAGTGGGCACGACGCCCGGGACCAAGGCCGACGCAGCCGCACGGCCGCCGCCGTACCGCGTGATCACCCCACCCCGGGCGTCGTACCCGACTGTCTCGCCCCCTGATCAGCACCGGCCCCCACCGGTGCTGGGACTCAGATTACGGACGGGGTGCGGCAACGGAAGGCTATTGGCAAAACTGCCCGGCCCAAGTGTTCAGGGTGGGGCCCAGCGCCCGTCGAGGGGCGTAAGTCGACAAGGTTCGTCTCAATTCGATCGGCCGGGGGCGGGCCGGTGCCCCCGGCCCGCCCCCGCGCCTCACACCAGCCGCCGCGCCCCCGCGCTCGGCACGGCCGGGAAGATCCGCGGCTCCGTGTGACCGGCCGCGGCGAACGCCTCGGTGATCCGCGCCGCGACGGCGTCCGCGGCCGCCTCCTCGACGAGCACCACGGCCGAGCCGCCGAACCCGCCGCCGGTCATCCGGGCCCCGAGCGCGCCCGCCGCCCCGGCCGTCTCGACGGCCAGGTCCAGTTCGGCGCAGGAGACCCGGAAGTCGTCGCGCAGCGAGGCGTGTCCGGCGGTCAGCAGCGGGCCGATGGCGCGGGGCTCGCCGGCGTCCAGGCGGGCGATGACCTCTTCGACCCGCCGGTTCTCGGTCACCACGTGCCGGACCACCGCCGCCGTGCCGGGGCCGCCGCCGTCCTTCCCGGCGCCCGGTTCCTCGTCCGTCGCGGCCAGCCGGTCCAGTGCCTCCGGCAGATGTGCGTACGGCACATCGCGCAGCGCGTGTACGCCGAGCGCCCGCGCGCCGCGCTCGCACATGGCGCGCCGTTGTGCATACGCGCCGTCCCCCAGCTCGTGTTTCACCCGGGTGTCCACGACCAGGAGCCGTAGCCCCTCCCCCGCCAAATCGAACGGAACCTGCCGCTGGGCGAGGTCGCGGGTGTCCAGGAACAGCGCGTGGCCGTCCGTGCAACAGGCCGCCGCGGTCTGGTCCATGATGCCGCAGGGCACGCCCACGAAGGCGTTCTCGGCGCGCTGGGCGAGCTGCGCCAGGCGCTGCCGGGTGAGCCCGAGGCCGTACAGGTCGTCGAGGGCGAGGGCGGTGACGACCTCCAGGGCGGCCGACGAGGACAGGCCCGCGCCGACGGGGACGGTGCTCTCGTAGTGCAGGTCCGCGCCGCCGAGGGGCAGTCCGGCCTCCCGCAGGGCCCAGGCGACGCCCGCCGGATAACCCGCCCAGCCGGCGTCGGCGGCCGGGCGCAGGGCGTCCAGGCGCAGTTCGACGGTCCGGCCGCCGCCGCTGCCGTCGCCGGAGTGCACCCGCAGCACGCCGTCGGCGCGGGGCGCGGCGGCGGCGAGGGTGGTGTGCGGCAGGGCCAGCGGCATCACGAAGCCGTCGTTGTAGTCGGTGTGTTCGCCGATGAGGTTGACGCGGCCGGGCGCCGCCCACACCCCGGCGGGGGCGGCGCCGTACACCTCGCGGAAGCGGTCGGCGGCGTGCCGGGCACGCCGCTCCTGACCGCCCGTCACCTCGCTGGTGTCCGTCATGGCGTGCCGGCTTCCCCGCGCCGGGCGAACGCCCAGGCGTCCGCGACGATGTCGGCCAGGTCCGTACGGCTGGGGCGCCAGCCGAGCCGGTCGATCGCGGTCTGTGCGGAGGCGACCAGGACGGCGGGGTCGCCGCCGCGGCGGCCCGCGGTGATCTCGGGTACGGGGTGGCCGGTGACCTTGCGGACGGTCTCGATGACCTCGCGCACGGAGAAGCCGTTGCCGTTGCCGAGGTTGCAGATGAGGTGCTCGCCCGGCTTCGCCGCCGTCAGGGCGAGGAGGTGGGCCTCCGCCAGGTCGGCGACGTGGATGTAGTCGCGTACGCAGGTGCCGTCGGGCGTCGGGTAGTCGTCGCCGTAGACGGAGATGGCCTCCCGCTTGCCCAGGGCGACCTGGAGGACGAGCGGGATCAGGTGTGATTCGGGGTCGTGGCGCTCGCCGCAGTCGCCGTGGGCGCCCGCGACGTTGAAGTAGCGCAGCGAGACGGCGGCCAGGCCGTGCGCGGCGCACTCGCCCGCGATCATGTGGTCGACGGCGAGCTTGGAGGCGCCGTACGGGCTGGTGGGCGCGGTGGGCGCGGACTCGGTGATCGGGGTGCGCTCGGGTTCGCCGTAGGTGGCGGCGGTGGAGGAGAAGACCAGGGTGCGCACCCCGGCGTCGCGCATCGCGGCCAGCAGGTCCATGGTGCCGCCGACGTTGTTGCGCCAGTACTTCTCGGGGTCCGTGACGGACTCGCCGACCTGCGAGAAGGCGGCGAAGTGCAGTACCGCGTCGAAGGAGGCGTCCAGGTGGCGGGCGGCGTCCTGGACGCGGCCCTCGATGAACTCGGTGCCGGCCGGGACGCCTGCGCGGTGTCCGGTGGACAGGTCGTCGAGGACCGTGACGGTGTGCCCGGCCTCGACCAGGTGCGCCGCCACGACGCTGCCCACATATCCCGCTCCGCCGGTGACCAGGTACTTGTTGCTCACGCGCTCGCTACCTCTCGCAGTCGCTCGGCCGCAGCCTCCGGCGGCACATCGTTGATGAACACGTTCATGCCGGATTCGGAACCCGCGAGGAACTTCAGCTTGCCGGAAGTCCGGCGGACGGTGAAAAGCTCCAGATGGAGCGCGAACCCACCGCGGTCCGCGGCGTGCAGCGGTGCCTGGTGCCAGGCGGAGATGTACGGGGTCGGGGGCTCGTCGGGGCCGAAGATCCGGTCGAACCGCCGCAAGACTTCCAGATAGACCTGTGGGAACTCTGTGCGCGCCGCCTCGTCGAGCGCGAGCAGGTCGGGGACCCGGCGCTTGGGGTAGAGGTGGACCTCGTACGGCCAGTGGGCGGCGTACGGGACGAAGGCGGTCCAGTGTCCGGCGTCGAGCACGATGCGGCGGCCGTCGGCCAGTTCCTCGGCGAGCACATCGTCGAAGAGGTTGCGCCCACCGGTCCGCTCGCGGTGCGCGGCCAGCGAGGCCAGCATCCGCTCGGTGCGCGGGGTGACGAAGGGATAGGCGTAGATCTGGCCGTGCGGGTGGCCGAGGGTCACGCCGATCTCCGCGCCGCGGTTCTCGAAGCAGAAGACCTGCTGGACGGCGGGGTGCTGGGAGAGTTCGGCGGTGCGGTCGGTCCAGGCCTCCAGGACGAGCGCCGCCTGCTCCCCGGTGAGGTCGGCGAAGGAGGCGTCGTGGTCGGGGGTGAAGCAGACGACCTCGCAGCGGCCGGTGTCGCCGGCCAGGGAGGGGAAGCGGTTCTCGAAGACGGCGACGTCGTAGTCGGCGGCGGGGATCTCGGTGGCGCGGCCGTCGCGGGAGGGGCACAGCGGGCAGGCGTCGGCCGGCGGGAGGTAGGTACGGCCCTGGCGGTGCGAGGCGATGGCGACGGAGTCGCCGAGCAGGCGGTCGTGGCGGATCTCGGAGGCGGTGGAGACCGGGTCGAGCGGCCGGTGGTCGGCGCTGCCGCGCACCGCGTCGTCGCGCAGGTCGTAGTAGATGAGCTCCCGGCCGTCGGCGAGCCGGGTCATCGTCTTCTTCACTGGAGCTCCTCGCCACAGCCACCAAACACAAACACACACAATGAAGCACAACTAAACAAGCCCGTCAACGCCGGACGCGGCCGCGCCATGACGGGATCTCGACCCGGAGATTCCCCCACAAAGGACGCGGCCCCATCACGATCCCACCACGAGAACGAACAAAAGTCTTCAGTTTCTGAAGGACCGCGCGTAGGTTCCTGTGCGTTCATCACGCACAGAGAAGTGAGTGCCCCATGATCACCTTGGCCGCAGGGCTACGGCTGCCCACCAACGGGCTCGATTACGCGATCCTCGCCGTCTACTTCGTCGTCGTCCTCGGCATCGGCTTCGCCGCCCGCCGCAGCGTGAAGACCAGCCTGGACTTCTTCCTGTCCGGGCGGTCGCTGCCCGCCTGGGTCACCGGCCTCGCCTTCGTCGCCGCCAACCTCGGCGCGACCGAGATCCTCGGCATGGCCGCCACCGGCGCGCAGTACGGCGTCGCCGTCGTGCACTGGTACTGGATCGGCGCCATCCCCGCCATGGTGTTCCTGGGGCTGGTGATGATGCCCTTCTACTACGGCTCGCGGGTCCGCTCCGTACCGGAGTTCCTGCTCCAGCGCTTCGACAAGTCGGCGCACCTGCTCAGCTCGGTGCTGTTCGCCTTCGCCGCCATCCTGATCGCGGGCGTCAACCTGTACGCGCTGTCGATCGTCGTCGAGGCGCTGCTGGGCTGGCCGCAGTGGGTGGCCATCGTCGTCGCCGGGCTGTTCGTCCTCGCGTACATCACCGTCGGCGGCCTGTCCTCGGCGATCTACAACGAGGTGCTCCAGTTCTTCGTGATCCTGGCCGCGCTCATCCCGATCTGCGTCATCGGCCTCAAGCGGGTCGGCGGCTGGGACGGGCTGTCCGCGACGCTGGAGAAGCAGCACGGCCACAGCTTCCTGACCGCCTGGGACGGCACCGGCATCGGCGAGCCCAACGCGCTCGGCGCCAACTGGCTGACGATCATCCTGGGCCTGGGCTTCGTGCTCTCCTTCGGCTACTGGACCACCAACTTCGCCGAGGTGCAGCGCGCACTGTCCGCGAAGAACCTCTCCGCCGCGCAGCGCACCCCGCTGATCGCCGCCTACCCGAAGATGTTCATCGCCTTCCTGGTGATGATCCCCGGCCTGGTCGCCGCGGTCGTCGTGCCCAGGATCGGCCAGGAGGGCTCCGGCCTGACCTACAACGACGCCATTCCGCTGCTGATGCGCGACCTGCTGCCCAACGGCGTCCTCGGCATCGCGGTCACCGGCCTGCTGGCCGCCTTCATGGCGGGCATGGCCGCCAACGTCTCGTCGTTCAACACGGTCTTCACCTCCGACATCTGGGCGAAGTACGTACGGCCCGGCCGCGAGGACCGCTACTACCTGCGGTTCGGCCGGCTGGTCACCGCCGTCGGCGTGCTGTGCAGCATCGGCACGGCCTTCCTGGCCGCCACCTTCAACAACATCATGGGCTACCTCCAGACGCTGTTCTCGTTCTTCAACGTGCCGATGTTCGTGGTCTTCATCATCGGCATGTTCTGGAAGCGGGCCTCCATGA
Source organism: Streptomyces albofaciens JCM 4342 (assembly GCF_008634025.1). Classification (NCBI taxonomy): domain Bacteria; kingdom Bacillati; phylum Actinomycetota; class Actinomycetes; order Kitasatosporales; family Streptomycetaceae; genus Streptomyces; species Streptomyces albofaciens. The sequence goes on along the minus strand of NZ_PDCM01000001.1, from coordinate 1,046,985 downwards.
AGTCCGGTGTGTGGGGCCTGGTCGCGGGCACCACCGCGGCGATGGTCAACTACTTCTGGATCTACAAGCAGGGCATCATCGCCATCCCCAGCGACCAGGGCGCCAACTTCGTCTCCGCGATCGTCGCCTTCGTCGTCGGCGCCGTGGTGATGGTCGCCGTCACCCTGTTCACCCGGCCCAAGCCGGAGGCGGAACTCGCCGGCCTGGTCTACGGCACCAGGTCCCCCGGCCTGGACGAACCGCCCGCCAAGGGCGACGACGCGTGGTACCGAAAGCCGGCCCTGCTCGGCTGGGGCGCCGTCGTCCTCGCCGCCCTCTGCTACGTCCCGTACTCCTTCTGACCGCACCCGAAGGAACCAGCACCATGAGCGACTACCAGCACGAGATCGACCTCGAACGCAGGTCGGCCACGGCCGCCCGGCTCTTCGACATCCGCCTGATCATCGGCGGCCTGTTCACGCTCTACGGCGTCATCGTGATGATCGCCGGGTTCACCGCCTCCGACGCGGACCTGAAGAAGGCCGAGGACATCAACATCAATTTGTGGACGGGCGTGGGCATGCTGCTGCTCGGCCTGTTCTTCCTGGCCTGGATCAAGCTCCGCCCGATCGCCCCGCCGACGGCCGAGGAGATCGCGGCCCTCCAGGAGGACACCGACTGAGCGGCGCCCGTCACGGCGGCGGGGCGCTCTCGGCCTCCGCCGCCTCGCGCACGCCCGCGCCCCGCGTCGCCGCCCGGTCCAGCAGGCCGGTACGCGCCGCCAGCGCCGCCGCCTCCAGCCGCGACCCGACGCCCAGCTTCATCAGCACCCGCTGCACATGCGTACGGGCGGTGCTCGGCGCGATGCCCATCCCGGCCGCGATCAGCCGGGTGTCCTCCCCCTCGGCGACCCGCACCAGCACCTCCACCTCGCGCGGAGTGAGCATCTGCAGCAGCCGGGCACCCTCGTCGTCAGGCTGCGCGGCCGGGTGCAGCAACTCCTCGAAGGCTTGCTGGAGCAACTGCGGCGCGATCGCCGCCTCGCCGGCCCGCGCCTTCATCATGGCGCGTTCCACGCCCTCGATGCGCTCGTCGTGCCGTACGTACCCCGAAGCGCCGGCGGCGAACGCGGCGGCGATGCCCCGCGGATTGGGCACCGGCCCGAGCACCACCACCGCGACCTGCGGCCGCTCCTTCTTGATCCGTACGACCGGGTCGAAGGCGCCCGGCTCGGCCGGTGTGGCGGTGCCCAGCAGGCACACTTCGGGCGCGCGGCTCACCACCAGATCCGCCGCCCCGGCGCTCGGGGCGGCCGCCGCGAGCACGCGGTGCCCGCGCAGTTTCAAGGCCGAGGCGAGTGCCTCGGCGAGCAGTCGGTGATCGTCGACCACCATCAGCCGCACGCCCATTGCAGCAACCCCCCAATTCCCCGGCGAGCCCAGCCCCCCGGCCCCCGCCGGGCCCCTTGTCCCCGGAAGCTACACGCTTGTTCGACGTTGCGCGCCCCCTAAGGGGAAGAAGCCTGCCGCAACGCTGAAATCCCGGCCAATCAGGCCCAGTTATGCATGCCTTCCTGTCCGTATCTGACAAGAAAAGCGCCGGAGCGGGCCTTTCCGGGCCGACAGAACGGGCCGTACGCTACGCGTCCTCGGCCAGTTCCAGCCACCGCATCTCCAATTCCTCCCGCTCCCCCGCCAGCTCCCGCAACTGCGCGTCCAGCCCGGCGACCTTCTCGAAGTCCGTGGCGTGCTCCGCGATCTGCGCGTGCAGCTTCGACTCCTTCTCGCCGATCCGGTCCAGCTGCCGCTCGATCTTCTGCAGCTCCTTCTGCGCGGCGCGCGTCACAGCCGCCGGCTTCTGCTTCGGCGCGGCCTCCACCGGGGCCGCCGGCGCCGCCGCCTCGACCACCTTCTGCCGCCGCTCCAGATACTCGTCCAGGCCCCGCGGCAGCATCCGCAGCGTCGCATCGCCCAGGAGCGCGAACACCCGGTCCGTGGTCCGCTCGACGAAGTACCGGTCGTGGCTGATCACCACCAGCGACCCGGCCCAGCCGTCCAGCAAGTCCTCCAGCTGCGTCAACGTCTCGATGTCGAGATCATTCGTCGGCTCGTCCAGGAACAGCACATTCGGCTCGTCCATCAGCAGCCGCAGAATCTGCAGCCGCCGCCGCTCACCGCCCGAAAGGTCACCGACCGGCGTCCACTGCTTCTCCTTGGTGAACCCGAACTTCTCGCACAGCTGCCCCGCGGTCATCTCCCGGCCCTTGCCGAGATCCACCCGCTCACGCACCCGCTGCACGGCCTCCAGCACCCGCCAGGAGGGATCGAGCTCCGCGACCTCCTGCGACAGATAGGCCAGTTTCACCGTCTTGCCGACCACGATCCGCCCCGCCGCCGGCTGCGCCTCACCGCCCGTACGCGCCGCCTCGGCCAGCGCCCGCAGCAGCGACGTCTTGCCCGCGCCGTTCACGCCCACCAGACCGATCCGGTCCCCCGGCCCGAGCTGCCACGTCAGATGCTTCAGCAGCACCTTCGGACCGGCCTGTACGGTCACGTCCTCCAGCTCGAAAACCGTCTTGCCCAGCCGCGAGTTGGCGAACTTCATCAGCTCGGCGGTGTCCCGGGGCGGCGGCACATCCGCGATCAGCTCATTGGCGGCCTCGATACGGAACCGCGGCTTGCTGGTCCGCGCCGGGGCCCCCCGCCGCAGCCAGGCCAGCTCCTTCCGCATCAGATTCTGCCGCTTGGCCTCTTCACTGGCGGCAATCCGCTCCCGCTCGGCACGAGCGAACACGTAATCGCTGTACCCGCCCTCGTACTCATGAACAGCGCCACGCTGCACGTCCCACATCCGCGTGCACACCTGGTCCAGGAACCACCGGTCGTGCGTCACGCACACCAGCGCGGACCGCCGGGCCCGCAAATGCCCGGCGAGCCACGAGATGCCTTCCACATCCAAGTGGTTGGTCGGCTCGTCCAGCACGATCAGGTCCTGCTCGGCGATCAACAGCTTCGCCAGCGCGATCCGCCGCCGCTCACCACCCGACAGCGGCCCGATCACGGTGTCCAGCCCCTGCCCGAGCCCCGGCAGGTCCAGCCCGCCGAACAGCCCCGTCAGCACGTCCCGGATCTTGGCGTTGCCCCGCCACTCGTGATCGGCGAGATCACCGATCACCTCGTGCCGCACGGTCGCGGCCGGGTCCAGCGAGTCGTGCTGCGTCAGCACCCCCAGCCGCAGCCCGCTGTTGTGCGTGACCCGCCCGTCATCAGCGCCCTCCAGCTTGGCGAGGATCCGGATCAGGGTGGTCTTGCCGTCGCCGTTACGCCCCACGACGCCGATCCGGTCCCCTTCATTGACGCCCAGGGATACACCGTCGAGCAGCGCACGCGTCCCGTACACCTTGCCCACGGCTTCCAGATTGACGAGGTTGACGGCCATAACGCTCCTGCACTTCGAATCGGTCGACTCCCCACCCTAGTCGGCAAGCCGCCGCACCCCCGTACAGATACCGTGCGCCCATGGACATACGGACCTACGGCCCCAGCGGCAAACACCTGGACATCCACCGCCCCGACGGACCGCCCACCGCCACCGTCCTCCTCTGGCACGGCACCGGCCCCGACGAACGCGACGTCCTGCGCCCGCTGGCCCGTACGGCCGCGGCCCACGGCCTGACCGTCCTCGTCCCGGACTGGCGCGCGGACGCGACCGACAACGGCCGCACCCACCTCCTGGAGTCCCTGGCCTTCGCCCAGGAGGAAGCAACCGGCCCCCTCCTCCTGGCCGGCTGGTCCGCCGGCGCAGGCGCCGCCCTGGGCGTCGCCCTCCACCCCGACCTCACCGCAGGCCACCCCCCGACCGCCGTACTGGCCCTCTCCGGCCGCTACGACGTCCCGGCCCGCACCACCGGCACGGCCCCTCTGGCAGACCTGGAAAAGGGCCTGGCCCCCACCGCCCCCATCCACCTCCTGCACGGCACGAACGACGCGGTGATCCCCACAGACCACTCCCGCACCCTGGCCGAGGCACTAAGCAAGGCCGGCCACATCACCACGTACACGGAGTGCCCAACCGACCACGCAGGCACGATCATGACCGAGTACGACCCCACAACGAACCGCTGCCGCCCCACGGACAACGAGGCGGCGCTGGCGGCCGGGGAGACGGCGGTGCAGATACTCGTAAAGAGCGCCACATCCCCGGGTCTGTAAAGACCCCAGCCACAGCGGCGGGAAAGCCGCAAGCGGCGCGGGCTCGGGGACATACAGGGGTCTCCCCGCAGGACGGCCGAGACCCCGGTTAAGAACGAACACAAGGATGACTCCCGGCGCCGTGGGGGTCCCCCCGGCCGGAGGCTGGGGGAGAGTGACCCCTGTGTGGCCCCGAGCCCCCACCCACCGATCCTCAGGCGCCAACCCGCGCCCTAAACGACAGTAGCCCCAGGCACCGGCCCCACCGCCACCCGCGCAGCCCGACAAGTCCCGGACGCCGTCAACGCGGCAGCCACCCCCGCAGCGGCATCCGCATCCTTCGCCAGAAACGCAGTCGTAGGCCCAGACCCAGACACCAACGCCGCCAACGCCCCGGCAGCAACCCCCGCATCCAACGTCGCAGCCAACGACGGCCGCAACGACAACGCAGCAGCCTGAAGATCATTGGACAGCGCCCCGGCCAGCCCCACCGCGTCCCCCGCCGCAAGCGCGTCCACCAGCGCCCCCGAGGCCTCAGGCGCCAGCACGTCCAGACCCTCGTTCAGCCGGTCGAACTCCCGATACACGGCCGGCGTCGACAGCCCCCCGTCGGCCACCGCGAACACCCAGTGGAACGAACCGCCCACCTCCAGCGGCGTCAGCAGCTCCCCCCGACCGCGCCCCAGCGCCACCCCACCCACCAGCGAGAACGGCACATCACTACCCAGCTCGCCACAGATCGACAGCAGCTCGTCCCGCGACGCCCCGGTCCCCCACAACGCATCGCACGCCACCAGCGCACCCGCCGCGTCCGCACTGCCCCCCGCCATGCCACCCGCGACCGGAATGTCCTTGGCGATGTGCAGATGCACATCAGGCGCGATCCCATACCGCGCCGCCAGCAGTTCCGCAGCACGCGCGGCCAGGTTCGTACGGTCGAGGGGAACACGATCGACGTCCGGCCCAGCGGCAGTGATACGCAGCGTCTCCGCAGGCGCCGCCGTCACCTCGTCATACAGCCCCACGGCCAAGAACACATTGGCCAGGTCGTGGAACCCATCCGCCCGCGCACCCCCCACCGCGAGCTGAACGTTGACCTTCGCGGGTACGCGAACCGTGACGGTGGCCCGGTCGATCACGCGGCACTCCCCTCGGAACCCGCCCTGTTCCCCTCGGAACCCGGCTTGTGCTCAGCGATACGCGCGAACTCCTCCACCGTCAGCGCCTCACCACGCGCCTGCGGCGAAACCCCCGCGGCCACCAGCGCCGCCTCGGCCGCCGCGGCCGACCCGGCCCACCCGGCCAACGCGGCACGCAGCGTCTTGCGGCGCTGCGCGAACGCCGCGTCCACGACGGCGAAGACGTCATCGCGGCTCGCGGTGGTCGCGACCGGCTTCTCGCGGCGGACGAGCGAGACCAGCCCGGAGTCGACATTCGGCGCGGGCCAGAACACGTTGCGCCCGATCGCCCCGGCGCGCTTCACGTCGGCGTACCAGTTGGCCTTGACCGACGGCACTCCGTAGACCTTGTTGCCGGGCCGGGCCGCGAGCCGGTCGGCGACCTCGGACTGCACCATGACCAGGGTGCGGTCGATGGTCGGGAACGTCGCGAGCATGTGCAGCAGCACCGGCACGGCGACGTTGTACGGCAGGTTGGCGACCAGCGCGGTGGGCGCGGGCCCGGGCAGGTCCCGGACGAGCATCGCGTCGCTGTGCACGAGCGCGAAGCGGTCCGCGCGGCCGGGCAGCCGCGCCTCGACCGTGGACGGCAGCGCGGCGGCCAGCACGTCGTCGATCTCGACGGCGGTGACCCGGTCGGCGGCCTCCAGCAGCGCCAGGGTCAGCGAGCCGAGTCCGGGGCCGACCTCGACGACGACGTCGTCCGGCCGGACCTCGGCGGTGCGCACGATGCGCCGGACGGTGTTGGCGTCGATGACGAAGTTCTGGCCGCGCTGCTTGGTGGGGCGTACGCCCAGCGCGGCGGCCAGTTCGCGGATGTCGGCGGCGCCCAGGAGGGGGCCGGGCTCATCGGTGGTGCTGCTGTTGCTCACCCGTGCAGCTTACGGCGCGCGGCCCCCGTTCCGGCCACACACCAGCCCACCGGACCCGCCACCGCACCCCGGCCCCCAGCCCCCTCACCCTCACCCTTCCCCTGCCCCTCCCCGCACCTCACCCATGCAGCCTGCGCCCACAAACCGGCCACGGACTGGCCCCCCGGCTGATGTAGAGCTTCTTCGCCCGATAGGTCTGCTCCCCGGCGGGCGCGTCCTGCGGGCGCCCCTTGCCGCCCAGCCCCTGCCAGGTACCGGTGTCGAACTGGTAGAGCCCGCCGTACGTGCCGGACGCGTCCACCGCGTCCGGCCGTCCGCCCGCCTCGCACTGGGCGAGCGCGTCCCAGTTCAGGTGGTCCGCGCCGGCCACCCGTTGCGGCACCGGCTTGGTGCCCACGTGCACGATCCGGTCGCGGGGCTCGCGGACGACCTCGGAGCCGACCTTCTTCGGCTTCTGCTGGACGCCGTTGACCGTGCGCACCTCGTACGTCAGGCGCCGCACGCCGGGCTGTCCCTGCCGTACGACCGTCTCGGTGCCCTTGAAGAGCGTCGGGTCGGCCTTCTTGACCGTCCGGAACGCGATGGTCTCCTCGCGGACCTTCTCGGCCCCGGTGATGCGCAGGACGGAGATGGTCTGCCCGTCGCGCGGGAAGGAGTCGGGCGCCACGGAGGTGGTGTCCTCGCCGCGCAGCGCGATGCCCGCCTGGTCGAGGGCCTCGCGGACGGTGGCGGCGTTGGTGCGCACGGTGTGCTCGCGGCCGTCGGCGACGAAGGTGACGCTGCGCTCGGTGCGGACGTCCAGGTCGAGGCCGTTGCGGCCGATGCGCCGGTCGGGGTCGACGGACAGATGGGCGCCCTCGGCGCGGACGCCGAACTGGCGCAGCGCGCCGCCGACGGTCTCGGCGGTCGTCCAGACGTCGCGGTGCTGACCGTCGAGGGTGAGCCGGACCGGCCGCCCGTAGCGGATGACGACCTCGTCGCCGCTGGCCAGCTCGGCGTCGGCGGCGGGCTGGACGGAGTCGTGCTCGCCGACCCTGACGTCCTCGTCGGCGAGCAGGTCGCCGACGTCGGAGGCGAAGGTGTGCAGGGTGCGCGGTTCGCCGTCCACGTCGATGCGGACGGCCTTGTCGTGGGCGATGAACGCGGCGGTGCCGCCGGCGAGGAAGGCCACGACGAGGGCCTGCGGCAGCAGTCGCCGGCGGGTTTCGGTGCCGTCGATGCCGCGGCGGTCGACGGTGCCGAGGCGGTCGGCCATGCCGCGGCGGTGGGCGGTGCCACGGGCGGCCCGGCGGGCGGCTGCGCGGCCCTGGTGCGCCGGCAGGCCGGGGGTGGGCACTCCGGCGAGGTCGTCGCGCAGCGGCACGAGCGGGCCCTGGTGCGGCACCCGCCCCGACGGCTCCGCTTGCGCCGCGGGCTCAAGGCGATCCCCCCCGGCCTCCGCCGCGCCCCCGCCGGATTCCGCGGGCCCGCCGGATTCCGCGGACCCGCCCGGGGCTTCCTGGGGCTGCGCGGCGTCGTACCGCTCATACCGCTCGTACGCCCCCGCGCCGTACGCCTCGTACGCCTCGTACACGTCATAGGGACCGCTCTGCCCATACGCCGCGTACGTCCCGTAGGCCCCGTACACCCCGTGCGACCCGTATCCGCCGTACGCGTCACTCTCCCCGAACTCCCCGTACTCCCCGTACGGCGCATACCTCCCGTAAGGATCGGGGGCTTCGACCGCTCCGCCCCGCGGCTCGGCACCCGGTCCGTATCCGCCGTGCGCGACGCGGTGGCTTTGACTGCCCTGCGAATGAGTCACGACACTCCACATGCCACGAGTCGGGGTTGTGGAGCCGGAATGTAGCGGAGCGCCGGTGACTCTCCAAAGCGGACCCGCTACACAGTGTCGCCACGCTATCCTGCCGTGCCGCCCGCCGGGCGACGCTCAGTAGCCGAAGGCGCGCGCCGTGTTGGCGGCCACGGCGGTGGCCAGCGCTTCCTCCGTCATCCCCTTGACCTCGGCCATGGCCCGCAGCGTGACCGGAATGAGATACGGCGCGTTAGGCCGTCCGCGGTACGGCGCGGGCGTCAGGAAGGGGGCGTCGGTCTCGACCAGCACCAGTTCGGGCGGGGCGACGGCCAGCGCGTCGCGCAGCGGCCGGGCGTTCTTGAAGGTGACGTTGCCCGCGAAGGACATGTAGTAACCGGCCTCGGCGCAGACCTTGGCCATCTCCGCGTCGCCCGAGTAGCAGTGGAAGACCACCCGCTCCGGGGCGCCCTCCTCGCGCAGGATGCGGAGCACGTCGTCGTGGGCCTCGCGGTCGTGGATGACCAGGGCCTTGCCGTGCCGCTTGGCGATCTCGATGTGGGCGCGGAAGGAGCGCTGCTGCGCGGCCATGCCGTCCGGGCCGGTACGGAAGTGGTCGAGGCCGGTCTCGCCGACGCCGCGCACGTGCGGCAGCGCCGCCAGCGCGTCGATCTCGGCGAGCGCCGCGTCGAGGGCGGCGTCCCCGCCGGGCTCCCGCGCCCCCTGCCGCGACCAGCCCTCCGGATCCCCCAGAACGATCCGCGGGGCTTCGTTCGGATGCAGCGCGACCGTCGCGTGCACCGCCTCGTACGCGGCGGCGGTCTCCGCGGCCCAGCGCGAGCCGTTCACGTCACAGCCCACCTGGACGACGGTGGTCACACCGACGGAGGCGGCCTTCGCCAGGGCCTCCTCGACCGTTCCGTGCTGCATGTCGAGGTGCGTGTGCGAGTCCGCCACCGCCACCCGAAGCGGTTCGGGCAGCGGCGGCGGCGTGTCCTTGGTCGTACTGCTCATGGCCGCGATCCTACGAGGGACCGCCGGCAGTCACCGGCGGACCGGTCACGGCACGGGGCCTCCGGGACCGCGGCCCCGGCTCACCTGCGGTGGTGCTGGAAGGGATGCAGCAGATCGGAGAGGTGCCAGTGGTGGCGGCTCTCACGGTGGCCGTCCTCCGCGGCCGGCCCGGCGTCACCGGTGCGCTCGCCCTGCTGCGGTACGGATCCGGCGCCCGCGCCCGCGTGGCCTTCGGCGGCGCCCGCCGACGGCTGGTCGTACAGGCTCGCCATCACTTTGGAGACCATCGAGACCTGTCCGGCCCGCATGATGCGCACGACGTGGCCGCCGCAGTTCAGGCAGGTGGGCCGGGTCAGCGGCGACGGTACGCGCTCGCCGTCCGCGTAGTACACACAGTGCGCGCGCCCGTCCGCGTCGACGTGGTGCGTTATCTCGTACGACTGCTCCCAGCCGTGGCCGCAGCTCATGCACGCGAAGGCGTAGGCCTCGTGTGCCGGGGGCTCCGTCCGGGGGGTGGGGTGGGTGCCGGTGGTGATGCCCGGCGTACGCGCGATGTCACTCATAGCCGCTCCTCTTGCCCGCTGGACAAGGTCTCCGGGGACGAACGTCCCACCTCCCAGGGAACGCCTTTCCCGGCGGTGGCGCAGCAGGGTCTCCGACCTGTTGGCACAGATTTGGCGGGGTGCAGAGAATGCGCCCGGCTGCGCGGCCCACGTTTTACCTTCCAGGCTAGTCATTTACCTTCCGGTGGGCCCGTCCGCGCCGCATTCTTTGCCGCCACGACGGCATCGAACACCTCGCGTTTGGGCAGGCCGGTCTCGGCGGCGACGGCCGCGATGGCCTCCTTGCGGCGCTCCCCGGCCTCCTCCCTGACCTGGACGCGGCGCACGAGTTCCGCGGGGCCGAGGTCCTGCGGGCCGGTTTCCGGGGCGCCCTCGACGACGATGGTGATCTCGCCGCGTACGCCGTCCGCCGCCCACGCGGCCAGGTCCTTCAGCGGCCCGCGCCGTACCTCCTCGTACGTCTTGGTCAGCTCGCGGCAGACCGCGGCGCGGCGGTCGGCGCCGAAGATCTCGGTCATCGCGGCGAGGGTGTCGTCGAGGCGGTGCGGGGCCTCGAAGTAGACGAGGGTGCGGCGCTCGTCGGCGACCTCGCGCAGCCGGGAGCGGCGCTCGCCCGCCTTGCGCGGCAGGAAGCCCTCGAAGCAGAACCGGTCCACGGGCAGGCCGGAGACGGCGAGCGCGGTGAGCACCGCGCTGGGGCCGGGCACCGCGGTGACCTTGACGCCGCGCTCGACGGCGGCGGCGACCAGCCGGTAGCCGGGGTCGGAGACGGAGGGCATGCCGGCGTCGGTGACGAGCAGGACGCGGGCGCCGGCTTCGAGGGCGTCGGCGAGTTCCGGTGTGCGGGCGGTCTCGTTGCCCTCGAAGTAGGACACGATCCGGCCGGTCGGCTGCACGCCGAGCGCCTGGGTCAGGCGGCGCAGCCGCCGGGTGTCCTCGGCCGCGATCACCTCGGCCGCGGCCAGCTCGGCGGCGAGCCGCGGCGGCGCGTCCGCGATGTCGCCGATGGGCGTCCCTGCAAGTACCAGCGTTCCAGTCACGCCCCCATCCTCCCAGCCGTACGGCCCGGACATCCCCCGGCGGCGTCCACCCCGCCGCCCGGACCGGCTCGCCCGTACCGGGACCGGCCGTGCCGCCCCCGCCTTCCGCACAGGGTGCTTCCCTACGATGGGCCGGTGACGAGTGACACCGCGACAGACGCCGACCGCGCCGAGGAGACCGCCGGGCAGCCCCGCCGGTGGCAGCGCAGGCTGCGCCGGTTCGGGTACGCCGGGGCGCCCGAGGCCGACGCCCGCGAGCGCCTGGTGCCGGCGTTCCCCGAGCCTGGGACGCGGATGTGGTCGGTGCTGGGCCTGGGCCCGGCCGCGGCGGCCCGGCTGGCGCGCTGGTCGGGCTGGGGCGGGCCGCTGCTGGTGGCGCTCTTCGCCGGGGTGCTGCGGTTCTGGAACCTGGGCAGTCCGGCGAAGGTGATATTCGACGAGACGTACTACCCCAAGGACGCCTGGTCGCTGCTCCAGTACGGCTACGAGGGCACCTGGGCGAAGGACGCCAACGACGCGCTGGTCGCGCACCCCCAGCAGATCCTGCTCTCACCCGAGCACTCCTACGTCGTCCACCCGCCGCTGGGGAAGTGGATGATCGCGCTGGGCGAGTGGGCGTTCGGCATGAACCCCTTCGGCTGGCGGTTCGTGGTGGCGCTGCTCGGCACGCTGTCGGTGCTGATGGTCTGCCGTATCGGCCGCCGGCTGCTGCGCTCGACGGCGCTGGGCTGCCTGGCGGGCGTGCTGCTGGCGGTGGACGGCCTGCACTTCGTGATGAGCCGTACGGCGCTGCTGGACCTCATCGTCATGTTCTGGGTGGTGGCGGCGTTCGGCTGTCTGCTGGTGGACCGGGACCGTACCCGGGCGCGGCTGGCGGCGGCGCTGCCGGTGGGCGCGGACGGGCTGGCGCGGCCGGACGAGAAGGCGGGCGACCGGCTGCGGCTGGGGTGGCGGCCGTGGCGGCTGGCGGCCGGGCTGTGCCTGGGCCTGTCCGCGGCGAGCAAGTGGAACGGCCTGTACTACCTGGCGGCGTTCGCCGTGCTGATGGTGCTGTGGGACGTGGCCGGGCGGCGCACGGCGGGCGCGCGGCATCCCGTGCGCGCCGTGCTGCGCCGCGACCTGCTGCCCGCGTTCGTCTCGACCGTCGTGGTGGGGATGGCCGCGTACCTGGTGACGTGGACCGGCTGGCTGGTCACCAAGGGCGGCTACTACCGGGACTGGGCGACCGCCACCCCGGAGGGGCGCGCGGGCGCCTCGTCCTGGCTGCCGGACTGGCTGCGCAGCCTGTGGCACTACGAGACCGAGGTCTACGACTTCCACAAGGGCCTGTCCACGCCGCACACCTACCAGTCGAACCCGTGGAGCTGGCTGGTGCAGGGCCGCCCGGTCTCGTACTTCTACGAGGACCCCAAGATGGGGCACGACGGGTGTACGGCGGCCGAGGGCTGTGCGCGGGAAGTGCTCGCGCTGGGTACTCCCCTGCTGTGGTGGGCCGGGTGCTTCGCGCTTCTGTACGTGCTCTACCGCTGGCTGTTCAAGCGGGACTGGCGGGCGGGCGCCGTCGCCTGCGGCATCGCGGCGGGCTACCTGCCGTGGTTCCTGTACCAGGACCGGACGATCTTCCTGTTCTACGCGGTGGTGTTCGTGCCGTTCGTGTGCCTGGCGCTGGCCATGATGATCGGCGCGATCCTCGGCCCGCCGGGGTCGGGCGAGCGGCGGCGCGCGGTGGGAGCGGTCGGTGCCGGGGTACTCGTCCTGCTCATCGTCTGGAATTTCATCTACTTCTACCCGCTCTACACGGGGCAGCCGATCCCGAAGAGCGCCTGGCACAACAGGATGTGGTTCGACACCTGGGTCTAGGCCGTGCCTTGCGGACCATCCTGGGACCGGGGCGTTTCGACACGGCCGGATCCCCTGCGCGGAAAGCACCGTTCCGCGCAGGAGCGGCGGTCATACTTGGCCGTCACCGAACGATGCCGATCAATGTCGATCGCCGCCTTGGAGCCGCGGACGGCCGGGGAGGGACCGCAATTGAGCAAGCCGCAGATCGTGTACGTCATCGAGCACAACAAGCCGGAGCAGGTGGAGGACCACGGTGCGCTGCGCACCGCCGCGCCCGCCTGCAAGGAGCTGGCCCTCGCGGCGTTCACCGACATCGAACAGGCCAGGGAAGAGGCCGAGATCTGGGCCGAACGGCAGCACTACCCGGGTCTGACCTGGCAGGAGACCAACAACCCGCTGATCGGTGACGCGGTGGGGCTGACGGCCGCCACCGAGGTCGACGGGCAGAAGACCGTGGTCTTCAACGTCACCGCGATGGTGGTGGTCGACTCCCGGGACCGGCCGCCGCTCTCCACGCAACGGCCGTCGCCAGGCTGAGGTGTCAACGGCACGGCGCCGGGGCGCCACCGGCGTCGCCCGTATCACAGGGCCGAGACTCACCCCCGTACCCCGTGTCCCATAGAGTGCGCTGCACGTTCTTGTGTGCGTGCGGAAGAACGAGGATTCGGGAGGGGATCGGCGACATGCGCCGTGAGGTGAGGTACGGGCTGATCGGCGGGGCGGTGGCCCTGGTCGCGGGCGGTGTGGGCGGCTACACGCTGCTGGGCGGCTCCGGTGACGACGAGCGGCCCCAGCAGGTCCGCGCCGCCCAGGACGGCAAGCCCGTCGGCGCGCCCGCGGTGAAGTCCGGCCCGCTGTCCGCGGCCGAAGTGACCGGCACCGCCGGGAAGTTCCTGGACGCCTGGAAGGCGGGGGCCGCCGACAAGGCCGCCGCGCTCACGGACGACGCGAAGACGGCGGCCGCCGCCCTGGCCGCGTACCCGAAGCAGACCCACTTCACCGACCTGAAGGTGACGCCCGGCAAGGCCACCGGCGACAAGGTCGCCTACACGGTCAGCGCCCAGATCGCGTACAAGGACATGAAGGAGCCGTTCTCCTACGCCACTTCACTGACCGTCAGGCGCGACCCGGAGACCGGCGAGCCGCGCGTCGCCTGGGCGCCGAGCGTCCTGCACCCCAAGCTGGGCAAGGGCGACGTGCTGCGCACCGGCGAGTCCGAGGCGCCGCCCATCAAGGCGGTGGACCGCAACGGCGCCGAGCTGACCAAGGAGGCGCACCCGGCGCTGGCCGGGGTGCTGGACAGCCTGCGCGACAAGTTCGGCAAGAAGACGGACGGCAAGCCGGGTGTCGAGCTGTTCGTCGACCGGCCGGGCGGTGACAAGGCGCAGAAGCCCGACGAGACGCTGAAGGTGCTCTCCAAGGGCAAGCCCGGCACGCTCAAGACCACTCTGGACGCCAAGGTGCAGGCGGCGGCCGAGAAGGCGGTCAAGGGCAAGCCGAAGGCGTCCGCGGTCGCCCTCAAGCCGAGCACCGGCGAGATCCTCGCCATCGCCAACTCCCCGGAGAAGGGCTTCAACACCGCCACCCAGGGATCGCTGGCGCCCGGCTCCACGATGAAGATCGTGACGGCCTCGATGCTGATCGACAAGGGGCTGACGGCGCCGGACAAGCCGCACCCGTGCGAGAAGTTCGTGACGGTCGGCGGCTGGAAGTTCCAGAACCTCAACGAGTCCGAGATCAAGAACGGCACCTTCGCGCAGAGCTTCGCGGCGTCCTGCAACAACGCGTTCATCTCCATGGCGCCCAAGCTGGCGGACGACGACCTGACGAAGCAGGCCCGCGACGTCTTCGGCATCGGCCTGAACTGGCAGACCGGCATCCCCACCTTCGACGGCGCGGTGCCGGTGCAGAGCGACGCGCAGATGGCCGCCTCGCTGATCGGGCAGGGCGGGGTGCGGATGAACCCGCTGACCGTCGCCTCGGTCGCGGCGACCGTCCAGAACGGCGGCTTCCACCAGCCGTACATCGTCGCGCCGTCCCTCGACGGCCGGTCCTTGGCCAAGGCCCCGCGCGCGATGAAGCCGGACACCGCGTCCGCGCTGAAGTCCCTGATGAAGCTGACCGCCACGTCCGGTACGGCGGCGGAGGCGATGTCCGGGCTCAGCGGCGACATCGGCGCGAAGACCGGGTCGGCGGAGGTGGACGGCCAGGAGAAGCCGAACGCCTGGTTCACCGCCTACCGCGGGGACATGGCCGCGGCGGCCGTCGTCCCGGCCAGCGGCCACGGCGGCTCGAACGCCGGGCCGGTCGTCCGCTCGATCCTGTCGGCGGGCTGAGGCCCCGCCGGGCCGGGGCCGCGGGCTCCGGCCCGGTGACGGCTCCGGCGAAGGCGACGGCTCCCACTCCCACTCCGGGGTGATCTGTCACACCCCGCCCGCTCACCATCGCGTGGCCCGTACAGCTAGAGCTAGCGTGCGGGCCATGCGCCATTTCCCGTACGGTCACCCAGCCCTTCGCCCGTCGGCCCCGCGCCCCCGACACCGGACGGCCCGCATACGGGAGCGGGCCGCATGAGCCCCCTGGTCGTCACGGCGGTCCTGATCGCCGCCGTCACCCACGCCGGCTGGAACGCGATCGCCCACCACATCAAGGACCAGCTGCTCGCCTTCACGCTGGTCGGCGGCGGCGGGGCGCTCTGCGGGGCGGTGCTGGCCTGCTTCGCGCCGCTGCCCGCGCCCGGCGCCTGGCCGCCGCTCCTCGCCTCCGTCGTCCTGCACGTCGTCTACCAGGTCCTGCTGATGCAGTCGTTCCGGCTGGGCGAGTTCGGGCAGATGTACCCCATCGCGCGCGGCACCGCGCCGCTCGTGGTCACGGTCCTGGCCGCCGTGTTCGTCGGCGAGGTGCCGGACGCGTGGGGGCTGGCCGGGGTGGCGCTCGCCTCGGCGGGCCTGGTCGGCGTGGCGCTGTGGGGCATCCGCGGCTCGGGCGCGAAGCCGCACTGGCCGGCCCTGGTCGCCGCGCTCGCCACCGGCCTGGCCATCGCCTCGTACACCACGGTCGACGGCGTCGGCGTCCGCGCCTCCGGCACCGCGCCCGGCTACATCGCCTGGCTGATGATCCTGGAGGGCCTGGCCATCCCCGCCTACGCCCTGGCCACCCGCCGCCGCGCCCTGCTCACCCAGCTCCGCCCGGTGGCGCTGCGCGGCGCGGCCGGCGGTGTGCTGTCCGTCTTCGCCTACGGCCTGGTCCTCTGGGCCCAGACGCAGGCCCACCTGGCGCCCATCGCCGCCCTCCGCGAGTCCTCGATCATCGTCGGCGCCGCCATCGGCACGCTGTTCTTCAAGGAGCGCTTCGGCACGCCGCGCCTGGTGGCGGCGGGGCTGATGGTGGCGGGGATCGCGCTGATGCTGCACACCTAGGGCGTCCGCTCCGGGCCGCCGCGCAGCGCCTCGCGCAGCGCCGCGTTGCCGGTCAGGATGCCGCCGTCCACCGGGAGCGTGACGCCAGTGATCCAGGCGGCGTCCGTGGAGGCCAGGAAGGCGACGGCCGCGGCGATGTCGTCGGGGCGGCCCACGCGGCCCAGGGGGTAGGCGGCCGCGGCGCGCTTCAGGGCGTCCGGGCGGTCGGCCCAGTTCGGGGTGTCGACGGTGCCCGGGGCGACCAGGTTGACCCGTACGCCCCGGGCCGCCGCCTCGCCCGCGAGGGTACGGGTGAGGGAGGCCAGGCCCGCCTTGGCGGCGCTGTACGCGTGGTTGCCGAAGTCCTGCTCGCCGTTGACCGAGCCGACGCTGACGATCGCGCCGCGGCCGCCCGCGGCGGCCAGGCGGGGCAGCGCGGCGCGGGCGCAGCGGAACGCGCCGCCGAGGGTGATGTCCAGGTCACCGGCCCAGTCCTCGTCCCGGTGGTCCTCGAAGCGCGGCGGGTCGGGCAGGCACCGGTAGGCGTTGTTGACCAGCACGTCGAGCCCGCCGAAGCGGTGCACGGCGTGCGCGACGGCCGCCTCGACGGCGGCCCGGTCCGCCACGTCGCAGGCAAGGGCCTCGGCGGTGCCGCCGCCGTCCCGTACGGGGGCGCTCTCGCGGATCCGGGCGGCCGCCTGCTCGGCGCGGTCCCCGTCCAGGTCCGTGACCAGCACCCGCGCGCCCTCGGTGGCGAGCCGCCGCGCGGTGGCCTCGCCGATGCCCCGGCCGGCGCCGGTGATCAGTACGCTGTAACCGTCGAATCGCCTCATGCGCACACCTTGGCGCACGGGCCTCACGGGCAACAGACCGTGTCGGTCCGCTCGCCCGGCTCTGCCGGTCCCGTCCGCCCGACTGCGCCGGTCCCGCCCGCCCGGTCAGTACCGCTTCGGCGCGGGCTTCGGCTTCTCGCCGCGCACGGACGGCTGGTCCGCGTTGACCTCCTCGGCGCTGCGGTCCCGCTCGCTGCGGTGCGGCTGCGGCTTGTCCTGGGCGGGACCGGCTTCCCGGGGGTCCTTCATCTTCCGCTCGTCGGCCATGTCGGCTCCTTCAGGTGGGGTGTCAGGCGTACGGGTGCCCCGCCCGTCACCTCCGACACGTCCGCCCCGGGCTCAGGCGTCGAGCGCCCCCCGCAGCGCCCGCACCAGCGCCTGCGCCCGCGGGTCGGCCGTCACGTTCTGCTGCATGCCGTTGGTGACGTAGCCGAAGGCGGTACCGGACTCGGGGTCCGCGAAGGCCAGGCAGCCGCCGCGGCCGGGGTGGCCGAAGGAGCCGGGGGCCAGCAGCGGCGAGGCGGGGCCGTGCAGCATGTAGCCGAGGCCGAAGCGGGTGTTGACGACGAGGGTGCGGTCCGGCCCCGCCGACTCCTCCGTACGGGCCAGGGTGAGCGTGGCGGGCGCGAAGAGGCGGGGGTGGCCGTCGACGGGGCCGATGAGCGCCGCGTAGCAGCGGGCCAGGGCGCGGGCGGTGGCGATGCCGTTGGAGGCGGGGAGTTCGGCGGCGCGGTAGGCGTCGGCGTTCTCGTCGGGGGCCGGGGTGATGGCGCCGAAGGCGCGCCGGGTGAGGGAGGCGGGGTCGCGGTAGGCGTCGGCTACGTCGCGCTTGGGGCGGACGCGCAGCCCGGCCGAGGCGGGCGGGGCCGGTGCCTCGACGTCGGCCAGGCGGCCGGCGCGGGCGCGCGCGTCGGCGGGGGCGCCGACCCACAGCTCCAGGCCGAGGGGCCCGGATATCTCGTCGGCGATCCAGGTGCCGATGGTGCGACCGGTGACCCGCAGGACCAGTTCGGCCAGCAGCCAGCTGTAGGTCTGGGCGTGGTAGCCGTGCTCGTCGCCGGGCGTCCAGGCGGGGGCCTGGGCGGCGAGGGCGGCGGGGCCGCTGACGCCGTCGAGGGCCTGCTCGGGGGTGAGCGGGGTGTCCAGGACGGGCAGTCCGGCGCGGTGCGAGAGGAGGTGGCGGACCAGGACGCGGTCCTTGCCGGCGGCCTTGAACTCGGGCCAGTACGTGCCGACGGGCGCGTCCAGGTCGAGCAGGCCGCGCTGGTGCAGGAGGAGCGGCACGACGGCCGCGACGCCCTTGGTGGCGGAGCGGATGACCTGGGCGGTGTGGGCCTCCCAGGGGGCACCGCCGTCCGGCGCGCCCGGGTCGGAACCGTCCGCGTCGGGACCGGTCGTGTGGGGACTGTCCGCGTCGGGGCCGGTCGCGTGGGGACCGTCCGCGTCCCGGCTGCCGCCCCACAGGTCGACGATCTTGCGCCCGTGCCGGTAGACGGCGACAGCCGCGCCGCGCTCGCCGCGCCGCGCGAAGTTGGCCGCGAAGGCGTCGCGGACCGGCTCGAAGCCGTCCGCGACCGTGCCCTGGACGTCCACCACTGTTTCCCGCTTCCCACTCATCCGTCGCGTTTGTGACCTATCAATGGTGCAACGCGCGGATCAGTGCTGGTGACCAGGGGCGTCGGCGAACGCGGTGACCAGGGGTGACCTCAGGCCCCCTCAGGACGTGGGGATCGTCACAGAGCGCGGGTCGAATCCGAAGGGGAGTTCGAGTCGGTGCGCGGCCATCAGGTCCGCGTCGCTCAGCAGTTCCCGCGTCGGCCCGTCGGCGGCGATGACGCCCCCGGACAGGACGACGGCCCGCGGGCACAGTTCGAGCGCGTACGGCAGGTCGTGCGTGACCATCAGCACCGTCACGTCCAACGCCCGCAGGATGTCCGCGAGTTCGCGGCGGGAGGCGGGGTCGAGGTTGGACGACGGCTCGTCCAGGACGAGGGTCTCCGGGCGCATCGCGAGCACGGTCGCGACCGCGACCCGGCGGCGCTGCCCGAAGGAGAGGTGGTGCGGCGGGCGGTCGGCGTACTCCGCCATGCCGACCCGGCCGAGCGCCTCGGTGACCCGCGCCGCCAGTTCCGCGCCGCGCAGCCCGGCCGCGGCGGGCCCGAACGCCACGTCCTCGCGGACGGTGGGCATGAACAGCTGGTCGTCGGGGTCCTGGAAGACGATGCCGACCCGGCGGCGGATCTCGGCGAGGTGCCGCCGCACGACGGGCAGCCCGGCGACCGTGACCGTGCCGGCGCCGGGCGTGAGGATGCCGTTCAGGTGCAGGACGAGCGTGGTCTTCCCGGCGCCGTTCGGGCCGAGCAGCGCGACCCGCTCGCCGCGCGCCACGGTCAGGTCGACGCCGAAGAGGGCCTGGTGGCCGTCGGGGTAGGCGTAGGCGAGCCCGGCGACCTCCAGGGAGAGCGTGGAGGCCGCCGGGGACGCCGCGGGAGACGCCGGTGCGGGTGCGGTGGTGCGGGCGGTCGCGGGGCTGTTCGAAGCATCCATCCCAGTCAGAGGATCCGTCCTGGTCAGAGGGTGAAGTGCCGATCAGAGGGTGCGTGCCGGTCAGAGGGTGCGTTCCGTGGCCAGAGGGGAATCCGGCCAGAGGGTGGGTCCCGGTCAGAGGGCCCACCCCAGCAGGCATACGGCGAGGGCGGCGGCGGGCAGGGCGGCGGCGCGCGTCCACTCGGCGGCGGTCGCGGCGGCGGCGTCCGGTACGGGCAGGGTGCCGGTGTAGCCGCGGCTGACCATGGCGAGGTGGACGCGTTCGCCGCGTTCGTAGGAGCGGATGAACAGGGCGCCGGCGGACTTCGCGAGGACGCCCCAGTGGCGTACGCCGCGCGCCTCGAAGCCGCGGGAGAGGCGGGCGATGCGCATCCGCCGCAGCTCGTCGGCGATGACGTCGCCGTACCGGATCATGAAGGAGGCGATCTGGACGAGCAGCGGCGGCATCCGCAGCCGTTGCAGGCCGAGCAGCAGGCCGCGCAGTTCGGTGGTGGCGGCGAGCAGGACGGAGGCGGCGACGCCGAGCGTGCCCTTGGCGAGGATGTTCCAGGCGCCCCAGAGCCCGGCCTCGCTCAGGGACAGCCCGAGGACGTGCACCCGCGGCCCGGTGGCGACGAACGGCATCAGGACGGCGAACGCCACGAACGGCACCTCGATGAGCAGCCGCTTGAGCAGGAAACCGGCGGGCACCCGGGCCGCGGCGGCGACCGCGGCGAGCAGCAGCGCGTACAGGGCGAAGGCCCACAGGGCGGTGCGCGGGGTGGCGACGACGGCCAGGACGAAGCACAGCACCGCCGCGATCTTGCAGTGCGGCGGGAGCGCGTGCACCGGCGAGTGCGCGGGCCGGTAGAGCTTGTGGGCGTGCCCGGCACCCATGTCAGGCCGATTCCGGGGAGTGGCGCGGGGGCGTGGCGTCCCCGGCGGCTTCCGCGACGGCGGTGTCCCGCGCGGAGGCCCGGCGCCGCCGTACGACGACGAAGACCCCGGTGCCGACGGCGAGCGTCGCGCCCACTCCGATCACCCCGGCGAGCCCGCCTGAGATCCGCGGGTCCGCGATGTCCCTGACGCTGTAGTCGGCCAGCGGCGAGTCCTTGGCCGCGTGTTCCTCGGCCTTGGCGTCCATGCCCTGGTCCTGGGCGACCTTCTCCAGGCCGTCCGGGCTGGTGGAGGCGTAGTAGCTGACGCCGCCCGCGCAGACGAGCGCGGCGGCGACCCCGGCCAGCCAGACGCGCCGGGTGGAGCGCCGGGCGGCGACGGGCCGCGCCGGCTCCGCCGGTTCCGGCTCCCGCTCCCCCGCCCGCGCTCCCGCCGCGGCCCCGGCCAAGGGAGAGGCCCGCAGTTCGAGCGGCTTGGCCGACCCGCGCGCCCCGTACACGAGGTCGGGGCGCACGGCGAGGACCGCGCCGACGGTGAGCGCGGTGATGGCGGCCTCACCGAGGCCGATGAGGATGTGCACGCCGGTCATGGCCGCGAAGACGGTGCCGATCGGTACGTCGGTGGTGCCGCCCAGCGCGTACAGGCCGGTGAAGGCGACGGCGGCGGCCGGTACGGAGACGGCCGCGGCCACGAAGGCCGCGGCCGTGACCGAGCGGCGTCCGCGCGGCAGCACCGTGACCAGGCCGCGGAAGATCCCGTACGCGACGAGGACGGTCACCACCGCCATGTCGGTGATGTTCACGCCCAGCGCGGTCAGCCCGCCGTCGGCGAAGAGCACGCTTTGCATGAGCAGGATGACGGATACGCACAGCACGCCGGTGTACGGGCCGACGAGGATCGCGGCCAGCGCGCCGCCGAGCAGGTGTCCGCTGGTCCCGGCGGCGACGGGGAAGTTGAGCATCTGCACGGCGAAGATGAAGGCGGCGACCAGCCCGGCGAGCGGCGCGGTGCGCTCGGCGCCGAGTCCGGTGTCCGGGCCGGTGCCGCCCAGTTCGCGGCGGGCGCCGCGCAGGCTGACCGCGACGGCGGCGGCGGCGAGGACACCGGCGGCGGCCGAAACGGGGGCGTCGATGAATCCGTCGGGTACGTGCATCAGGGTCTCCGCTCAGCCGCGCAGTCCTCTCATCGTGGACGTACTGCAAACGGGTCGCAAGAGCCCACGGGCCGCGAAAGGGCGACGGCACGTCACCCCCGCGGCAGCAAAAGGTGGCGAAGCGGGCCATTGGCGCAAAGGCTTGGACGCATGACCACGGCCGCCGGGCACGCCCCCGCCCCCGAAGCGCGCAGCGCCCCGCCCGCGCTCGGCCGCCGCCGTACCAACCTCGTCTTCACCACGATCGTGCTCGGCATGCTGCTGGCCGCGCTCGACCAGACGATCGTGTCCACCGCGCTGCCCACGATCGTGGCCGATCTGGGCGGCGGCGGGCACATGGCGTGGGTGGTGACGGCGTACCTGCTGGCGGAGACCGTCTCGACGGTGCTGGTCGGCAAGTTCGGCGACCTCTTCGGCCGGAAGATCATCTTCCAGGTGAGCGCGGTGGTCTTCGTCGGCGGCTCCGTCCTGGCCGGCGCCTCCACCTCGATGCTGATGCTGGTCGTCGCCCGCGCCGTGCAGGGCGTCGGCGGCGGTGGGCTGATGGTCACCGCGATGGCGCTGATCGCCGACGTCATCCCGCTGCGCGAGCGCGGCAAGTACCAGGGCGCGCTGGGCGCCGTCTTCGGCGTGACCACGGTCGTCGGGCCCACGCTGGGCGGTCTGTTCACCGACCACGCGTCCTGGCGCTGGTGCTTCTACGTCAACATCCCCATCGCGATCGTCATGGTCGTCATGGCGGCCCGCACGATCCCGGCCGTCCGGTCCGCCGTACGTCCGCTGATCGACTACCTCGGCATCGTGCTGGTCGCGCTGGGCGCCTCCGGGCTGGTCCTCGGCCTGGAGTGGGGCGGCAACGAGTACGCCTGGGGCTCGGCCGTGATCATCGGCCTGTTCGCGGGCTCGGCGGTGCTGCTGGCGGCGTTCGTGTTCGTGGAGCTGCGGGCCAAGGAGCCCATGCTCCCCATGCACCTGTTCCGCAACCCGGTCTTCACCGTCTGCTCGGTGCTCAGCTTCATCGTCGGCTTCGCGATGCTCGGCGCGATGACGTACCTGCCGACGTACCTCCAGTTCGTGGACGGCGTCTCGGCGACCATGTCGGGCGTGCGGACGCTGCCGATGGTCGCCGGGCTGCTGGGCACCTCGATGCTCTCCGGCGTCGTCGTCAGCCGCACCGGCCGCTACCGCGTCTTCCCCGTCATCGGTACGGGCGTGATGTGCCTCGGCCTGTATCTGATGTCCACCATGGGCGCGGACACCGGCGTGTGGCTGGAGTCGCTCTACATGTTCGTGCTCGGCCTCGGCATCGGCCTGGCCATGCAGGTCCTGACGATCGCCGTGCAGAACACGGTCAACTACCACGAGCTGGGCTCGGCGACCTCCGGCGTGACCTTCTTCCGTACCCTCGGCTCCTCCTTCGGCACCGCCGTCTTCGGCACCCTCTACAGCAACCGTCTCGAACCCAACCTGAAGGCGGCCCTGGCGAGGTCCCCGGGCGTGCCGCCGGAAGCCGCCGCGAGTCCCCAGGCCCTGCACCGGCTGCCCGACGCGCAGGCCAGGCCCGTGATCGACGCTTACGCGGACACCGTCAACCATGTCTTCCAGTGGGTGGTGCCGGTCGCGCTGGCCGGGTTCCTGGTGGCGTGGTTCCTCAAGGAGGTGCCGCTGCGGGACAGCGCGCGGGCGGCCGCCGGCGACCTGGGCGAGGGCTTCGCGGCACCCGACTCCACCGACTCCGACCAGCAGCTGGAGCGTGCGGTGGCCCGGGTGATGCGCAAGGCGGAGGGGCCGGTGAGCCTGGAGGTGCTGGCCGCGTCCGGCAGCCCGATCACGCCCGGGCAGGCGTGGGCGCTGGGCCAGATCCACTGGCGTACGCGCATCCACGGCGAGACCTCGCTCGCCGCCGTCGCCCGGGCCCACCGCATGCCGGAGGAGGTCCTGGAGCCCATCTTCACGCGCGTAGTCGCCGCCGGGTACGCGCGCCAGGACGACGGCCGGCTGGTACCGACCGAGGCGGGCCGCACCGAGATCGACCGGCTGATCGTCGCCTGGCGCGGCTGGCTGGACGACCGCCTGGAGGGCTGGACCGCCGAGGACCCCGAGGACCGCGCCCGCCTGGCCCGCGCGCTGGACAACATGGCGGCGCGGCTGCTGGACGAGGACTCCTCGCACCGGGAGCGGACGGCGGTTTGACCAACCGCGCACTACCTCTTCACCAACGTGACGGACCCCGCTTACCGCGAACAGAAGCCCGGAACCTTGATCGCGTTCAAGGACCCGTCCCAGGTGCTCGGGCTCCGCCCCTGACGTGCCCCGGCAGGCGCCGGACAGCACGTACGCGACGGTACGGGGCCGGCCTGGGCGGGCTCTGGACCGGGCCGGCGCCCGGAGTTAGGTTGCCCAGGCACCCATCCCGCCCGTGTGAGGAGTCGGTGACCGTGACGCCCACCGTTCAAGGCACCTGTGCCCCCGAGTTCGAGAACGTGCGGGAGGAGTTCGCGCGCAACTTCGCCGAGCGCGGCGAGGTGGGTGCGGCGCTCGCGGTGGCCGTGGACGGCGAGACGGTGGTCGATCTGTGGGGCGGGCACGCGGACGCCGACCGCACCCGGCCGTGGGAGCGTGACACGCTGGTCAACGTGTACTCGACGAGCAAGGGCATGACCGCCCTGTGCGCCCATCTGCTCGCCGACCGCGGCGAACTGGACCTGGACGCGCCGGTCTCCCGCTACTGGCCGGAGTTCGCGCAGGCCGGCAAGGGTGACCTGCCGGTGCGCTGGCTGCTCTCGCACCGCGCCGGTCTCATCGGGCCGCGGGAGCGTCTGACGCCGGAGGACGTCCACGACTGGGAGAAGACCTGCGCGGTGCTCGCCGCCACCGAGCCGTGGTGGGAGCCGGGCACGGCCCAGGGCTATCACGTCGTCAGCTTCGGGTTCCTGGTGGGCGAGGTGGTGCGGCGGATCACCGGGCTCTCGCTCGGCACGTTCCTGCGTACGGAGATCACCGAACCGCTCGGCGCCGACCTGTACATCGGCACGCCCGCCACCGAGCACCACCGCTGCGCCCAGCTGATCGGCCCGGACGGCGACGGCACCCTCGGCAGCGCGTTCCCCGGGGTGCCGGACGGGACCATCCGGTCCCTGGACGCCCACCCGTTCGCCCCGCTGGCGCTGGCCATGCGCCATCTGCCCACGGGCGATGTGAACAGCGCCGCGTGCCGCTCGGCCGAGATCCCCGCCGCCAACGGGAACGCGACCGCGCGCGGCCTGGCGGCGGTCTACCGCGCGCTGGCCGACGGCGAGCTGGTCGGCCCCGGCACCCTCGCGTCCCTGCGGGCGCGGCAGAGCCGCCCCGGCGAAACCGACCTGGTGCTCGGCGCGTTAGCGCCGGGTTCCTCCTTGCCGTTCGCCTGGGCCGGCGGCTACATGCTCAACACGTCCGGCTTCTTCGGCCCGAACCGGGCGGCCTTCGGCCATGGCGGCGCGGGCGGCTCGCTCGCCTTCGCCGACCTGGAGAACCGGCTGGCGTACGCGTATGTGATGAACAGGTTCGGGGGCGGCACGACGGGCGACGACACCCGCAACCTGGCGCTGGTCGAGGCGGTGTACGCGGCGCCGGGGCTGACCGGCCGGACCCCCTGAGCCCGGGGAAGCGGCACGGCCCGGCGACCGGCCCCGTACCGTACGGGACCCGTCGCCGGGCCGTGCGTCGCGCGCCGCTCCCCGTCCCCACGGGGCGGCGCCGGCCGGGCCGGCCGCGCCGCTCACACGGCCGCCCCGGAGCGGATCACACCTTGACGGGTTCCGGCCGCTCTTCGGCCGGCTCGGGGGCCAGGTGCTTCTGGAGCTGTTCGCCCTCCACGTCCACGTCGGGCAGTGCCCGCTGGAGCCACTTGGGCAGCCACCACGCGGCGCGGCCGAGGAGCGCGAGGACGGCGGGGACGATGGCCATCCGGACCACGAACGCGTCGAAGAAGACCGCGACCGCGAGCCCGAAGCCAATCATCTTGATCATGGACTCGGAGGAGCCGATGAAGCCCGCGAAGACCGAGATCATGATGACCGCGGCGGCGGTGACCACCCGCGCGCCGTGCCGGAAGCCGGTGACGACCGCCTGGCCCGGCCGCTCCCCGTGGACGAACGCCTCGCGCATCCGCGTGACGAGGAAGACCTCGTAGTCCATGGCGAGGCCGAAGACCACGCCCACCATGAAGATCGGCATCATGCTCATGACCGGGCCGGTCTGATCGACGCCGAACAGGCCGGACAGCCAGCCCCACTGGAAGACCGCGACCACCGCGCCGAGCGCCGCGACGACCGAGAGCAGGAAGCCGAGCGCGGCCTTCAGGGGCACCAGCACCGAGCGGAAGACGACCATCAGGAGCAGGAAGGCCAGGCCGACCACCAAGGCCAGGTAGGGCAGCAGCGCGTCGTTGAGCTTCTCCGACACGTCGATGTTCATCGCGGTGGTGCCGGTGACCAGCGCCCGCGCGTCCGCGTCCCGCGCCGCGTCGCCCGCCTTGCCGCGGATCTCGTGGACCAGGTCCTCGGTCTCGGTGCTGCTCGGCTTGGACTTCGGTACGACGCTGAGCATCGCGGTGTCCCCGGCCTGGTTGAAGGTCGGCGGGGTGACGGCCGCGACGCCGTCCAGCTTGGCGACGGTGCCGGCCACCTGTGCCGCCGCGGCCTTCGGGTCCTTGCCGCCCCGGCCGTCCACGACCAGCATCAGCGGGCCGTTGAAGCCCGGCCCGAAGCCGTCGGAGAGCAGGTCGTACGCCTTGCGCTGGGTGGTGCTGGTGGGCTGCGCGCCGTCGTCCGGCAGGCCCATCTCCAGCGAGCTCGCGGGTACGGCGATCACGCCCAGGCCGACGACACCGGCCAGCAGCACGGCGACCGGCCGCCGCAGCACGAACCGCGCCCAGCGGGTGCCCATGTTCGGCTTGCCGCCGTCGGCCTCGCTCGCGGCGGCGTTGCCCTTGCGGGCCTTGCGGCTCAGCACCCGCTTGCCCGCGAAGCCCAGCAGCGCGGGGATGAGGGTGAGCGCGACCAGGACGGCGATGACGACCGTGCCGGCCGCCGCGATGCCCATCTTGGTGAGCATCGGGATGTTGACCACCGACAGGCCCACCAGGGCGATGACGACGGTCAGCCCGGCGAAGACCACCGCGGACCCGGCGGTGCCCACCGCGCGCCCGGCCGCCTCCTCGCGCTCGCGGCCCTCGGCCAGTTCGGAGCGGTAGCGGGAGACGATGAACAGCGCGTAGTCGATGCCGACGGCGAGGCCGATCATCATGGCGAGCGTGGACGTCGTGCTGGACAGGTCCAGGACGCTGCCGAGCGCGGTGATGGACGAGACGCCGATGCCCACCCCGATCAGCGCGGTCAGCAGCGGCAGGCCGGCGGCGATCAGCGCGCCGAAGGTGATGACGAGGACGACGGCGGAGATGACGATGCCGATGACCTCGGTGGCGCCGGTCTCCGGCATCGCCTGGAGCGCGTTGCCGCCGATCTCGACGGTCAGCCCGGCGTCCCGGCCGTGCTGGGCCGCGTCCTTGAGCGCGTCGCGCGCGTCGTCCTTCAGCTCGAAGCCGGAGACCTTGTAGGTGACCTGCGCGTAGGCCGTCCTGCCGTCCTTGGCCACGCCCTTGGCCAGGTACGGGTCGGAGACCGAGGCGACCTGCGACGACGAGGACTTCAGCTCGCCGACGACCTTCTCGACGGCCTGCTTCTGCGCGGGCGCGGTCACCTGCTGCCCGTCCGGCGCCTTGAAGACCACGCGCGCGGTCGCGCCGTCCGCCTTGCTGCCGGGGAAGCGCTCGCCCAGCAGGTCGAAGGCCTTCTGGGACTCCGTACCCGGTACGGAGAAGGAGTCGGCCGCGGGCGAGGAGGCGGTGGCGGCGCCGATACCGGCGACGGCCAGCAGCGCCACCCATATGAGGGCGACGAAGCGGCGTCGCCGGAAGGCGAACCGTCCGAGTTTGTAGAGGAATGTAGCCACGAGAAGGGGCGCTCCCGTCGGGGATCAAGGACGTACAAGGGCGTGTGGAGCCGGCCCGACGACGAGAGCGGCGCGTCGAGTGCTGCCGTTGTGGGGGATGGGGAGTGGGGCGTGGGGGTGGGGACGGGACCCGGCCCGAGCGGGCCGGTACCGGTCAGACGCCGAGGGCGGGGAGGACCACGGCGTCGACGTAATCGGCGAGGAACGCCCGGTCGGCGGGCCGGTCCTCGATGAGCTGCCGGGCGACGAAGGCGCCGATCAGCATGTGCGGGACATAGCCGAGCGCGGGGCGGTCCGCGGGGATCTCGCCGCGGTCCACGGCGCGCGCCAGCATCCCGTCCAGCCCGCTGATCTCGGGCCCGATGAGCAGGTCGCGCAGCGCCCGGTGGAGGTCCGGGTTGTCGTGCGCGGCCCGTGCCAGGCCCCGGATCAGCGCGGAGTCCTGTTCCATCCGGCAGTCGTCGTCCCGGGCGACCATCGCCTGGAGGTCGCCGCGCAGGCTGCCGGTGTCGATGTCCGCGATCCGGACGGGCTTGTAGTGGTCCAGCGCCTTGGCGACCAGCTCCGGCTTGCCCTGCCACTGGCGGTAGAGGGTGGCCTTGCTGGCGCGGGTGCGGGCGGCGACGGCGTCCATGGTCAGGGCGTCGTAACCGACCTCGCGGAGCAGGTCGAGCACGGCCGCGTACAGCTCGGCCTCGCGCTCGGGGGTCAGCCGGCTGCGGCCCATCGCGGCACACCTCCTCAGGGGTTTCTCGGCGGATCTCAGCGGAACGAAACGGTTTCGTACAGCTGGCGTACGGCTCGACCGTACCCCCGCCCCCAGCGAAACGGAAACGTTTCGATGGTGGTCTGTGTCACGGAAACACGGGCCCCGGCCGAGTTGCCTCGTCCCATCCGCGCCGAAACCATGGGGGCGTGAGTGACGGCGCGTATCTCCGGTTCCCGCATCTCCACGGCGAGATGCTGTGCTTCGCCGCCGAGGACGACCTCTGGGCGGCACCGCTGAGCACCGACGGCGGCGCGGTGCCCCGGGCCTGGCGGCTGACGGTCGACCGCACCCGGGTCAGTCACCCGCGGTTCTCCCCGGACGGCAGACACATCGCCTTCACCACCTGGCGCAGCCTCGACCCCGAGATCCACCTCGCCCCGGTGGAGGGCGGCCCGGCCCGCCGCCTCACCTATTGGGGGAGCACCGACGCCCGCGTCTGCGGCTGGACCCCGGACGGCCAGATCCTGGCCGTCTCCTCGCACGGCCAGCCCTTCTCGTACTACTCCTGGGCGTACAGCGTCCCGACGGACGGCAGCCCCGGCGGCCGGCTGCCCTGGGGGCCGGTCTCGGACATCGCGGTCGCCGACTTCGCCGCGGACGGACACCGGCTGGAGGGCGACGGCCATCCGTACGGGAACATCGCCGACGGCGGCCCGGACGGCAACCACGACGACACGGTGGAGCGCCGGACGCTGCTGCTGACCGGCAAGCCGCCGCACGAGCCCGCCTCCTGGAAGCGCTACCGCGGCGGCGCGATGGGCCGGATGTGGCTGCACGGCACCCGGCTGCTGCCGGACCTGCGCGGGCACCTGGACGCGGTGATGTTCGTGGGTGACCGCATCGCGTTCCTCTCCGACCACGAAGGCATCGCCAACGTCTACTCCTGCAAGCCCGACAGCACGGACCTGCGGCGGCACACCGACCACGCCGACTTCTACGCCCGGCACGCGTCCACCGACGGGCAGCGCATCGTCTACCAGTGCGGCGGCGACCTGTGGCTGGTCGACGACCTGAGCGCGACCGGCAAGCCGAGCCGCCTCCAGGTGCGCCTCGGCGGGCCGCGCGCCGGCCGCCGTACGTACCAGATCCCGGCCGGTTCGCACATCACCTCCCTCGCGGTGGACACCACCGGGCGGGCCAGCGCCGTCGGCGTGCGCGGCAGCCTGTACTGGCTCACCCACCGCGACGGCCCGGCCCGCACCATCCACGACGAGCCGGGGGTGCGCGTCCGGCTGCCCGAGATGCTCGGCTCCACCGGCCGCATCGCCTACATCACCGACGCCGAGGGCGACGACGCCATCGAGATCGCCGACCTGCCCAAGGCCGGCATCCCGCGCGCGCCGCACCGCCTCGCGGCCGGGCGGCTGGGCCGCGTCCACGAGCTGGTGGCCGCGCCGGACGGGGAGCGGCTGGCGGTGGCCGCGCACGACGGGCGGCTGCTGCTGGTCGACGTCTCGGCGGACGGCGACGGCGAGGGCCGGGTCACCGAGCTGATCAAGTCGGTCAACGGCCCGGTCCGTGACCTGGCCTTCTCCCCCGACTCGGGCTGGCTGGCCTGGTCCCACCCGGGCATCGGCCGGACGCTGCGGCAGATCAAGATCGCCCGGCTGACCGGTACCGACGGAGCCGGGGACGGCGAGGGAGCGGACACCGTCGTGGACGTCACCAACGGCCGCTTCGAGGACGAGCAGCCGGTCTTCACCCGCGACGGCCGCTATCTGGCGTTCCTGTCCTGGCGCGGCTTCGACCCGGTCTACGACGTGCACACCGGCGACCTGTCCTTCCCGCTCGGCTGCCGCCCCTACCTCGTACCGCTGTCCTCCGCGACGCCCTCCCCCTTCCAGCTGTCCGCCGACGGGCGGCCCGCGGCGGGCGGCCTGGACCCGGCGGAGGCGCCGGTGACGGCCGAGGGCACGGCGCTGGTGGAGGTGGAGGGCCTGGCGAGCCGGGTGACGCCGTTCCCGGTGGCGGCGTCCAAGTACTCGGCGCTGCGCCCGGTCGCCGGGGGCGGGCTGGTCTGGCTGCGCTGGCCGATCTCCGGCGCGCTCGGCGAAACCTTCGCCAACCCCGACAACACCTCCGGCCAGCCCACCCTGGAGCACTTCGACCTGGTCAAGGCCAAGCGCACCGAACTGACCGGCGCCATCGACTCCTACGCGCTCAGCGGCGACGGCACCCGGCTGGTCGTCAACGACGAGGGCGACCTGCGGGCGGTGCCCGCGACCGAGCCGCCGGACGCCGATTCGACGGTCCACCTGGACCCGCGGCGCATCCTGCACGACGTGGACCCGCCCGCCGAGTGGCGCCAGGCGTACGACGAGGCGGGCCGGATCATCCGCGCGTACTTCTGGGACCCCGGGCTGTCCGGCGTGGACTGGGACGGGGTCCTCGACCAGTACCGGCCGCTGGTCGAACGGGTCGCCTCCCCCGACGAGTTCGCCGACCTGCTGCGCGAGGTGCTGGGCGAGCTGGGCACCTCGCACGCGTACGTGACGCCCGGCAAGCGCAACGAGGGCCCGCCGCACTACCAGCGCGCGATCGGCCTGCTCGGCGCCAACTTCGTGCTCAAGGACGGCTACTGGGTGGTGAGCCGCATCCTGCCCGGCGACTCCTCCGACTCCCGGGCCCGCTCGCCGCTGGCCGGTACGGGCATCCGCGAGGGCGCCGCGCTCACCCACGTGGACGGCCGCCGGGTCGACCCGGTGGCCGGTCCGTACCCGCTGCTGTCCGCGGCCGGGGGCACCACCGTGGAGCTGACCTTCGCGCCGGAGGGCGGCGGTCCCTCACGGCGGGTCGCCGTGGTCCCGCTGATCGACGAACGGCCGCTGCGCTACCAGGACTGGGTGGCCAAGCGCCGCGCGGTGGTACGGGAGCTGAGCGACGGCAAGTGCGGCTACCTCCACATCCCGGACATGGGCGGCTCCGGCTGGGCGCAGTTCAACCGCGATCTGCGCATGGAGGTCTCCCGGCCCGCGCTGATCGTGGACGTGCGGGGCAACGCCGGCGGCAACATCTCCGAGCTGGTCGTGGAGAAGCTGACCCGCACCATCGTCGGCTGGGACCTCACCCGCGACGCCCAGCCCGTCAGCTACGCCAGCAACGCGCCGCGCGGCCCGGTCGTCGCGGTCGCCGACGAGATGACCTCCTCCGACGGCGACATGATCACCGCGGCGTTCAAGCTCCAGGGCATCGGCCCGGTCGTGGGCCTGCGCACCTGGGGCGGCGTGGTCGGGATGACCGGCCGGCACCGGCTCGGCGACGGTACGTACATCACGGTGCCGATGAACGCCGCGTGGTTCGACGCGTACGGCTGGGGCGTGGAGAACCACGGCGTCGAGCCGGACATCGAGGCGCCCCGCTCGCCGCTGGACTGGGCCGAGGGCCGCCACCCGCAGCTGGGCGTCGCCGTCCGTACCGCACTCGACCTGCTGGAACGCCACCCCGCCACGGAACCGCCGGACCTGTCCGACGTACCGGACCGGCGGCGGCCCGAACTGCCGCCGCGGAGCGGCTGAGGGCAGACCGCACACCGACAGGAGTCCCCGCATGGGCACGCGCATATGCACAGCGTCACTGGCCGCCACCGCGGCGTTGACGGCCGGGCTCACCACGGCACCCGCCCACGCCACCGAACCCACCGCCCCCTCGGTCCGAGGCGGCGGCACCCACCTCCTCTTCGACAAGAATCAACGCGACCCGGCCGATTCGCGGGTCCGCCTCATACAGTCCGGCACGGGCAAGGTGCTGGCCGGCTACCGCGCCGGTTCCGGCCAGGGCGGTACGGCGGGCCGTGACGAGTGTGCGCGGAGCAAGGGCTGGCTGCCGGACGGCACGTACCGGGTCCTCGGGCACACCACGCGCAAGAAGGGCGGGCGCGACGGCATCAACGGGTACGCGATCCGGCTCGCGGACA
Organism: Streptomyces albofaciens JCM 4342; assembly: GCF_008634025.1. Lineage (NCBI taxonomy): Bacteria > Bacillati > Actinomycetota > Actinomycetes > Kitasatosporales > Streptomycetaceae > Streptomyces > Streptomyces albofaciens. The sequence continues at coordinate 1,015,032 of NZ_PDCM01000001.1, read as the reverse complement.
AGACGTGCCGGGACGGCCGGACCCGGCGCACCGCGCTGTTCCTGCACAGCGAGATGCGCTCGGACGGCACCCAGGGCATCGCGGTGCCGGGCCGCGACAGCCCGTACCGCTGGGACGGCGAGAGCGACTACCACTCGCTGGGCTGCGTCAAGCTGGCACCGGCGGACGTGAAGCACCTGTTCGCGGCGGCGGAGCGGTACGGGTGGCCGACGACGCTCAAGGTCGTCAAGTAGCCGTACCCGCACGTAGGTTGAGGGGTGCACCCGACGAGACGGGTGCACCCCTCAGGACGCGCGCAGTGTGCGGTACGCGCGTCAGCCCTTGAACGTGTCCCGGGCGTCCTGCTCGGCGTCCGCGACCTGCTGGCGGGCCTGCTCCTCGCGGTCGCGGGCCTGCTCACGGGCCTGCTGGGCGCGCCCGCTCGCCTCGTCCCGGCCCTGCCGGCCGCGCTGCTGCGCCTTCTCCTGAAGCTGCCGCTTCTTGTCCTCGAACTGATCCTTGATGCCCATGCTGTTCACTCCTGGAGGGGTGCTCGGGGGTGGGCCCCGACCAGCCTCGCACGCAGGGACACCGCACGCATTTCGATCAGTTCACGACGTTACGGAACGAATGCGGCGATACGCAGCACCGCGCCCCGGCCTCAGCGGTTCGCCCGGGCCTTCTCGTCCGCCTCCCCGCCCGCACCGACCAGCCCCACCCGCAGCCCGTCGAGCCGGCTGCCGAACCGGCGCATCTCGCGCTGCCCCACGGTGCCGATGACGGACGGCAGGTAGCCGCGCACCGACTGCATCCCGCGCAGCCACCACTGCCCGTACACATGCGAGGAGCGGCGCTCGATGCCCGCCACGATCCGGTCCACGGCCGGGCCCGGCGGGTACGTCTTGTTCGACGGCCAGGGCAGCCGCTGCCGCAGCTCGCGCATCACGTCGTCCGCGTCCGCGCCGCGCACCATGTCCGTGTCGGTCCAGCTCAGATAGCCGACACCGACCCGTACGCCCTTGTACCCGACCTCGGCGCGCAGGCTGTGCGCGAACGCCTCGACACCTGACTTGGAGGCGCAGTACGCGGTCATCATCGGCGCCGGGGTGATGGCGGCGAGCGACGCTATCTGGAGGAAGTAGCCGCGCGACTCCGTCAGGACCGGCAGGAACGCCCGCCCCGTGACGGCGCCGCCGATCAGGTTCACCTCGATGACCCGCCGCCAGGACACCGGGTCGGAGTCGACGAACGGGCCGCCGGAGGCCACCCCGGCGTTGGCGACCACGATGTCCACCTTGCCGAAGCGCGCCTTGACCTCGCGCGCCACCTCGGCCATCGCCTCGTGGTCGGTCACATCGGCGTGCCAGTGCGCGGCCTCGCCGTGCAACGAGGCGGCCACCCGCGCCAGTTCCTCCGGCTCCAGGCCGACCAGCGCGAGCGTGGCGCCGCGCGCGGACAGTTTGCGGGCGAGGAGTTCGCCGACCCCGCGCGCCGCGCCGGTGACCACGGCGACCTGCCCCTCCAGGCTCCTGCGTGCGCTCATGCGCTCTGCTCCTTCGCCACGTCGGTCGTCGTCCCGTTGTCCTGGAGGTGATCCCTCACCAGCTCCCGGATGCGGCCGATGACCGCGTCCGGCTCCTCGATGGGCGTCATGTGCCCGGTGCCCGGCAGCTCGGTCAGCCCCAGGAACCGCGGCAGTACGGAGGCCAGCCGGCGGGACTGCACGATCGGGGTGAGCCGGTCGGCGGTGCCCGCGACAACGGCGGTCGGCACGTCCAGCCGCGCCGCGCCACCGGTCAGTTCGAGCCCGGCCAGCACCTTGCCCCACCGCGACCGGACGCCCGCCGGGCAGGCGTGCACGATCCGCGCGCACACCTCGACCTGCTCGGGGGTCGCGGCCGGGCCCATCGTGGCGTACTTCAGGATCCGTTTGGCGAGCGCGGTGACCGGCCCGAGCGGCGCCCGCGACCCGAGGACGACCTGATGCGCGAGGCGCCGCCCGCCCGGCGAGCGCAACGGGATGACCAGGCACTCCGCGCTCAGATTCGCGCATCCGGTGCTGCACAGCAGCACCGCGGCGGCCCGCTCCCGGAACTCCGGGCGCTCGGCGGACGCCATCATCGTCATCCCGCCCATGGAGTGCCCGGCCAGCACGGCCCGCTCCCCCGGCTCCAGCGCGGCGCCGAGCACGGCCACCAGGTCGTCGGCGAGCGCGGTGGTGGTGTAGCCGCGGGGGCCGACCGCCGGGGTACGGCCGTGTCCCCGCTGGTCGTAGACGATGACCTTGTGGTCGGCGGCCAGGTCCCGTACGACCGGGGCCCAGAAGGCGGTCGAGCAGGTCCAGCCGTGCGAGAGGACGACGGCGGGTGCGCCGGGCCCGTCCGTACCGTGGATCTCCACGTGCAGCCGGGAGCCGTCGGCGGAGGTCGCGGTCAGCTCGCGGCGCGGCCGGGGCGGCGCGTACCGCCCGCCGGCCATGGAGGCTGTGGTCATGTGTGCCGCCGCCATCACGCCACCGCCTTCACGGTCTGCCCGGCCCGCTCGCCCCTGCGGGCCGCCGGGACGCGCAGCACCTCGTACTCCGCGAGGTCCACCTGCCGTGTCACCTTCCGGAACTCGGCCGTCGTGCCGGGCCAGACGGTCGTGTTACGCCCGTTGGAGTCCAGGTACCAGCTGTCGCAGCCCCCGGTGTTCCACACCGTCCGCTCCATCCGCCTCTGGACGCCCCGTGTCCAGGCGTGCACCGCCGACGGCCGGGCGTTCAGCGCGATCTTCCCGCCCAGTACGTCGAGCTGCCGCATGAAGTCCACGAGATAGTTCAGCTGGGACTCGATCATCAGGATCATCGAGCTGTTCCCCAGCCCCGTGTTGGGCCCGATGATGGTGAGGAAGTTGGGGAAGCCGGCCGCGGTCGTGCCGCGCAGCGCCTCCATGCCGTCCTTCCACTCCTCGGCGAGCGTGGTGCCGTTGGCGCCGGTGACGCGGTGCGCGATCGGCATGTCCGTCACGTGGAAGCCCGTACCGAAGACGATCGCGTCGGCCTCGGTCTCCGTACCGTCCGAGGCGACCAGCACGTTCCCCCGCACTTCCTTCAGCCCGCTCGCCACCACGTCCACATTCGGCCGGGTCAGCGCCGGGTAGTACGTGTTGGACAGCAGAATGCGCTTGCACCCGATCCGGTAGTCGGGCGTCAGCTTCGCCCGCAGCGCCGGGTCCTTCACGGCCCGCTTCATGTGCCCCTTGGCCAGGCCCTCGATCAGGCCCAGCTCGTTCGGCCGCTTGGTGAAGGCGCTGACCTGCAGCTCCCTGATGCCCCAGAGCAGTCCGCGGCGCGCGGCCCGGGTCGCCGGGACCTTGGCGTGCAGCCAGCGCTCCAGGCCGCTGATCCTGCGGTCGGCGCGCGGCAGCACCCAGGGCGGGGTGCGTTGGAAGAGGGTGAGCCGGTCGACCGTCGGCTGTATGGACGGCACGATCTGGATCGCCGAGGCGCCCGTACCGATCATCGCCACGCGCTTGCCGCGCAGGTCGTAGTCATGGTCCCAGCGCGCCGAGTGGAACACCTTGCCCGGAAAGGAGTCCAGCCCCGGAACGTCCGGCACCTTGGGGTCGGACAGCGGCCCGGTGGCCGACACCACCACATCGGCGGTCAGCACGCCGCCGGCGGTCTCCACCTCCCAGTACAGTTCCTCCCCGTTCCACCGCAGGCTGAGCACCTCCGAGTCGAAGCGGATGTGCGGGCGCAGCCCGAAGGTGTCGGTGACCCGCTCCAGGTAGGCGCGGATGTGCGGCTGCCCGGAGAAGTTGCGCGGCCACTCGGGGTTGGGCGCGAAGGAGAACGAGTACAGGTGCGAGGGCACGTCGCACGCGCATCCGGGATAGCTGTTGTCGCGCCAGGTGCCGCCCACCGATCCGGCCCGTTCCAGGACCACGAAGTCGGTGATCCCCTGGCGCCGCAGCCGTACGGCCGCCCCCAGACCCCCGAACCCCGATCCGATCACCGCCACCCGTACGTGCTCGTGTTCGCGCTCGGCCATGCCGCCGCCTCCCGAGTTCGACCGTCGAAACCTCAGTCTTGGGCTCCCCATCGCGCCAGCAATCACTGGCACGATTGGAGGGTAGGACACGGACGTACCGAGCGGTAGGGGGTAGGCGGCGGGAAGTTACCGCTGGTTGCACCTCGGCCGGGGCCGGGTGGGGCGACATAGGGTGAACCCGTGGCAGAGAAGACGCACGGCGATCCCGGACCTCCCGCCGACTCCGGCACCCCCGACCCCGGCCCCGCCCCCACCCCCGGTCCCCGCGAATTCCGCATGGCCGACCTGGCCAGAGAGGCCGGGATCACCGTCCGCACCCTGCGCTTCTACCGCGAGCGCAAGCTCATCCCGCCACCGCGCCGCGAAGGCCGGATCGCCTGGTACAACGAACACCACCTGGCCCGGCTCCGCACCATCGCGGGCCTGCTCGACCGCGGCCACACCCTGGGCGGCATCGCCGAACTGCTCTCCGCCTTCGACAACGGCCGCGACGTCGGCGAACTCCTCGGCCTGGAGAGCACGCTCGTCGCCCCCTGGTCCGAGGAAACCCCCGTACGCCTCACCCCCGAGGAACTCGCCGACCACTTCAAGGACGACGTCACCCCGGAAAACCTCTCCGCCTCCCTGGACATCGGCTACCTGGCCGTGGACGGCGACGAGTTCGTCCACATCAGCCGCCGCCTGCTCGACGCCTCCACCGAACTCGTCGCCAACGGCGTCCCCCTGGCCGCCGTCCTGGCAGCCGGCCGCGAGGTCCGCGCCCACGCGGACGCCATGGCCGACCTGTTCATCTCGGTGATCCGCACCCACGTCCTCTCCGACGTCCTCACCCGGGCCGCCGCCGGCGAACCCCTGGACCCCACCGAGGTCGCCCGCATCACCCAGACCGTCGAAAAGCTCCGCCCCATCTCCAAGGGCATCGTCGACGCGGAACTCTCCATGGCGATGGACCGCCGGGTCCGCGCGGAACTGGAGGCGTGGCACCGGGAGCGGGGCGAGGAGCCGGCGGCGGACACGAGTGAGCCCCCGCCGGGCGAAGGGTAGGTCGCCCGGCGGGGGCTCGGTCACTCACGGGGCCGGCTGCCGGCCCATCCCGAAGTGATCCGGTCTCCGGCCTTACTTGCCGAACGGACCGGGGTTGTTCTTCTCGGCGTCGATGCACTGCTGGATCCGCTTCTGGATCGACCGCGCCTTCGCACGCTCCTTCTTGGCCGCCTGGTGCTTGCCGGCGCGGTCCAGCTTGGCCGCCTTGTACTGGTGCTCCTTGACCTGCGCGTCCATCTGCTCGATGTGGCAGGTGACCTTCCCCTTGGCCGACACGGCGGCCTGCGCGGGAACGGCCGAGAACAGCACGCCGCCGGCGATGGCGGCGGACACGGCGAAGGTGGTGAGACGACGCATGGAACTCCCCGTTCAAATGGCGGGCCCATAACGGCCCACCCGTTACTGCTGATTGCAGTCGATCACTGTATAGGAAGAGCCCGGCCTTCCCCGGCGCCACCCAATTCGTCGCTTGTCACCGGATGTCCCCCCTTCCCGTCTCGCCCTCGTCCAGCTGAACCCGCTCACCGTCCGGCGTGGCAGTCGGCCCGAACCGCGGGTCGGGCCCGTGACCGGGCGGAAGCGCCGGATGATCGGGGTGTCGGCGGATCAGGACTTGGCAGTCCGTGGCCTTGGACTGGTCGCCCGCCTTCAGAGCGGCCACCAAGGCGCGCGCCAACTCCAGGCACCCCTGGCACTCCATGGCGCCCTCGTACGTCCGGGGCGAGATCGTCATGCCCGGCCTCCCCGCCCGTGGGGGTGCCCGGCGATGACGCCGTTGCAGCTCAGCACGGTGAGCGAGCGCCCTTCGGTCCGGGCGGGCTCCCGGTCCCCGTACGCGGAGGCGCATACGTCGCAGCCCGGCACCGGCACCGGCTCCGCGGGCTGCCTTTTGTCGGTCACTCCGACCTTTTCGCTGATGCCCATGGGGGGTCCTTCGTCTGTTCCTGAATCGCACATTCACTCAGTGCGGCCAATTGGTTACAGAATGCCGCAACGCTCAGTAGCCTGGGGGGATTCGGGGGCTCAACCTGAGGGCTGGGACCAGCGGCATATGCACACGCCTCTGACCACCGGAAACGGGCCGCCCAAGAGCCATGACCAGACCTTGATCCCGGGGGAATCGTGGACGATGAGACCGACGGCACGGACGACCCACGCCGAGAATTCGCCGAGGAGTGCCGCAGCGCGCGGGAATTGCACAATCCGGCACCGCTGACACAGGCCCACCTGGCCAGGCTGGTACGCACGTCCAAGAGCACCATTTCGCGTGTGGAGACGTGCCAGGCGCGGATTCCCCCGGAACTTCCGCCGCTGCTGGACGAGGTCTTCGCGACGGACGGGAAGTTCAAGCGGCTCTACGAGGCAGCAGTTGCAGCGTCGTTCCCCTCGGTCTACCGGCGGCGCATGGCGATGGAACGCGTGGCCGTGGCCATTCGGGAATGGTCGCCAACTCTTGTCCCGGGGCTGTTCCAGACCGCGGACTACGCACGGTACTTGTTCGAGGGCGGCTACCCGCGAGCTAGCGCGAGGGAAGTCTCGACGCTCGTGAACGATCGGATGGCGAGGAAAGCCCTGTTCGACGGAGACATGCCGCCCGACGTTCGCGTCGTACTGTGCGAGTCAGTGCTGCGCCGTCACTTCTGCCCTCCCGAGACCATGCGTCGGCAGATGAAAGCCCTGCTCGTCGCCGGATCGCGACCCACGGTTCGCGTGCAGATCCTTCCCCTGGACGCGCCTGCCCACCTGTTCATCGACGGTCCGGTGTCACTCATCACCTCCCCCAAGCACAACGTGTCCGTCTGCATGGAGAACCATCGGACGGCTGGCATCCTGGACGATCCGGACCTCGTTCGAGCAGCGCTACGGGCCTACGATGAACTCACCGGCGACGCGTTGTCCACGCGGGAAAGCGCGCGTCTGATCACTGAGCAGATGGAGAAACTGACGTGAAGATCAGTCCGACTCGGTGGGTCAAGTCCAGCCACAGCAATCCGGATGGAGGCAACTGCCTGGAGTGGTCGCCGACTACGGGCATATCGACGGGCGTCCTCCCCGTCCGGGACAGCAAGAATCCGCAGGGCCCGATCCTCACCTTCCCCACCCCCTCCTTCACGGAATTCATCACCGCCGTCAAGGCCGACGCGTTCTCCCGCTGAGCCATACGCGCCGCTCGCCTCGGCGCCGTTCTCGCCGGATGGGCGCGCCATCGGCGTGAGCCGGTCCGCGTAGGATCCGAACGTCCGCGTACGATCCGACGATCACCACCCGGACCGGACCAGCGCCCGACCGAGCCCGCCCGGAGGCGACATGAGCAGCGCCCTTCTCGTGATGGACGTCCAACGGGCCATCGTGGACATCGCCGACGACGGCTCCGGCTATCTGCCACGGCTGCGCCGGGTGATCGACGGGGCCCGGGCGGCGGGCATCCCCGTGATCTACGTGGTCATCGCGCTGCGCCCCGGCTTCCCGGAGGTCGGGACGCGCAACAGGCCGCTCGCCGCCATCGCCCAGGCCGGCCTCTTCGTCGAGGGCGACCCGGGCACCGGGATCCACCCCGAGGTCGCGCCCCGGCCGGGTGACGTGGTGGTCACCAAGCGGCGGGCGAGCGCGTTCTCGGGGAGCGACCTCGACGTGGTGCTGCGGGCGCGCGGTATCGACAGCCTCGTACTCACCGGCATCGCCACCAGCGCGGTCGTCCTGTCCACCCTCTGCCAGGCGAACGACCTGGACTTCGGCCTGACCGTGCTCTCCGACGCCTGCCTGGACACCGACCCGGAGTTGCACCAGGTGCTCGTAGAGCGGCTGTTCCCGCAGTGGGCGGACGTGCCCACCGTCGAGGACTGGCTGAAGACGCTCGCACCTCAGTAGGCGCTCGCCCCGCGCTGACGCCCTCCGTCCGCTTTCTTGCGGTTACTTGGGAACCGTAGGAGAGTCAGAGCCGACCTGGACGGAAACGCACTCTCTCGTGACGGGGGTACCTGATGGCGGCCAAGGACGCGCTCAAGGGCCTGCCCGAGGACACGGACCTCAGGCGCGCGGATTCCCTGGCGCGGGAGATCTTCTCGGACGTCGCCAACAAGTGGGCACTCCTGATCATCGAGGCGCTCGGCGAGCGCACCCTGCGTTTCAGTGAGTTGCGCGACGAAGTCGAGGGCGTCAGCCACAAGATGCTCACCCAGAACCTGCGCATGCTGGAACGCAATGGCCTGGTCGACCGGAAGGTGCATCCCACCGTGCCGCCGAAGGTCGAATACACCCTCACCGAACCGGGCCGGGGCCTGCGCGCCACGGTCGACGCGATGTGCGGCTGGACGCACCGGCATCTCGGTCACATCGAAGAGGCACGCCGCCGCTTCGACTCCTGACCGGGCCATAGCCGTCGGCGGAACGACTTCGATCGCGCGCCTGGGCGAGGCTCTCCGGCCGGTCTAGAGCTCGTAGACGACCGTCACCGGCGCATGGTCCGACCACCGGGTGTCGTACGAGGCGGCGCGCTCCACGAAGCCCTTGACCGCGCGGGCTGCGAGGCCGTGGGTGGCCATGTGGTAGTCGATGCGCCACCCCGCGTCGTTGTCGAAGGCGCGGCCCCGGTAGGACCACCAGGAGTACGGGCCCTCGGTCTCCGGGTGGAGGGCGCGGACCACGTCCACGTAGCCGCCGTCGTGCTCGTCGAGGACGCGGGTCAGCCAGGCGCGCTCCTCGGGGAGGAAACCGGCCTTCTTCTGGTTGGCCTTCCAGTTCTTCAGGTCGGCCTCCTGGTGGGCGATGTTCCAGTCGCCGCACACCAGGACCTCACGGCCGGACGCGGCGGCCCGCTCGCGCAGCGCGGCGAGGTACGGCAGGAACTCGGCCATGAAGCGTTCCTTCTCGTCCTGGCGCTCGGTGCCGACGTCGCCGGAGGGGAGGTAGAGGCTGGCCACGGTCACACCGGGCAGGTCGGTCTCCACGTACCGGCCGCCGGTGTCGAACTCCGCGGACCCGAATCCGACCTGGACGCGCTCGGGCTCGCGGCGCGTGAAGAGCGAGACGCCGGCCCGGCCCTTGGCCGCCGCGGGCGCGTGCACCGTGTGCCAGCCGTCGGGCTCGCGGGCCCCGGCGGGGAGCTGGTCCGGCTCGGCGCGCACTTCCTGGAGGCAGATCACGTCGGCGTCGGTCTCCGCCAGCCAGGGCAGGAAGCCTTTCTTGGCCGCGGCGCGCAGGCCGTTCACGTTCACGGTTGTCACAGTTAGCACTACTTGCTCCCTCATCGCGCTGGCGGCAGCGCAGCCTACGCGATGGCAGGGGGCCCGGACGATTCGGCGCTACGCGCGCGGGTGCCCGGCGCGGTGAGCGCCGGGCACCCGGTGAGCCGTCCCCGGCCGTCAGTGACAGATCGATGAGGACGGGGTCGCGTACAGATCGCGGTAGCAGGTCGGCAGCCGGTCGGTGCCGACCTTGTTGACCGCGGTGATCACGTACCGGCCGTCACGGTCACCCAGCAGCTGGTACGGCTTGTGCCCCCACCCGATCGTGCCGGGGTAGTCGAGATCGCCGCGGGTTTCGCCGCTCGTGCCTTCATTTCCCGTGGTGTTGCCGAAGGTGACCGGCGGCGCGGGGTCGGCCGCGAGGGCGGCTCCGGTCAGGCCGGTGGCGGACAGCGAGAGTACGGCGGCGGCGGTGGCCAGCACAGGACGCAGACGCATGGCATTCTCCTTCGGTTCAGCGTCAGTGGCGCAGCAGCCGTTCCCCGCCGTCGGCCCGGTCTGTCCGATCCCGTACCGACACACCCCCATCGAGTGCTTTGGCTCCGCCGATCCGCCGTATGCGGCGGGAGGGCGGGGGCGGAGTCCGGTAGAGGGGCGGTGGGGGTGGTCGGGCCGGTGGCGGTGGGTGGTGTCTGTGGGAGGTCGGTGCGTGATGTCGGTGGGTGATGTCGGTGGGGAGGTCGGTGGTCGAGCCCCTTCTCACCTGTGACTCTCGCCCCGGCGGCCGGACATCCGTACGATTCGGCGGATGGAGATCCGTCCCGTCCCCTACGACCACGCCGACGCCGTCGCCCTCGACCGGTTGGTGCAGCGCGAGTACGCGCGGCGGTACGGCGAGGGCGACATGACCCCGCTCGACCCGGCGATGTTCCGCCCGCCGAACGGCACGTACCTGCTCGCGTACGAGAACGGCCGCCCGCTGGCCACCGGCGGCTGGCGCGCCCAGGACGCCAACCCCGAGGGGTACGCGGACGGCGACGCCGAGATCAAGCGGATGTTCGTGATCGAGGAGGCCCGCGGGCGCGGGCTGGCCCGCCGCATCCTGGCGGCCCTGGAGGCGGACGCCCGCGCGGCGGGCCGCACCCGGATGGTGCTGGAGACCGGCATCAAACAGCCCGAGGCCCTGGCGCTGTACGCGTCCTGCGGCTACCGGCCGGTGCCGAAGTTCGGCCTGTACCGGACGTACGAGGACAGCCGGTGCATGGGGAAGGCGCTGGTGGGCGGGGTCGGGGCACAGCGTGGTGCGGGCGTTCGCGAGGCCGGGAGCGGCGCGGGGGTGTAGCGGTGCGGGGGTGTAGGAAGGCCGTAGGGCCGTAGAAGTGGCCGTACGGGAAGCCGTACGAGCCCTCAGCGCCCCTCCGCGATCGCCTCCTCCACCCGCTTGCGGACCTCGGCGGCCGGGTAGCGGACGGCCGCGCCGCCGATGTCGGCCAGTGCGGCGTCCACCGGGCCCCTGGCCGGTTCGGAGATCTCGGCGACCAGGACGGTGCTGCCCGGCGGGACCTCCGCGGCCAGCATGTCCACGGCCGCGTTGTCCGCGCTGGCCCGTCGGGCGTCGCGGGCGCCGCCGACCAGGCCGCCGGCGCCGAGGCCGACCATGACGCCGAGCGGGCCGCCCAGCAGGCCGACGAGGCCGCCGACCAGGCCGCCGACGGCGAAGCCGCGGGCGGTGCCCGTGTGGTCCTCGCTGTCGGGGAAGGTGAGGTTGCCCTCGCCGTCCCGGGCGATCACCGTGGCCCCGCGCAGCACGATCCGGTGCTCCGCGTCCTCGTGGCGCAGCGCGTCCAACGCGCGCCGCGCCGCGCCCTCACCGGCGTGGGTGAGATCCATGAACAGCACGTTCTCGTCCATTGCGGCGGCTCCAGCGGTCTGCTCGGTAAGGATCGGTCTCCGGGACGCCTCTCCGGACCCGGGCGCCCTCACACCACTCTTGGGGCGGGCGGGGCGGCGCGCACGTCAGGGGCGGTCGGAGGAGGTCCGATCGCGGCCCCGGCCGCGGCCCATGCCCCGGTCGCGGGCCCGGTCCGTACCGTCGCCGCCCGTCTTCCCGCCCCCGCGTCCGAAGCTCTCGTCCGTGGGCCCGGCCCTCTCCGGCCCACGCCCGGACTCGGGGTCCTCCTCCGTACGCAGCGCCTCGCTCAGATCCAGCGTCGCCTCGGCGCCGCCGCCCTCCGGGTTGGCGAACGTCAGCCGGGCGCCGAGCACCCGCGCCTGGCCGGACGCGATGGTCAGCCCGAGGCCGAGCCCGTGGCCGTCCGAGCCGCCGCCCGTACGGAACCGCTGCGGGCCGTGGGCGAGCAGCGTCTCCGGAAAGCCGGGGCCGCTGTCGCGGACGCGCAGGACGCCGCGCTCGACCTCGATGGTCACCGGGGCGGCGCCGTGCCGCAGCGCGTTGCTGATCAGGTTGACGAGGATGCGCTCGACGCGGCGGGGGTCGGTCTCGACCAGGGCGTCGGAGAGCACGCGGATCTCCACGGCCCGGCGGACGCCCCCGTCACCGTCCTGGCCGGAACCGCCCGCCGCGCCCCCGGCTCCGGCCCCGGCCCCGGACCCGATCCCGGACCCCGCCCCCATCGCCCGCACCGTCCGCCGCGCCAGCTCGCCCAGAGGCCGCAGCTCCGTGTCGGCCTCCTCGGTACGCGCGTCCAGGCGGGCCACTTCGAGCACGTCCTCCATCAGGCTCCGTACGTGCTGTGCCCGGTCCTGGACCAGCTCGGTGGGCCGTGAGGGCGGCAGCAGGCCGGCCGCCGCGACCAGCCCGGCGACGGGGGTGCGCAGTTCGTGGGCGATGTTCGCGGTCACGTCGCGTTCGGCCTGGAGGCGGGCGGCCAGCGCGTCGGCCATGGTGTTCACCGCGCTGGTCAGCTGGGCTATCTCGTCCTTGCCGCCCAGCGGCAGCCGCGCCGTCAGGTCGCCCTCGGCGATCCGCTGGGCGGTGGCGGCCGAGGCGGTCAGCCGCCGTCCGAGCCGGTGGGCGACCAGCAGACCGACCACGCAGCCCAGCGCGGTGCCCGCGATGCCGGACATCCACAGCACCCGGTCCAGGCTGCGCAGGGTCTCCTGCTCGCGTACGTACGGGCGCTTGAGGGCGATGATGTCGCCGTCCAGCTCGGTCGCGGCCCACAGGTGCGGCTTGGGGCCGTCCGGTTCGAGGTAGACGCCGCGCTTGCCGTGCCGGACGGCGGCCTCCAGCGGGCCGGGCAGGTCCGGCGGGTTGACGATGGCCCGGCCGCTGTCCACGCCGGCCGCCCGGTCCTGCACCAGACTCTGCAGCCGTCCGTCGATCGATTCGGCCGCCAGGTCGAACTGCGCGTCCACGGTCCGGTTGTGGACGAGCACACCGACGAGGACCGCCACCACGGCGGCCGTGGCGGCGATGGCTATGCCGATCTTCGCGCGCAACCCCATGGCGGCCTAGAACTCCGGGGTGTGCAGGCTGACCCTGCCCAGTTCGGCCGCCTTCTGCGGCGACAGGCGGTCGGAGACGAGCGTGGCGCGCGAGTAGAACGCCACCCGGTCCCGTCCCTTCTGCTTGATCAGCCCGCTGAGCGTGACCTTGACCGGGTACGGCTGGTCCCCGCACCCGGGACGGCACCAGCCGCCGCTCAGTCCGCCGGTGGCCTCGGCGGTCGCCTCGCCCCAGTGCAGCCAGCGCAGGCCGGTCAGGCTGACCGACTCCTTGAGGACGAAGGAGGCCGGGCGCTGCAACGGCCGGCGCGCCTCGTCGGAGACGTACACCGGGTCGGTGACCCGGGCCGGACCGCTCGGCGGCGAGGGGGACACGGCGGGGCCCGCCACCCGCAGGCCGCGCGGGTCGGAGCAGCCGGACAGCAGCAGCGCGGCCGCGGTGAGCGCGGCGGCGCAGGCGGTCGCGGTGAGTGAGCGCACGAGGTCCTCGGTGTACGGGAGGGGCTTTTACGACAAAGGTATCCGTGTCCGCCCAGAGTGCCCCCACGCTAAGCAGCCCATTTCACGGCACCCCCACGGCCGTGTAACAGCGGCCCATCGTTGGCCGCGGGCCCGAACCCTGTCCACGGTGCCCTTCGGCATCGGCCCCATCCCCTACGCCTCTGCTCCTACCCCGCCCGCTTCCCTCTCCCTCTCCCTCTCCCTCTCCCCGCTTGACCCTCCCCTCACGTCAGGCCCCAGCCTTACCCCGTACGGCGCGGGCCGTACGGCGGCCCGCGGGCCGTGGCACGGAGGAAGGCGGTTCCATGGCGTACTCGGTCGGACAGGTCTCGGGCTTCGCGGGCATCACGGTCCGCACCCTGCACCACTACGACAGGACCGGCCTGCTCTCCCCCGGCGCCCGCAGCCCCGCCGGCTACCGCCTCTACAGCGACGCCGACCTGGCCCGCCTCCAGCAGATCCTCTTCTACCGGCAGCTCGGCTTCGCCCTCGACGAGATCGCCGCCATCCTCCGCGACCCGCAGGCCAACGCCCTGGACCACCTGCGCGCCCGGCACCGCCTGCTCACCGAGCAGATCAGCGAGCTGCAACGGCTGGTCGAGGTCGCGGAGCGGGCCATGGAAGTGCAGCGGACGGGGGTGGAGCTGACGCCCGAGGAGCGCTTCGAGGTCTTCGGCGAGGTGACCTTCGACCTCAGTTACGCCACCGAGGCGCACCTGAAGTGGCAGCACAGCGCGGGGCACCAGCGCTCCATGGCACGTGCCGCCGCGCACACCAAGGAGGACTGGGCGCTGATCATGGCCGAGGCCGGCGCGTGGCGGCACCGGCTGCTCGCCGCGTTCGACGCCGGGGAGGCCGCCGACGGCGATCCGGCCATGGACCTGGCGGAGGAGCACCGGGCACACATCACCCGCTGGTTCACCCCGTGCCCCACCGACATGCACTGCCGGATCGCCGAGGACTTCGCCACCGACGCCCGGGCCTTCGCCCTCGTCGTCCCGCCGTCCCAGCAGCGGCCGGGCCTCGCCGCGTACCTGCGGACGGCGGTGCTCGCCAACGCGGTACGCCAGGCCGCCGGCCCCGCAAAGGCCGATCCCCCAGAGGCCGCCCCCTCTCCCACCCCGGAGCAGTCATGAAGATCCTCATCGCGGCGGCCGGTTCGTACGGCGACGTCGCCCCGTACACCGGTCTCGGCGCCCGCCTCCGGGAGGCCGGGCACAGCGTTGCCCTGGCCGCCGACAATTCGTACACGCGGCTCGTACGGGCCGCCGGGCTGGAGTTCCGCGCGCTGCCCGCCGACCCCAGGAGGGAAGAGGGCGCAGCCCCCGGCGGCAAGCGGGAGCTGATGCGCCGGGCCGCCGCCTTCGTCCGGGAACTCGGGCCGGGCATCGCCGGTGCGGCCGCCCCCGGCACCGAGCTGCTGCTCCTCTCCGCGACCACGGCCCCGCTCGGCCGGCACGTCGCCGAAGCCCTGGGCATCCCCGCGCTGGACCTCCCCCTCCAGCCGAACGCCCCCACCGCCGCCTTCCCGCCCGTCGTCACGGGCACCCGCTCCCTCGGCCGCTGGGGCAACCGCGCCGCGGGCCGCCTCTCCCTCCGGATCGTGGACCGCCTGTACGCGGACGGAGTACGGGACCTGCGCGCGCGGCTCGGCCTGCCGCCCGCCTCGGCACGCGCGCTACGCCGACGCCGGAACGCGGACAGCCGCCCGGTCCTGCACGGCGTCAGTCCGGCACTCGTCCCCCGGCCCGCCGACTGGCGTCCCGGCCTGGAACTGGTCGGCAACTGGTGGCCGTACACCGCGCCGGACGCCACCCTCCCCTCCGAGTTGGAGGACTTCCTCGCGGCCGGGCCGCCGCCCGTCTTCGTCGGCTTCGGCAGCATGGCGGCGGGCGGCCGGGACGGCCGGGACGGCGAGGGCTCCGAACGGCTCGCCGCGACCGTCGTCGCCGCCCTGCGCCGCGCCAAGGTCCGGGGCGTGATCCAGTCCGGCTGGGCGGGGCTGGCCGGCCCGGCCGACGGCGCCGACATCCTCACCGTCGGCGAAGTGCCGCACACCCTGCTCTTCCCGCGTACGGCCGCCGTGGTGCACCACGCGGGCGCGGGTACGACGGCGGCCGCACTGCGCGCCGGGGTCCCGGCGGTCCCGGTCCCGGTCACCGCCGACCAGCCGTTCTGGGCCGCCCGGCTGGCCGCGGTGGGCGCCGGTACGGGCGCGGTGCCGTTCCGCGCGCTGGCGGCGGAGAACGCGGTCGATCACCTGGCCGAGGCCATCGGGCGCGCCGTACGGGAGCCTTCGTACCGCGACGCGGCGCGTGCGGTGGCACGGCGCATGGAGGCGGAGGACGGCGCGGACGCGGTGATCAAGGTGGTTGGGGGGTGAGGTGAGGGACGTCGGGCCGGGCGCTCCGGGCGGGCCCGGAGCGCCCGCCCCGCCCTCGTCAGCCCTCCGCTCCCCGCGACAGCCGTACGGTCACGATCTGGAACGGCCGCAGCGACAACGCCACCCGCCCGTCCCGCACCTCGCCGACCGCCGAGCCCTCCACCGCACGTTCCAGCAGGTCCGTCTCCACCGCGCCCGCCACCGGGAACCCGGCCGTCAGCGTCGCCGACGCCCGCCCCCCGTGCGCCTCGTACAGCCGGACCACCACATCGCCGCTCCGGTCCTCGGCGAGCTTCACGGCCTCGGCCACCACCGCGTCGTTGTCCACGCCGACCAGCGGCGCGACCGGGCCGCCGCCCCGCACCGTGTGCTCCGGGAGGTTGATCCAATGGCCCTCGCGCACCGCGTCCGCGATGCCCGCGCCGGGGGCCAGCGCGTAGCGCAGCCGGTGGAGGCCCTGGTCGGTCTCCGGGTCCGGGTAGCGGGGCGCACGGAGGAGGGACAGCCGTACGGTCGTGGTCTGGCCGCCGTCCGGGCGGATGTCGCGGGTGACGTCGTGCCCGTACGTGGAGTCGTTGACCAGCGCCGCGCCCCAGCCGGGCTCCTCAACCTGGATCCAGCGGTGGGCGCAGATCTCGAACTTGGCGGCCTCCCACGACGTGTTGGTGTGGGTGGCGCGGAAGACGTGCCCGAACTGGGTCTCGGACGCGGAGCGGTCGGCCTTCACGTCCAGCGGGAAGGCCGCCTTGAGGAACGTCTCGGTCTCCCGCCAGTCCACCTCGGTGTCGATGTCCAGCACCTTGGCGCCCGCCCGCAGCGTCAGCGTCTGCTCGACGGTGGAGCCGTGTCCGAAGGACCGGGCGACCTTGATCCGTACCTCTTCCGGGCCGGAGTCGGTGACCGTCAGCTCGTCGACGGCCACGAGGTCGGTGACGTTGTGGCGGTAGAACTCGTCCACGTCCCAGGCGTCCCACATGTTGGGGAAGTCCGGGTGGATCTGGAGCAGGTTGGCCGCCGCGCCCGGCGCCACGGCCTCCCGTCCGGCCTCGATGTCATATGCGGACACGACCAGACCGCGCGCGTCGACCTCGATGCGCAGCCGGCCGTTGGCGAGGCGGTGGCCGCCGGTGGCCCGGCCGTCCGCGGTCAGCGGCTCGACGGTCACCGGGCGTACGGTGACGGGCGTGCCGCCCTGGCCGGGCGCGGGTTCCGCGCCGCCCGCCGGGACGCCGCCGCGCGCGTGCGGCGCGGCGTTGAAGACGATCTCCTGGTCCCCCGGGCCCGCCAGCGCGGTCTGCGCGGCGACCACGATCGCGGTCAGCTCCTCACGGACCCGCGCGTACGTATCGCGGGCCTCCCGGTGCACCCAGGCGATCGACGAGCCGGGCAGGATGTCGTGGAACTGGTGCAGCAGCACCGTCTTCCAGATCCGCTCCAGGTCCTCGTACGGGTACGCGTAGCCCGGTACCCGTACGGCGGCCGTGGCGGCCCACAGCTCGGCCTCGCGCAGCAGCGACTCGCTGTGCCGGTTGCCCTGCTTGGTCTTGGCCTGGGAGGTGTACGTGCCGCGGTGCAGCTCCAGATACAGCTCGCCCGCCCACACCGGCGCGTCCGGGTACTCCGCGTGTGCCTTCTCGAAGAACGCCTCGGGCTTTTCGATCTCGACCCGCGGCGAGCCCTCCAGGTCGCGCAGCCGGGCCGCGCGCGCCAGCATCTCGCGGGTGGCGCCGCCGCCCCCGTCCCCCCACCCGAAGGGCACCAGCGAGCGCGAACCCCGGCCCTTCTCGCGGTAGTTGCGGGCGGCGTGCGCCATCTCCTTGCCGCCGAGGTCGGAGTTGTAGGTGTCGACCGGCGGGAAGTGGGTGAACACGCGGGTGCCGTCGATGCCCTCCCACCAGAAGGTGTGGTGCGGGAAGCGGTTGACCTGGCTCCAGGAGATCTTCTGCGTCAGGAACCAGTCGGCGCCGGACAGCTTGACCAGCTGCGGCATGGCCGCGGTGTAGCCGAAGGAGTCCGGCAGCCACACCTCCTTCGTCTCGATGCCGAACTCGTCCAGGAAGAACTTCTTCCCGTACAGGAACTGCCGGGCCATCGCCTCGCCGCCGACCATGTTGGTGTCCGACTCCACCCACATGCCGCCGACCGGCACGAACTGCCCCGCCTCGATCTTCGCCCGCACCTTGGCGAACACCTCGGGCCGGTGCTCCTTGATCCACGCGAGCTGCTGCGCCTGCGACATGGCGAAGACGAACTCGGGGTGCCCATCCATCAGGTTGACCATGTTCGAGGACGTACGGGCCACCTTGCGGACCGTCTCGCGCAGCGGCCACAGCCAGGCGGAGTCGATGTGCGCGTGGCCGACCGCGCTGATCCGGTGGGCGGAGGCGTGCGCCGGGGACGCCAGCACGTCCGCGAGCTGCGCGCGGGCCCGCGCGGCCGTGCCGGGGATGTCCTTCAGGTCCACCGCGTCCAGGGCGCGTTCGACGGCGCGCAGGATGCCGTGCCGCCGCGCGTCGGCCACGTCCAGTTCGCGCATCAGGCCGCCCAGCACCTCCAGGTCCTGGACCAGCTCCCAGACCTCGGTCTCGAAGACGACGAGGTCCATCCGCCGCACCCGGTACAGCGGCGCGTGGCTCGCGGTGAGCCGGTCGCCCTCGTAGGTGGGCCGGTGATCCGCCAGTACGGGGTTGGAGGCCGCCTCCACGTACAGCTCGACCTCCTCCCCGCCGGCCGCCGGATCGGCGACGCGCACCCAGTCGTTGCGCGGGTTGAGGCCCTTCACGGCCTCGCCGTCCCGGCGGTAGACCAGGCCCTCGCACTGGAAGCCGGGCATGTTCGCCTCGAAGCCGAGGTCCAGCACGGCTTCGACGGTGTGCCCGGCCCACTCCGCCGGAACCTGCCCCGTCACCCGGAACCAGGTGGTGCCCCAGGCGGGCCCCCACGCCTCCCCGGCCTTCGTCGGCTCGTAGTCGGCGGCCAGGCCCTCGGCCGGCGGCACCGGCTCGCCCGGCGCCTCCCAGCGCTCGATCGCCAGCGGCACGGACCGGCTGCGGACGGCGGGCACGATGCGGTCGGTCAGGACACGGCGTAGACGGTGTTCGACGATGCTGCGGTCGTCGTGCATGGGGCGCTCCGGTGGGTGCGAGGCGGGTACGGAAGTCGATGGGTGGTGGGGTTCTGCGGGGTTTCTGCCCGGTGTGCCGGTGGCCTACCAGGTGAATACGGCCGTGGCCGCTGCCGACGAGGTGTGCGGTTCGCCGACCGCGCGCACTTCCGGCCGGGTTCCGGACTCGCCGGACGTACGCCGTAGTGCGGGCAGGTGGAAGGCGGTTCCGCAGGTGCCGCCGAGGAAGCGGCGCTTGCGGTCGGGGAGGGGTTGGTGGTTTTCGTGGTGGCGTACGGGCACGCCCTTGCCGGACGGCTTCCACATGAGGCGCAGTCCGGCCGCGCCGTCGCCCGTACCGCTGCGCCGCTCACTTCACGTCCGAGGGCCACACCACCTCCGTGATCCCCCGGCTCTCCAGGTACGCGGCGTCCCGAACCCGGTCCGCCAGTACGGCTCCGGCCCGTACGCCCTGGTCGGCCAGCCGTACCCAGGCCTCGAAGAAGGGGCCGCCCGGCGCGCACACCGACCGGTGCGGGGCCGTGGCCTCCTCCCCCGCGTCCAGGACGAGCGCGGTCGTCCGCCGCACCGGCCGGGGCGGCTCGGTCCGCAGCCGGGCCGCCACCTCGGCCAGCGCCCGCCCCGCCGGTTTGACCTCGCCGTCCGAGGTGAACAGCCCGAGCCCGTACTCCAGCTCGGGGAAGTCCGCCAGTTCCCGCGACACGTCGTGCGAGCACCACCAGGTGATGCCGGAAAGGCGCTCGCAGGTCAGGGCGTTCCCGACGGTCGCGGTGGCGAACGCGGCGGCGTGCTCGGGCGGTACGAGCGGGGCGGGGGCGCCCACCTCCTGGAGCCAGACCGGCCGCGCCGGGTCGTCCGCCCAGGCCGTGGCCAGCTCGATCAGGTACTCGGCCAGCCGGACGGTGGCGGTCCCGTCGTGCCCGTGCCGCTGGGCCGTGCCGTTGAAGACCCAGGAGTGGACGGTGGTGGCCCGCCCGAGCCGCGCGGCCTGCGCGGGCGTGAAGGGGTGGCCGTCCTGGAACCACACCGCGTCGTACTCGGCGTGGGTGTGCAGCCGCCCCGGCGCGGCCCGCTCACAGACCTCCAGCAGCCGCGTCAGCCACCGCCCGGCCTCCTCGTACGTACACGGGTCGGGGTCCGGGTGTGGCGGCCCGGAGAACTGGTTGATCTCGTTGCCCAGCGTCATGCCCAGGAAGTTGGGACACTCGGCAAGTGCCGAGGCGAGCGCCTCCAGGTAGCGGGCCGCGCCGTCGACGGCGTCGGGGTCGGTGAACAGGTTCCGCCGGTGCCAGGTGCGCAGCCAGGACGGTACGAAGTCGAAGCTCGACAGATGGCCTTGGAGCGCGTCCACCGCGACGTCGAGGCCGCACTGCGCGGCCGCGTCCACCAGCTGTCCGAGCTGTTCGACGGCGCGCGGGCGGACGAGGGAACGGTTGGGCTGGAAGACCGGCCAGAGGGCGAAGACACGCACGTGGTCCAGGCCGAGCGCGGCGAGCGCGTCCAGGTCGCGGCGTACCTCGTCGGGGTCGAAGTCCAGCCAGTGGTGGAACCAGCCGGTGCGGGGCGTGTAGTTGGCGCCCATACGGGGTGCGGCGTAGTTGGCGCCCATATGGGGTGCCGCGTCGTTGGGGCCCACGTGGGGTGCCGCGTCGTCGGCGCCCACATGGGGTGTCCCGTCGTTGGCACCCGTACGGGGTGCCGCGTCGTCCGGGCCGGTGGGCCGGAGGGGCCGCGGGCCGGAGGCCGTACCGGCAGACATCGTCACGTCGCTTTCCTCCACGTATCCCGTCACGTCTTCAACGCCCCCTCGCCCACGCCCCGGAAGAAGTACCGCTGGAGGGCGAAGAACAGCGCCATCATCGGGAGCAGCGCGGCCATCGCCCCCGCCGCGATGAGCCGCTGGTCATTGACCGTGGTGGCGCCGGCGAGCGATTTCAGACCGAGTTGCAGCGTGTAGTGATCGCTGTTGGTCAGCACGATCAGCGGCCACAGGAAGTCGTCCCAGGCGCCCATGAAACTGGTCAGACAGACCACCGCCAGCGCGCCCTTCGCAGCCGGCACGAACACCCTCGTGAAGCGCTGCCACTCATTGGCCCCGTCCAGGACGGCGGCCTCCTCCACCTCCTTCGGTACGGCGAGGAAGGCGGCCCGCATGATCATCAGGTTGAGCACGGATACCGCGCCGGGCAGCCAGACCCCGATGAGCGTGTCCACTAGGCCCATCGACCGCACCGTGAGGAACATCGAGATCATCACGGACTCGAACGGGAACATCAGCGTCGCGACCAGCACGGTGAAGACCGTCCGCCGCCCGCGCCACCCGGCCCGGGACAGCGCGTAGCCGCCCATCGCGGCGAAGACGCAGTTCGAGGTGACGGCCAGCGCGGCGACGATCAGCGTGTTGCCGACGTACTGGACCAGGGGGAACGATTCGGCGACGCGTACGTAGTTGTCGAGCGTCGGCTGACTGGGCAGCACGCCGCCGTAGACGTTCTCCCCGCGGCCCTTCAGCGAGGTCAGGAACTGCCAGACGATGGGGCCCAGCATGACCACCAGCATGAGGCAGAGGGTGAGGTAGCGGCCGGTGAGGCCTAGGGTTGCTTTGCGGGTGCGGTTGTGGCTGTGGCGGCGGTCGGGGCGGTCATGACGGCGGCCCGCGGTCAGGGCGCGCCGGGCCCGCCGTACGCCCGGCGAGGACAGTTCGGTCACCTCTCGTCCCCCTTCGACAGCCGGTGTCCCAGCAGGCTGAACACCAGCGTCAGCAGGAACAGCAGGATCGAGATGGCCGCCGCGTAACCGGTCTCCCCGGCGAAGCCCAGCCCCACCTGCCGGATCAGGAACGGCAGGGTCCGCGCCCCGCCGCCGGGCCCGCCACTCTCCCCGCCGAGGATGTAGATCTCGGTGAACACGCGCAGCGCCGAGATCGCCGACAGCGTCCCGACCAGCAGCATCATCGGCTTGACGCTGGGGACGGTGATGCTGAAGAAGCGGCGTGCGGCTCCCGCGCCGTCGAGCGCGGCCGCCTCGTACAGCGACGCCGGCACGTTCCCCAGCGCCGCGAGGTAGAAGACCATGTAGTAGCCGAGGCCCTTCCAGATCGTGACGATCATGGCGGAGATCAGCAGCATCGTGGAGTCGGTCAGAAACGGAACCGGCTCGGATATCAGGTGCAGCTTCTCGAACACGGTGTTGACCAGTCCGTCGCTGCGCAGCACCCACTGCCAGATCAGCCCGACCACAACCGCCGAGGCGATGACGGGCGTGTAGAAGGCGGAGCGGAAGAAGCCGATCCCGGGGACCTTGCGCTGGACGAGGACGGCCAGCGCCAGCGGCAACAGCACCAGGCAGGGCACGACGACGGCCAGGTAGACGACGCTGTTGACCGTCGCCGTCCAGAAATCGGGATCGCCGAGCGCCCGCCCGTAGTTCTCCAGCCCGACGAACCGCCCGCCCTTGAGGATCTGCGCGTCGGTGAGCGACAGGATGACGGTGTTGACGAACGGCCAGAGGCTGAACAGCGCCACCATGACCAGGCCGGGGAGGAGGAAGAGGTACGGGGTCCACCAGCGGCGGTGGGGGAGGCCCGGGTCGGTGGTGGGGGCTTTGGTGTGGGGAGTGGGGGTGGGGGTGGGGGTGGGGAGTTTTGCGGGGGTGGTGGGGTCGATGGAGTCGGCGGTGGCTGCCGGTGCGATGGGGGTCGCGTGCGTCGACGAGGGGACCGGGACGCGCGAGGCGGCCACCGGCGCCTTACGCTGCGGCCGCGCGGCCTTATCCATGTCCGTAACCTCGGCGTTGCGTGCCGCGTCCGTACGCGCGGTGGGTGCCATGTCCGCACGCGCGGTGGGCGCCGTCCCCGCACTCTCGATGCGTGTCGCATCCGTACGCCCGGTATGTGCCATGTCCGCACGCGCGGTGGGCGCCGTCCCCGCACTCTCGATGCGTGACGCATCCGTACGCCCGGTGTGTGCCATGTCCGCACGCGCGGTGCGTGTCACACCGGCACGTCCGGTGCGTGTCAGGTGCGCATGTCCGCTGCGTGTCAGATCCGCACGCCTGCTGCGTGCCATCGCCTGTCACTGCCGCTTCTTCTGCTGCGCGAGAATCTTGTTGGCCGCTTCCTGCGCGTTTTTGACCGCGGCCTGGGCGTCCTCTTCCCCCCTGATCCCCTTCTGCATCTCCCGGACCACCGCGTCGCCGACCTGCGTGGTCCACTCCACGGGCGTATTGGCGTCCAGTCGCGCGGACCTCAGCTCCTCGGCGCCGACGGTGCGTGCCATCGTCTCGGGGTCCTTGCCGTCGCCCTTGTCCGCGAAGTACGGGTCGGCCAGCCCCTTCGCGTTCGACGGGTAGATCGTCACCTGCTTCGAGAACGCGACCTGGTTGGGCCCGTTGGTCACCCACTTGGCGAACTCCGCCGCCGCGTCCGGGTGCTTGGTGTCCTTGCGTACGCCCAGCGACTGCGTATAGATCCCGATGTGCCCGAGCGTCCCCGTCACGGCCTTCGCGACCTGCGTCTTCCCGTACGCCGCCGGGGAATTGCGCTTGACGTCCTTGAGGATGCCGGGGGACCCGGGCCCGAACACCAGCTTCCCGGCCCCGTAGAGCTGCGCGAGATCGTCGGCCTTGGTCAGCGACTCCTTCGGCATCGCCCCCATCGCGTACAGCTTCTTCATCCGCTGCACCCACTCGACGGCCTTCGGCGTGTCGAAGACGAACGCGTCCTTCTCCTTGTTCAGGATCGGCACGCCCATCTTCTGCCAGTCCCCGGGCAGCCGCCCCTTCGGATCCGCCATGAACGCCGTGTACCGGCCGCCCGAAGCACCCGCGATCCGCTCCGCGTAGTCGAAGAACTGCTCCACGCTCGTCGGCGGCTTGTTCACGTCCAGCCCGGCGTCGGCGAAGAGGTCCTTGTTGTACGTGAGGATCTCGGGCGTCACGTACCAGGGGTACGCGTACACCCCGTCCCCCTTGCCCGGCAGCTTGTACTGGTCCCAGGCGCCGGGCACGTACTCCTTCGCGACCTTCGGGTCCAGCTTGGCGACGTCCGCGAGCATGCCCCGGTCGCCCAGCAGTTGGAAGGAGTCGGTGTTCAGGTTGATCACGTCCGGCAGCCCACCGGCCTGCGCGTCGGCGACCAGCTTCTCGTTGTAGCCGTCACCCGGCACGTCCTCCCAGGTCACCTTCACGTCCGGGTACTTCTTCTCGAACGCGTCGATGACGCCCTGCACGTACGCGGTGAAGTTCGGCTTGAGCTGCAACGTACGGAAGGTGATCTCACCGGCGACCTTGCCGGTCCGCTTCGGCTGCCCGTCCGCGGCCGCCCCCTCGGCACCGCCGACACCACAGGCGGCGGTGCCGGCCATCAAGGCGACGGCCAGCGCGGCGGACAGAGCGAGGCGGGGAGCGCGGTTGCTGCGGGGGGCATGGGCACCGAAGGCGTTATGGGGGCCATGGGTGTCATCGGTGCCGCGGGTGTCACCGGTGCCGTGAGTGTCACGGGTGGCATGAGTGGCACGGGTTTCACGGGTTTCACGATCGGAACTTATGGGGCCCAAGTGTCTGCGCGTCATGGTCACTCCTGCGTCGGGGAAACGCTTCTGCCCGGGAAGCGCGTCCGCGGCGGAAAGCGCTTCCACGGAGGAAAACCGCGAGGAAACAGCAAAGTAGACAGGCAAAGAAGACAGCGAAGAACCACGCACGGACCGGCACATGACCGGCCGCGCCGCCGGATGGCGATGCCAACGTTGTCGCCCGAATACGCTCCCGTCAACGCATCGCCCCCGACAACGCCCTGCGCCACCCCGCTCACCGGCCGCCCAACGCAACCCGCCCCCTTACCGCCCCCACCCGGCCACCACTCCCCACCTGCACTAATGCGCTAAAGCCAAGAGCACCGGAACCCGCTATCTCAATTCCATAACGAAGTCCGCGACTTGGCCTCTCGCCGCGCCTTCCGCACAGCGATTGACTTCTCCCGGACCTCCCGTGATCCTGAACGCACTAAAGCGCATTAGCAGTACGGACTAATGCGCTTTAGCCACGCCTCGCCCCTGACCGCCGACCACGGCAACGGGCGCACCACGGCGACCGACCAACAACCCGGGCCGTCCAGGCCGACCGGGCTGCCCAGGCCAACCGGAGGAGCTGACGCGCAACATGACCACCGGCACTGGCCCCGGCACCGGCCCCGGCTCTCCGCCCGCGGGCACTGATGCCCCCCGCCCCAACACCCCCCACCTCCCCACCACCCCCACTCCCACGACCACGCCCACTCCCACACCCGCTTCCACTCCCCCACGCCGCCGCCCGACCATGAAGGACATCGCCGAGCGCGCCGGCGTCTCCCCCTCGGCCGTCTCCTTCGCCCTCAACGACCGCGACGGCGTCTCCCCCGGCACCCGTGCCCGTATCCGCGAGGTCGCCGAAGAGCTGGGCTGGCAGCCGAACAGCGCCGCCCGCGCCCTGTCCGGCGAACGCTCCGGCTGCGTCGGCCTGGTCCTCGCCCGCCCCGCCCACACCCTCGGCGTCGAGTCCTTCTTCCTCCAGCTGGTCTCCGGCATCCAGGAAGCCCTGGCCGCCCAGCGCGTCGCCCTCCTCTTCCAGGTCGTCGAGGATTTGGAGGCCGAGTGCGCGATCTACCGACGCTGGTGGGCCGAACGCCGCGTGGACGGCGTCCTGGTCGTGGATCCCCGAGCCGAAGACCCCCGCCCCGCCCTCCTGGCTTCCCTCGCCCTGCCCACAGTCGTCATAGGCGACACCAGCACGCCATCAGCCCCACCCCCCACCAGCCCCTCCACACGCCCATCCCCCTCCACTCCCCTTTCCTCCCCCACCCCCTCACCCCCCTCCGCTTCTCCCTCCGTTTCTCCCTCCCCTCCCGGCCCCCCGCCCCCACCCCCCGCCCCCCTCTCCACCATCTGGGCCGACGACGCGGCCGCGATGCGGTCGATCATCGACCACCTGTACGCACTGGGGCACCGCCGCATCGTGCACATCGCCGGCCTGCCCGGCCTCGCGCACACCGAGCGCCGGGTCGCCGCCCTGCGTGCCGAGGCCGCCCGTCTCGGCCTGGACGCCGCCGAGGTCCGCTCCGTGTCCACGGACTACTCCGACGAGCAGGGCGCCGAGGCCACCCACCGCCTGCTCGCCGCTCCCCGCCCGCCCACCGCGATCGTCTACGACAACGACGTGATGGCCGTCGCGGGCGCCGCCGTGGCCGCCGGCCGCGGTGTGCCCGTACCCGCCGCCCTGTCCATCGTGGCCTGGGACGACTCCCCCCTGTGCCGCGTCACCCACCCACGCCTGACCTCACTCGTACGCGACACCGCCGGCTTCGGCCGCCTGGCCGCCCAGGAACTCCTCTCCCTCCTCGACGGCGCCCCCACCCGCCGCCTCCAGGCCGAACTCCCCCACCTCGAACTCCGCGAGAGCACCGCTCCCGCCCCCTGAGCCCTCCCCGTCCGACACCCCCGACGATCACTCACAGTTACCACTCGGTACGGGGAACCTCTCGGCCGTTCGGGCGCCCACCGGGCGTTTCCGGATGCGTCCGCCCGGCGTAGGGCGTGTCCTCACAACTATGAACTGGCTCCGCAGACGACTCCTGCTGCACGGCGTGGTGCCGACGGTCATCGGTACCGTCCTCGGCCTGACCGCGACCGAGGCGGTCCCGGCCGTGCCGGCCGGCCCGTGGACCCGCCCGATCGCCGCCCATGCCCGCATCAGCTCGCCCTACGGCGTCAAGGGCCACTGGGCCGCCGGCCACCACACCGGGGTCGACTTCGCCGTCCCCACCGGCACCCCGGTCTCCTCCGTCGGCTCCGGCACGGTCGTCCTGGCCAAGCGGTCGGGCGACTACGGCCTCGCCGTCACCATCCACATGACCGACGGCTACTACACCCTCTTCGGACACCTCTCCCGCATCACGGCCCGCGTCGGCCAGCGCGTCCGCGCCGGCACCCGTATCGGCTACAGCGGCGCCACCGGGCGCACCACCGGTCCCCACCTCCACTTCGAGGTCCGCAAAACCCGCCACTACGGCTCCGACATCAACCCCCTCACCTACCTGTCCCGCCGAGGCATCCGCATCACCAAACGCGCCCTCCAGCCCTAGCCCCACCCAGCCCGACAGGGCCGGGCAGCCACGCCCGCGCCCGAACGCCCCCACGCCCGACGAGGTCAGCCAGCCACACGCCGTACGCCGCATCCACGCCCGACGGCCCCGGCCCCTCGCCCTCCCCTAATCCCGCCCCCTCCTCACCCAACCCCTCCCCCTACCCCTCCCTCCCCGGCAACCCCTCGACCTCCGCCCGGTCGTACCGGCCGAGCCGCCCCGGCACCAGCCCGTGCCGCTCCGCCGTCACCTCGAACTTCCCCGCCGACCATCCCAGCAGCGCCGCCGCCTCCTTGGCCGTGACGCTCCGCTCGATCCACCGCTGCCGCTCGCCCACCACGGCCGCGACCCGCTCCCGGTCGAGTCCGTCGAGGCTCTCCAGACTGAACATGGGGTACCCACGGAACTCCCCCACCGGCCGGAGCGGCCCCTCCTCGGCCAGCACGCGTACGTCCTCGCGCTCGACCTCCAGCTCCGTACGCTCCGCCAGCCGTTTCGCCGCGTCGATCGACCCGAGCCCGGGGTGGTCGCCGAGCGTTTCCCTGATCCGCTCCGCCTCACCCCGCAGGCCGTCCACCACCTCCCGCGACCAGCGCTTGCCGTCCACGTCCGGTGGCGGGATCATCCCCAGCTGCCCGGCCCGGCCGACCTGCCACCGCTGGAGCTCCAGCTCGCTCGCCAACTGATGCGGCCCGAGCGCGTCCCCCATGACCGCCTTCCGGCGCCCGGCTCCGGCCTTGCCCCCGTCCGAAGCCTTCGCGTAGTTCTCGTCCCCCACCACGGACAGGATCTCCTCGACCCGGTCCGGCAGCGTCTTGGCCACCCCCTCCGACCACCGCTCGTCCCCCACGTCCGGGGGCGGAATCAGCCCCCTGGTCTCGGCGCGCCGTACGTGCCGAGGCTCG
This sequence comes from Streptomyces albofaciens JCM 4342, assembly GCF_008634025.1. Lineage (NCBI taxonomy): Bacteria > Bacillati > Actinomycetota > Actinomycetes > Kitasatosporales > Streptomycetaceae > Streptomyces > Streptomyces albofaciens. The sequence goes on along the minus strand of NZ_PDCM01000001.1, from coordinate 987,297 downwards.
ATCCCCAGCCACTCGGCCAGCTGATGCGGCCCGAACGCCCGTTCCTTGGCCATGTGCCCTCCCGTCGCCACCGCCATCGGATACCCGATCACGTACCCATGACGAAGCCCACCGGCCCCGCGAATCCCCACTTTAGGGCTCACCGCCGACACGCGAACTGGCCTGTGGATAACCTCCGTTCCGCCGCCATCGGCCCTGACCGCAGGCCCGCCCGACAGCGGCACGGGCCGGGACAGGACACCGGTGGGAGGATTCCGCGCATGCGAAAGAGCCCCACCGGATTTCTCCGGTGGGGCTCTGACGTCGGTGGACCTGAGGGGATTCGAACCCCTGACCCCCTCGTTGCGAACGAGGTGCGCTACCAGCTGCGCCACAGGCCCTTGCGACGAGTGAAACTCTAGCATCCCTGCCGGGGTGCTCAAAAATCGCTTCTTCTGCTGGTCAGCCGCGGGGGGTCACTCGTTTGCCGCGCGCGGGCGGTCGTCGTCGGCGTACTGGTCGAACAGGGGGGTGCGGCCGCGGGTGCGGCGGGACGTCGCGGGGTGGGGGCGCGGGTCGGCGGGCGGCGTCCGGCGGCGGGATTCGGTGGCGGGGCCGGAGCGGGCGGAGCTCCAGGCGTCGTCGGCGTCCAGGTCGACGTGGCTGGTGGCGCGGGGTGCCACCGGGGCCGTGACGTACGTCGGGAGCGGGACCGGGACCGGGTCCCAGCCGCCGGGCTCGGTGCGGTCGCGTTCGCGCTGCTGGTCGACCCACTCGGCGTGGTCGGTCTCCTCCACGAGGGCGCGCCGGCCGGCCGTGGACGCCGGCTCGGGCCGGGGGGCGGGCGCGGCGGAGTGCGACGGGTCGGCGAGCGGGGCGGCGGCGTCCTCAGCGGGGGGTTCGTCGGCGGCGGGCTGCTGGGACGCCTGCGGAGGGTGTGGCCTGCCCTCCCGCAGCCGCTGGGCCGCCGCCTCCGCCTGCCGCTGGTCCATGGTGAAGGTGAAGCGGCGGCGTTCCTGGGCGCGGAGGTAGACGATGTACGCGCTGAGGAGTATGGCCGGGATGGCCGGTGCCCAGAGGAAGGCGAGGCCACCGACGGCGGCGACGATCGTGCCGACGGTGAACGTCAGGAAGAGCACCGTGATGGTGCGCCGGCGGCGGGCCAGGACCTTGGCGCGCTTCATGCGCTCGGCGGTGTAGGGACGGCGGGAGCCGACCTTCTTACCGGAGCGCGGCGCGGCGCCGGACGAGGAACCGGCACCCGACGAGGACCCGGCGTCGGACACCGCGGCGTTCGACGCGGCTTCGGCACCGGACGGCGGGCCGCCGACCGCGGCTCCGGATCCGGACGGCGCACCGCCGGACACGGCCGCCGACGGGCGCTGGGCGGCGGGCGGCACCTCGTCCGCGGGCGCGCCGAAGTCCCGGACGTCGGCCGTCTCGGCCGCCGCTTCCGGGTCCCGCGCGTCGCTCGCATCGTCGGTGCGGCCGCCCTGTGCCGCCAGCCCCTTGGCGTAACGGCGTTCCATGGCCGCGCGTCCGGACAGGAGCCGGATGGCGGTACTGAAGCGTTCCGTCGGCCGGGCTTCATTGAGCTCGTCCTGCCTACGGAGCCACATCGGCACCAAGTAGGCGGCCCAGGCCCCGACGATGACTGCGTAGATGAGGCCGCTGCTGCTCACGCCTCACACGGTAGAGGGGTTTGCAGGGGGCCATCCGCCAATTGGGCCGGTGTGTCGCACGATCTGGCTGATATCTCGAACTTTTTTTGTGATTGTTGAGATCAGTCGCATGCGATTGTGAGCAACTGGTGAAATAATTCGAACACGTATTTTATTTGTGGGGTGTGCTGGGCTTCTCCCGGTGCCAGCGGTTGAGCAGGCCCTCGGGGACCTCCTCCGCCGTCAGCGCGAATACGAGGTGGTCGCGCCAGGCGCCGTCGATGTGCAGATAGCGCGGGCGCAGTCCCTCCTCGCGAAAGCCGAGTTTCTCCACGACCCGCCGGCTGGGCAGGTTCTCGGGGCGAATGCAGACCTCGATGCGGTGCAGGCCCACCGAGCGGAAGCAGTGGTCGACGGCGAGTGCCACCGCCGTCGGTATGACGCCCCGGCCGGCGACCGCCTCGTCGACCCAATAGCCGACGTGTCCGGAACACATCGATCCCCAGGTGATCCCGGCCACCGTCAGCTGCCCGGCCAGCCGCCCCCGGTGCTCCACGACGAACGGCAGCATGCGCCCCGCGTGCGCCTCGGCGCGCAGATGGCGGACCATCTGGCGGTACGTGGGACGGTGCGGCGCGGGGATGCCGGGCGGGGGCGGCGGGATGGTCGCCTCCCAGGGGCGCAGCCAGTCGCGGTTACGGCGGTTGACCTCCCGCCAGGCCCGCTGGTCGCGCAGCTTTATGGGGCGGAGGGCGGTCTCGCCGTCCGCCAGTACGACCGGCCAGGGGGCGTTCAGTGTGCGCTCCCGGTCGATCCCGGCCGCCCCGCGTGCGGGGCCGTTCCCGATGTCGCGCCGGTGTCCGGGCGCGGGTGGTCGCCGCCGCGCAACTGGTCCACCGCGTGCGGGAGGAGGTCGGCGAGTACGGCGAGGCCGTCGCGGACGCCGCCGGTGGAGCCGGGCAGGTTGACGATCAGCGTACGGCCCGCGACGCCGGCCAGGCCACGGGAGAGCGCGGCGGTGGGCACCTTCGCGCGGCCCGCGGCGCGGATCGCCTCGGGGATGCCGGGCACCTCGTGGTCGATCACGCGGCGGGTGGCGTCGGGGGTGCGGTCGGTGGGCGAGATGCCCGTACCGCCGGTGGTCACGACCACGTCGTACGCGGCGGTGACGGCCTCGCGCAGGGCGGCCTCGACGGGATCGCCGTCCGGCACCACCCGCGGCCCGTCGACCACGAAGCCCAGCGCGGCCAGCCCCTCGGCGAGCACCGGCCCGCCCTTGTCCGCGTACACACCGGCGGCCGCCCGGTTGGACGCGGTGATGACGAGAGCGCGGGGCGGGCCGGAGGGGACAGCCGTTACGTTCGCATCTACCGTGTCTGTCGCGCCTGCCGCACCTGTACCTGTTACGTCCGCATTTGCGACGTCCGCACCTGGTACGTCTGCATCTGCGACATCCGCACCTGTTACGTCCGCACGTGCGGCACTCGCATCGGGGGCCGTCCCCGGCCCCGGGTTCGCCGTCGTCCGCCGCGTGTCGTCGTCCGCCGCGTCCGGTCCCGGATTGGCGGTGGTGTTCCGTACGCCGTCCCGGACGCCCTGCTCCGGCTTCCGGTCCCCGGCGGTCACGACCGGCTCCAGGTGCCCGACTTGCCGCCCGTCTTCTCCTCGACGCGTACGTCCGTGACGACGGCGCCCTTGTCGACGGCCTTGACCATGTCGATCACGGTGAGGGCGGCGACCGAGACGGCGGTCAGGGCCTCCATCTCGACGCCCGTGCGGTCCGTGGTGCGGACCGTGGCCCGGATCTCCACCGCGTCATCGGCCACGTGGAGGTCCACCTCGACACCGGAGACCGCCAGCGGATGGCACAGCGGGATCAGGTCCGGGGTGCGTTTGGCGCCCATGATGCCCGCGATGCGGGCGGTGGCGAGCGCGTCGCCCTTCGGGACGCCCTCGCCGCGCAGCAGCTCGATCACGCGCGGCGCGACCAGCACGCGGCCGCTGGCGCGGGCCGTGCGCGCGGTGACGTCCTTCCCTGACACGTCGACCATGCGGGCCGCGCCCGAGGCGTCGAGGTGGGTGAGATCTTGCTGGCCGCTGCTCATCGTTCTCCCGGTCCGGACCGTGCCGCCTGTGCGACGACACCGTACCCGCAGGCGTCGGGCGTCACCCGGCTGCCCGGCGAGGACGGCGCACCCGTCTCCTCGCCCGCCCCCTTTTCCCTCCCCCTGCCCGGCCCCTCATCCCAGCAACACCACCTCCACTTCCGCCCCCGCCGCGACCTCCGTCGTCTCCTCCGGGATCACGATCAGCGCGTTGGCCTGGGCCAGCGCCTTGACCAGGTGGGAGCCGGCGCCGCCGACGGGCGTGACGGTGCCGGTGTCGGGGTCGTGGCGGCCGCGGAGGAACTGCCGTCTGCCCTTGGGCGAGTCGGCGACGGCGGTGTCACACGTGGCCCGGGAGGTGTGGCGGTGCACGTCGGGCAGGCCCATGAGCGTACGGATGGCGGGGCGGACGAACAGTTCGAAGGAGACGTACGAGCTGACCGGGTTGCCGGGCAGGGCCAGCAGCGGGGTGCGGTCGGGGCCGATGAGGCCGAAGCCCTGCGGTTTGCCGGGCTGCATGGCCAGCTTGCGGAACTCGACGACGCCCTCCTCGGCGGAGAGATCGGCGAGGGTCTCCTTGACCACGTCGTACGCGCCGACGCTGACGCCGCCGCTGGTGACCAGGATGTCGGCGCGGATGAGCTGGTCCTCCAGGGTGGCGCGCAGCGTCTCGGCGTCGTCGGCGACCGCGCCGACCCGGTAGGCGATGGCGCCGGCCGCGCGGGCGGCGGCGGTGAGCTGGAAGCTGTTGGAGTCGTGGATCTGACCGGGCGCCAGGGCCTCACCGGGCTGCACCAGCTCGCTGCCGGTGGACAGGACGACGACCCGCGGGCGCGGCCGGACCCGGACGGTGGCTCGGCCGATCGCGGCCAACAGGCCGATCTGGGCGGGGCCGAGGAGGGTGCCGGCCGGCAGGGCCAGTTCCCCGGCCCGGACGTCGCTGCCCTGGGCGCGGACGTGCTGCCGCTCGGTGACCGGGCGGTGGACGCGGACCTCGCCGCCGGCGGCCTCCGGCGCGGCGCTGTGCGCGGTCATCGCCTCGGCCGGGCCGCGGCCCGTGCCGCCGTCGGTCCACTCCACGGGGACGACGGCCTCGGCGCCGGGGGGCAGCGGCGCGCCGGTCATGATGCGGGCGGCCTCGCCGGGGCCGACGGCCGGCAGCTCGGCGCTGCCCGCGGCCACGTCGCCGACCACGGTCAGCGCGGCGGGGAAGTCGGCGGTGGCGCCCGCGACGTCGCAGACCCGGACCGCGTACCCGTCCATGGAGCTGTTGTCGAACGGCGGCAGGGCGGTGGGGACGGTCACGTCCTCCACCAGGACGCAGCCCTGCGCGTCGAGCAGATGCAGGTCGATCGGCTCCAGCGGGTGGATCTTGGACAGTACGTCGTCGAGGTGGTCGGCCACCGACCAGACGCGTTCCTGGTGGGTGGTCCGGTCGGTGGTGGCGCTCACGGTGTCACATCTCCTCGCTGACGAAGCTGCGCAGCCAGTCCCGGAACTCCGGGCCCAGGTCCTCACGTTCGCATGCCAGTCTGACAATGGCACGGAGGTAGTCGCCACGGTCGCCGGTGTCATAGCGGCGCCCCTTGAAGACCACGCCGTGCACGGGGCCGCCCAGCTCCGGGTCGGCGGCGAGCGCCTGGAGGGCGTCGGTCAGCTGGATCTCGCCGCCGCGGCCCGGCTTGGTGGTGCGCAGCACCTCGAAGACGGCCGGGTCGAGGACGTACCGGCCGATGATGGCGAGGTTGCTGGGCGCCTCGGCCGGGTCGGGCTTCTCGATCAGGTCGGAGACGAGCACCACGTCGTCGCCGTCGGGGGCGGCGGCCGCGCATCCGTAGAGGTGGATCTGCGCGGGGTCGACCTCCATGAGGGCGATGACGGAGCCGCCGTGCCGCTCCCGCACCTCGATCATGCGCTGGAGCAGCGGGTCGCGCGGGTCGATCAGGTCGTCGCCGAGCAGTACCGCGAAGGGCTGGTCGCCGACGTGCGGGGCGGCGCACAGCACGGCGTGGCCCAGGCCCTTGGGGTCGCCCTGGCGCACGTAGTGCATGGTCGCCAGGTCGCTGGACTCCTGGACGCGGGCGAGCCGGGACTCGTCGCCCTTGCGGTCCAGCGCCTCTTCGAGCTCGTAGTTGCGGTCGAAGTGGTCTTCAAGGGGGCGCTTGTTGCGTCCGGTGACCATCAGGACATCGCTGAGCCCGGCGGTGGCGGCCTCTTCCACGACGTACTGGATGGCGGGTTTGTCGACGACCGGCAGCATCTCCTTGGGCGTGGCCTTGGTCGCCGGGAGGAAGCGGGTCCCGAGACCGGCTGCCGGAATGACAGCCTTGGTGATCCGAGTACGCGATGGAGTCATGCGGATCACGATAACCGGCACTTTGCGCCGGAAGTCGGGGTCCCGGGAACGGGTCACAGGAGCGGGAGCGGCGGCGCATCATGAGCGGTTACGACGGTACGAAGTACGGGTTGCGGCGCGCCCTCCTGGACGTGAGGGCGCAGTTGCCGCCGGATGAAGTCCGGGCGACGGAAGCGGTCCTGGCGCGTCGCGCGCTGGCGCTCCCGGAGCTGGCGCGGGCGCGCACGGTCGCCGCGTACGTGTCGGTGGGGCGCGAGCCGTCCACGCGCGCGCTGTTGGACCGGCTGCGCGCCGCCGGGACGCGGGTGCTGCTGCCCGTACTGATGCCGGACAACGACCTGGACTGGGCCCCGTACGAGGACGCCGACGGCCTCGTACGCGCCGGACGCGGGCTGCTGGAGCCGGCCGGGCCCCGGCTGGGCCCGCAGGGTGTCACCGAAGCCGACGCGGTGCTGCTGCCGGGACTGGCGGTGGACCGGCGCGGGCTGCGGCTGGGCCGTGGCGGCGGTTCGTACGACCGGGTTCTGGAGCGTCTGGAGGCGGCGGATGCGTGGCCCACGCGGGTGGTGCTGCTGTACGACGCGGAGGTGCTGCCGGAGGTGCCGGCCGAGGTGCACGACCGGCCGGTGGACGTGGCGGTGACGCCGGGGGGTGTGCACCGGTTCGCCAGGTAGGGGCGGTTCGGGCGTTACGGCGGTTCAGGGGACGCCGCGGTGCGGGGTGCTACGGCGCTTCGAGCGGTACGGGAACGTATGTGCCCGGCGCGTATCTGCCCCCGTGAACGCCACCGGGCGGGCCCGAAGATCTTCGGGCCCGCCCGGCCTATGAGGTCAGCACCCCGTCACGGCGACAGCGTCAGCGTGTCCTCGGTCGCCGCCTTCACCGCCTTCTGGGAGAAGGCCCACGGCAGCAGTTCGCCCTTGGCCCACTTGTCCGTCTGGTCGTAGTAGTGGGCGCTGTACGCGTGGCCGGAGGCGCCGGTCAGGTTGATCCAGCGCGACTTGTCCAAGTCGGCCAGGTTCACGACCATGCGCATCGACGGGACCCAGGTGACCCCGTAGCCGCCGGCCGCGTTCCAGCCGGTGGCGTCCACGGCCGCCTCGCCGCCGCCCAGGTTCCAGGGGCCGCGGTTGAACAGCCCCTGGATCAGGCCCGGGCCGCTGGTGCCCAGGGTCTGGTTCTTCAGGGTCATCTGGTGCAGGCGGCCCCAGCTCCAGTTGTCGATGTTCTTGCCGAGCTTGCTGGTCAGCTCGTAGCGCGCGTCCTTCATGGCGTGCGCGAGGAGCTGGTCGCGGTTGGCGTCGAGCACGCGGCCGGGCCGGGACTCGGTCTTCCACCAGTCGTTCTTCGGGTCGTCGAGGATGGACCGCACGACCTCGAACCAGCGGTCGCCGCCGTCCGGCTGCGCCTGGTCGGGAGCCCGCTCGCCGCACTCGCGCACCAGCTTGTCCTGGTCGTCGACCGGGCCGGTGTCGTTGGCCGCGCGGACGTTGAGGCACTGGCCCTGGACCCGCAGCTCCTTGGGCATCTTGTTGCCGAAGGCCAGCTTGAGGGTGTTGCGCCAGACCGCGTTGAAGTACGCGGCGGCGGCCGAGTCGGGCTCCTGGGTGTAGTCCCAGCCCTCCAGCAGCTTCTGGGCCTCGCGGACGTATGCGTCCTTGACGTCGATCTTCAGCAGATAGGGCGTCAGCAGCTTGGCGATCTCGCTGCTGTTGTCCATCTGCATGGTCTGCATGTCGTCGGTGGAGACCTTGCCGCCGTCCTTGATCTTCGACTGGATGAGGTCGTTGATCCGCTGGCTGCGGGCGCCGTAGCCCCAGTCCTTGGTCAGCAGGTACGGGTACTTGTCCGGGTCGATGACGGCCTGGTTGGCGGTGACGATGTAGCCGCGCGCCGGGTTGTACTCGTTGGGCAGCGCCGACTGGGGCACGTCACCGGTCCAGCGGGCCTTCGGGTCCCAGCCGGGGGCGGGCAGCGTGCCGTCGTAGCCCTTGCCGCGCACCGGGATCCGTCCCGGCGCCTGGTAGCCGATGTTGCCCTTGGTGTCGGCGTAGATCAGGTTCTGCGACGGCACCTCGAAGTGCGAGGCGGCCTTGCGGAAGTCCGTCCAGTTCTTGGCCCGGTTCAGTTCGAAGACCGCGTCCATGGAGCGGCCCGGGTCCAGGGCGGTCCAGCGCAGCGAGATGCCGTAGCCGTCGCCGCGGTCCGGCGCCGCGTTGCCGACCGGGGCCCGCTTGCCGACCCGGGTCAGCTCGTCGTCGCGGTCGGAGATCAGCGGGCCGTTGTCGGTGGAGCGGACCGTGATCTCACGGCTCGCGCCGCCGGCGACCTTGATGGTCTCCTTGCGGGTCTTGAAGGGCTGCATCTTGTTGTCGACCAGGTACCCGTCGGCGTTGATCTTCTCCAGGTACAGGTCGCTGACGTCGGCGCCGAGGTTGGTCATGCCCCAGGAGATGTCCTGGTTGTGGCCGATGACCACGCCCGGCATGCCGGAGAAGGTGTAGCCGGCCACGTCGTAGTTGCACTTGGCGCTGGTGGTGCGGCAGTGCAGGCCCATCTGGTACCAGAGCGACGGCATCTGGGGGGCCAGGTGCGGGTCGTTGGCCAGCAGCGGCTTGCCGGTGGTGGTGTGCGCGCCGGAGACGACCCAGGAGTTCGAGCCGATGCCGCTGCCGTTGGGCCCGAGCAGCGCCGGGATCCGCTCCAGGGACTTGGAGACGGCGGAGAGCTGGGTCTTCAGGCCCCGGGTGGCGGAGGAGGCGGAGTTGGTTCCGGTGCCGGTGTTCGCGCCCGCACCCGTACCGCCGTTGTTTCCCGTACCCGTACCGGCGCTGTTCCCCGCGCCGTTACCCGTACCGGTGCCGTTCCCGGCGCCATTGCCCGTGCCGGCGCCCGTGTTCGCGCCGGAGCCGTTCTGCGGCTGCGTGTTGCCGCTCGGCGTGGCCTTGGCATCGAACTCCTTGGTGGCCTGGTTGACCGCGCCGCCCTCGACGATCGGCTTGTTCCGCTTGGCCGGGTACTTCGGGTACAGCTGGTCGATCTGGGCCTGGCTGAAGCGGCTGGTGAGCAGGGCCCGGTCGATCTCCTCCTGCATGTTGCCGCGCAGGTCCCAGGCCATGGCCTTGAGCCAGGCCACCGAGTCGACCGGGGTCCACTTCCCGGGCTTGTAGTCGTTCTGGAACCCGAGCGCCGCGTATTCCAGGGAGAGCGCCGAGCCCTCGTGGTCCTTGAGGTAGGCGTTGACGCCGTCGGCGTATGCCTGGAGGTACTTCTTCGTCTCCGGGGAGAGCTTGGTGTCGTACTCCCGCTGGGCGACGTCGTGCCAGCCGAGCGTCCGCAGGAAGGCGTCGGTGTCGACCTGGCTCTGGCCGAACATCTCGGAGAGGCGGCCGGCCGTCATGTGGCGGCGCACGTCCATCTCCCAGAAGCGGTCCTGGGCCTGTACGAAGCCCTGGGCGCGGAAGAGGTCTTCGTCGGTGTCGGCGTAGATCTGCGGGATGCCGTTGGCGTCGCGCGAGACATCGACGGGGGCGCTGAGACCGGCCAGCTTCAGTGAACCGGTGGTTTGCGGGTACGAGGCGCGGACGGTGCTGACGCCCCAGTACGCGCCGTAGCCGATGCCCGCCACGAGCAGAAGCACGACCGTGATCGCGACGAGGCGGCCGCGCCGCCCCTTCTTCTTGGGTTTCTTCACAGCCTTGTCAGGGGCGGGGGCGGACTTGTTGGCGGGCATCTCTGTCCTTCGAGGGGCAGGGTGGGAGTGCTGGAGCAACCATAGGCGCACGGGTCCGCCAAGCCCTACGCGGTGTAGCCGCCGACGCCTCCAAGGTTCAAGCAATGGTAAATTGTTAGTCTCAGTAACTAGATACAGTAAGGAAAGCCCGACCGCTCGACCCCTGTGCCCGACCCCCGTGCCCGTACCGGCCCGCCACGAGGAAGGACCAGCTCCTGACTGTCGACCACCTCAACGAACTCCTGCTGATCTGCGCCCTCGTCCTGCTCGTCGCGGTGGCCGCGGTCCGCGTCTCCTCCCGGAGCGGGCTGCCCAGCCTGCTCATCTATCTGGGCATAGGCATCGCCATAGGGCAGGACGGCTTCGGCGGCGTCGTCTTCGACAACGCCGAACTGACCCAGATACTGGGCTACACCGCGCTGGTGGTGATCCTGGCCGAGGGCGGCCTCGGCACGAAATGGAAAGAGATCAGACCGGCGCTGCCCAGAGCCGCGGTGCTGTCGACGTTCGGCGTCGCGGTGAGCGTGGGGGTCACCGCGGCCGGGGCCCACTACCTCGTCGGCCTGGAATGGCGTCAGGCGCTGCTCATCGGCGCCGTGGTGTCCTCCACGGACGCGGCGGCGGTCTTCTCCGTACTGCGCAGCGTGCCGCTGCCCGCCCGCCTGACCGGCGTCCTGGAGGCCGAGTCCGGCTTCAACGACGCCCCCGTCGTGATCCTCGTCGTGGCCTTCTCCACCGCCGGACCGGTGGAGCACTGGTACGTGCTCATCGGCGAGATCGCGCTGGAGCTGGCGATCGGCGCGGCCATCGGCCTGGCCATCGGCTGGCTGGGCGCGTACGGCATGCGGCACGTGGCGCTGCCCGCCTCCGGTCTGTACCCGATCGCGGTGATGGCCATCGCCGTCTCCGCCTACGCGGCCGGCGCGCTGGCGCACGGCTCCGGCTTCCTCGCGGTCTACCTCGCCGCGCTGGTCCTCGGCAACGCGAAACTGCCGCACTCGGCCGCCACCCGCGGCTTCGCCGAAGGCCTCGGCTGGATCGGCCAGATCGGCATGTTCGTACTGCTCGGCCTGCTGGTCACACCGCACACGCTGTACGACGACGCGGTACCGGCCCTGGTCATCGGCCTGATCCTGACGATCGTGGCCCGGCCCGCCTCGGTCTTCCTGGGGCTGCTGCCCTTCAGGGTGCCCTGGCGTGAGAAGGCCCTGCTCTCCTGGGCCGGGCTGCGCGGCGCCGTACCGATCGTGCTGGCCACCATCCCCATGGTGGGCGGCGTGCCCGGCAGCGACCGGGTCTTCAACATCGTCTTCATCCTGGTCGTCGTCTACACGATCATCCAGGGCCCGACGCTGCCCTGGCTGGCCAGGAAGCTGCGCCTCGGGGACGACGAGGAGGCCGCCGACCTGGGCATCGAGTCGGCGCCCCTGGAGCGGCTGCGCGGCCATCTGCTGTCCACCACGATCGCCCCGAAGTCGCGGATGCACGGCGTGGAGATCAGCGAGCTGCGGCTGCCGCCGGGCGCCGCGGTCACCCTCGTCGTACGCGACGGGACGAGCTTCGTACCGTCGCCGACGACCGTGCTGCGGCGCGGGGACGACCTGCTGGTCGTGGCCACCGACCCGGTACGGGACGCGGTCGAGAACCGGCTCCGGGCCGTCTCCCGGCACGGCAAGCTGGCCGGCTGGCTGGCGCCGGGCACGCCGGGCGGGCGGCGGCCCGTCAAGAAGGCGGGGGTACGGCCGGGCGACCGGTCCGGCGAGCGGCCGGAGGGGAAGGCCGGGAAGCCCGGCAGGCATCCGGACGGCAGGACCGGAGGGCGGCCGCCGCATACTCCGGCACGGTGAACGAGACGGCCGAAAACCCAGCGGGAGGCCCTGGTCGGCACCAGGGCTTTCCGCGTACCGGCCTGTACTATGTCATGGCAATCAAAGGAACCAACTCTGCCTGACGCAGAGCTGGCGCGACCGCTCGGCGGCCGCGGTCCCCTGCCACACGCAGCCACCTCTTCCAGGTGCGGACCACGCGGTATCACTCGGTCCAGCGCGAGAGGACAGCTCTCGGCGCGCACCCCGTGACAATCTCGCGGCAGCGCGCTACCAGGCGGCAGAAAGGCTCGGCCGTGGCATCCGCGGTCAAGGACAACGCGGGCAAGGGGACCGAGGGCGAAACCGCCCGGGAGACGACCGCCCCTGCCCAGCAGACTCCGGTCAAGGAAGCCCGTCCCGGTTACGGGCAGCTGCTGCGCACCCCCGGCGCATGGGCGTTCCTGCTGCCGGGCTTCCTGGCCCGCCAGCCCTTCGCGATGCTGACGTTCAGCATCCTGCTCCTCGTCCAGCACACCACCGGCTCGTACGGCACCGCCGGTGTCGTCTCCGCGGTGACCGGCGTCTCGATGGCGCTGTTCGCGCCGCAGAGCGGCAAGCTGGCGGACCGGTTCGGGCAGCGCGCGGTGCTCGTGCCCGGCGTACTGGTGCACGCCGCGGCGGTCGCCGTGCTGATCACGCTGGCGCTCTCGCACGCCCCCCTGTGGGCGCTGCTGGTCGTCGCCGTACCGACCGGCGCCTCGACGCCGCAGATCGGCCCGATGGTGCGCTCCCGGTGGGCGGCCAAGCTGACCGGCACTCCTCTGATGCCGACGTCCACCGCCTTCGAGTCGGTCACCGACGAGTTCACCTTCGTGGTCGGCTCGGTGCTGGCGACGGCGCTGTGCACCGGCATCCACCCGGCGGCCGGCCTGGTCGCCGAGGGCGCCCTGACGCTGGGCGGCGGCCTGCTCTTCGCGGCGCAGCGGCGCAGCCAGCCGCCGGTCCACCGCTCGGCGGACAGCTCCGCCAAGCGCGTCTCCGCGCTGTCGGTGCCGGGCCTGCGGGTCCTGATCGCGGCCCTCTTCGGCATCGGCACCGTCTTCGGCGGCATGCAGGTCTCCCTCACGGCCTTCACCGAGGACATCGGGCAGCCCGGCATCAACGGCCTGCTGTACGGCGTCTTCGCGGCGGGCAACATGCTCGCCGGCATCGTCTGCGGCGCGATCGCCTGGAAGGTCGGCCCGCGGCGCCGCCTGCTGATCGCGTACGCGCTGCTGACGCTGATGACCACCCCGCTGTGGGCGGTGGCCGTGGCGCCCCTGATGGGTGCGGTGGGCCTCCTGGTGGGCCTGTGCATCGCGCCCGCGCTGATCACCGGCTACACGCTGATCGACTCCCTGGTGCCGGCCACCGCCCGTACCGAGGCCTTCACGTGGCTGACCGGCGCGGTCGGCCTCGGCCAGGCGGCGGCGTCCACGATCGCAGGCCTGCTGGCGGACCACTTCGGTCCGCATGCCGGATTCCTGGTTCCGCTGTGCGGTACGGGGCTGGCACTGGTGGTGCTGGCGGTGTTCCGGGGACACCTGGTACCGCGCTCCGCAACCCGGGTGATCGAACGTGGGGTCGGTCACCGAACCCCGGCAACAGTGGACTGACGGGCCGGAATACTGCACTATGGAGCGTCGTTAGCACTCATTGAGTGAGAGTGCCAGGAGGAAGTCACAGTGCCGACCTACCAGTATCAGTGCACCGCGTGCGGCGAGGGCCTTGAGGCGGTGCAGAAGTTCACCGACGACGCGCTCACCGAGTGCCCCGCCTGCCAGGGACGTCTGAAGAAGGTGTTCTCCGCGGTCGGCATCGTGTTCAAGGGCTCCGGGTTCTACCGGAACGACAGCCGCGGCTCGTCGTCCAGCAGCAGCCCCGCGTCGTCCTCCTCGTCCTCGACGAGCTCCTCGTCGTCCTCGGGCAGCGGCGACTCGAAGTCGTCCAGCGGCTCTTCGAGCTCGTCCGGCTCCAGCTCGACGCCCAGCACGTCGGCCGCCTGAGCGGCGCTCCGCGCCCGGCACCTCTCGGCGGAAGCCCCGCCGTCCATGGCCTCATGGACGGCGGGGCTTCGGCGTACCCGGGGCGGCCTCCGTACGTCCTCCAGATGACCTCCGGACGGCCTCCGGGCCCCCTCCTCACCGCCCCGCTCCCCCGATTACCGTGACCCCATGGCTGACGCGGAGATCGGTGTCATAGGCGGGTCCGGCTTCTACTCCTTCCTCGACGACGTGACCGAGGTCGCGGTCGACACCCCCTACGGCGCCCCCAGCGACTCGCTCTTCCTCGGCGAGGTGGCCGGCCGCCCGGTCGCCTTCCTGCCCCGGCACGGCCGGCGGCACCACCTGCCGCCGCACCGCATCAACTACCGCGCCAACCTGTGGGCGCTGCGGTCGGTCGGCGTACGTCAGGTGCTCGGTCCGTGCGCGGTCGGCGGACTGCGCGCGGAGTACGGGCCGGGGACGCTGCTCGTACCGGACCAGCTCGTGGACCGTACGAAGGCCAGGGAGCAGACGTACTTCGACGGGACGCCGCTGCCGGACGGCGGCGTGCCGGACGTGGTGCACGTGTCGTTCGCCGACCCGTACTGCCCGGCCGGGCGGCAGGCGGTGATCGCGGCGGCCCGGGGGCGCGCGTGGGAGCCGGTGGACGGCGGCACCCTCGTGGTCATCGAGGGGCCGCGCTTCTCGACCCGCGCGGAGTCCCGGTGGCACGCGGCGCAGGGCTGGTCGGTGGTCGGTATGACCGGCCACCCGGAAGCCGTCCTGGCCCGCGAGCTGGGCCTCTGCTACACGTCGCTGACGCTGGTCACGGACCTGGACGCGGGTGCGGAGACGGGCCAGGGCGTCTCGCACGCGGAGGTGCTGGAGGTCTTCGGCCGGAACGTCGGGAGACTGCGCGAGGTGCTGTCCGACGCGGTGGGCGCCTTGCCGGCGACGACGGAGCGGGCCTGCCCGTGCGGGGGTGCGCACGAGGCCGGAGGGGGGTTGGACCACTCGGGCGGGTGAGCGGGTTTTCCACAACCGGCGGGTAGCGGGTCCGGCCGTCCACAGGGCCGAGCGGGCTCCGTCGAAGTCCGGCACGGTGGGGGTCGTCCGCACCGATTCCGGCAGCTCAGGCGGTGGTCACCGTGTCCCAGCCCTCCTCCCTCCACACCTTCCCCGGCCTCTCCCCGGCCCTCGTTCCCGCCCCTCCGCTCCCCCTCCCGCCGCCGTGTGAGGTTGCCCACTTCGCTCCCGTACGGGCCCGGGGCGGACGCCACCGACTGCGCCGCGCGGTGCGGCGGCGACGGCGGACCCTGACGGCGGGACTGGCGATGACGGCCGCGGCCCTGGCGGCGACGGCCCACCAGAGCGGCGAAGGACGCGCTTCGGGCGTCTCGGGGGCCTGCGCCGCGCCGACACCGGCATCGGGGACGACACCGGGAGCGGCGCCGGAGGCGCGTCCCGGAGGGGAGCGGTCATGAGGATTCCGACCGTCCTGCGGACCACACCGCGCACCACCCCCCGGACCGCCCCCAGGCAAGATCGAGTGGCCTTTGCCCGATTTGCTCGCCACACTGGCGCAAGTGGCGGGGTGCGTTCGGCATGCCGGCGGGAAGGCTCTTCCCCGGCTGGCCGGAACGACGCGGCGCCGATCCGTACGGACGCTCTGTCCGCTCACCGGTTCAGGTCATGGGATTGGACAGCCGCGCCCTGCCCTGCCGTAGGTTGCGGTGCTGTTCGTTGCACGGTTCGTAGTGAGTGTGGAAAGAGGCTTTCAGGTGAGCGGGAAGACGGGCGTACTCGCGGGGTTCAAGGAATTCCTGATGCGCGGCAATGTGATCGAGCTCGCCGTGGCGGTCGTGGTCGGAGCCGCGTTCACGAACATCGTGAACACCGTGGTCAAGGGCGTCATCAACCCGATCGTCGGCGCCCTGGGCTCGCAGAACCTCGACCACTACAAGGCCTGTCTGACCACCTGCCACACGGACGCCAAGACGGGCGACTACACCGACGGCATCTACATCCTGTGGGGATCGGTGCTCAGCGCGGTCCTGACGTTCCTGATCACCGCCGCGGTCGTGTACTTCCTCATGATCCTGCCGATGAACAAGTGGAAGGCCCGCCAGGAGGCCAAGAAGCCGGTGGACGACGCTCCGCCCGCCCCGACCGAGGTCGAGCTGCTGACGGAGATCCGCGACGCGCTCGTCGCGCAGCGCAACGGCTCGGTGAGCGGGTCGGTGAGCGGCTCGGGCCATGGTGGCGCCGGCTCGGTGGTCACACAGAAGACGCAGCAGTAACAGCCGTAGCAGCTGTAGCAGCGGTAAGGGGCTCCGGCCCCGGTCCCGCGGCGAAGCCGCCCCGGTGCCTCGGTCAGAGGTGGTGGGGCGGCTTTTCGTCGAGGAAGCGCGCCAGATCGGCGGCGCTGTCGTTGCCGGCCGGGCGCTCGCCCCAGCCACGGTCGGTGTCGTCCGAGGACGGGCGGCTCAGCGGATCATCGAAGATCAACGCGGCCGGCGCCTCGGGCCGGGGTTCAGGGGTGGTACTCACCCCTCCAGGGTACGGCCGTCGGAGCATCGGCCCTCAGCGGAACCGGGCAGCGGTCGTCCCGAGCCGGAAGTCGGTGGTCCGGAGCCGGGAAACGGTCGTCCGGAGCCGGAGCGCCGTGTGCGGGTCAGCGGGCGGCCAGGGCCTCGTGCCACCAGTGGTCGCGGCCCGCGGTCCAGGACACCGGGCGGCTGGTGCGGTTCACGACCAGCACGGACCGTACCTGCGGGCAGCCGCGCCGCAGCGCGCGGTCCAGTACGGGCTTGACCGGCCGTACCGCCCCGTCCCAGAACGCGGCGTCCGCCGTGATGACCACCTTCGCGCCGGACTCCCGGGTGCGGGCGGCGAGTTCCGGCACGGTCAGATAGACCGGCAGCGTCATGCGCACGGCGTCGAGCCGTCCACAGGCGAGTGTGACGATCACGGACTCCGGCACCAGCGGCAGATGCACCGCCACCGGGTCACCGGCCCGCACCCCGAGCCTGGCCAGCGCCGCCGCGGCCCGCTTGGCCTGGCCCATGAGCATGGTGTGGGTCAGCTCCTCGTGACGTCCCGGCTCGCCGTGCCAGGTGAGGGCTATCGGGGACGGGGACGCCGGGGGCTCTTGCGGTACCCGGGGCGTTTCTGCATGCTCGGAGATCACACGGCGCAACATGCGGACCAGCATGAAGATCAAAGATCAACGATCGCTGAACGTCCGCTGTACGCCATCGGCCGGCCGTACCGTACGGACGGCTCGCGCGGCGCACGATGTGCGGACCGCTCCAGCGGCGTCCCAGGACGGCGTCGCTTCTCGTGCCCTCGGGCGATATCCCGTGAGAGCCCGGAACTCCGAGTTCGGGCCCGCTGGGTGCCCGTAAGCACCCTCACGTCTTTGCCCCGTCTCCGGCACGCCCAATCCCCCACCTGCACCTTTTTCTTCCGTATGTGATGCGCCGCGCCGACCCGCGCGGCGCGGGAGGTGGGCCGGTGTACCGGATGTGCGAGGGGCGTGGCGAGCGCGGTGGTGAGAGTGGTGGTGAGCGTGGCCGTGGGGTGTGGGCCGTGGCGGCCGTGGCGATCGGTGGGTTCTGTGTCCAGCTGGACGCCTTCGCGCTGAACATGGCGCTGCCGGTGATCCGCCGGGACCTGCACGCCTCGGCGGCCGCGGGTCCGTGGGTGATCAGTGCGTACCTGCTGGCGGCCGGGGCGCTGATGCCGGCCGCCGGGCGGCTGGCCGATGTGTTCGGGAGGCGGCGGCTGCTGGTACTGGGGCTGGCCCTTTTCGGCAGTACGTCGGCGGCGTGCGCGCTGGCGCCGTCGTTGCCGTTCCTGGTGGCGGCCCATGTGGTGCAGGGCGTGGGCGGGGCGTTGGTCATGCCGGTGGGGCTGGCCCTGCTGACACGTTCCTTCCCGCCGGGGCGGGCGCGCGTCGCGACCGGATACGCCCTGGGCCTGGCCGGTCTGGCGACGGCCTGCGGTCCCTTCGTGGGCGGGGCGCTGACCGAGGCCGTGTCCTGGCGAGCCGTCTTCTGGGTCAATGTGCCGCTGTGCGGGGCGGCGGTGCTGTGCGCCCGGCGGGCTCCAAGGTCCAAGGACGGGACGAGTCCCCGGGAAGGCCGGACAGGCGGGGAAGGCCGGATGGGCCGGACGGACCGGACGGAGCAGGCAGAACGGACGGGCCGGATGGGGCGGACGGGCCGGGTGGGCTGGGGCAGGCTGGTCCTGGGGACCGGGGTGCCTGCCTGTTCGGCGATGGCCCTGGAGAGCGCGGGGACGTGGTGGGACGCAGGCGGTTGGGCTGCGGGCGCACTGGTGCTCGGGGTGCTGTTCGTACGGTCCGAGCGCCGGTCGCGCGCGCCATTGGCCGACCACACGTTGTTCCGTAACGGCCCGTACGTAGCTCTCACTTCAGCCGGTGCCGTCGGCAACGCGGCGACCGTGGTGCTGTTGTTCGTGGTCCCGCTGACGCTTCAGGACACGTTGGGGATGTCCGTACTGGGCGCGGGGACCGTCTTCCTCCTACCGGCGGCGGTGATGGCCGCGGCCGGGCCGGTGGCCGGGCGGGTGCCGCCCCACGCCGCAGAGCAGGTGATGGCCGCCAGTCTCGGCCTGGCGGGTGCGGCGTTGGGGGTACTGGCGGCGCTGCAACCGGCACCGTTCGGCGCGGTGCCGGTCAACGCAGTGCTGGGCGGCGACTCCTTGCTCGTACTGCTACCGGCCGCCACCGTGGCCGCCGCGGCCCTGGGCCTGGCGGGCGCCCTGGTGCTGACCGCCACCCAGGCCGTCGTACCCCCGCATCGCGTGGGCGAGGCGTCCGGGCTGACCAAGTGCGCGATCACGGTGACGGCCGGGCTGGGCCTGGCTCCCGCCGGGTCCGCCCCGGTCGCCGCCCTGCTCGGGGCCGCGGCCGGGTGCGCGACCGCCTGCCTGGCGCTGCTCGTCCGCAGGCGCAAGCGGCAGCGGCGGTGACGCACTCGGACCACACGCCCGGACGACAGCCCGGACGACAGCCCGGATGACCTGCCCGAACGACGTGCCCGGACGACGTGCCCGCACGACGTGCCCGGACGACGGTGGGGCTCAGCCGCGGGCGAACCGCCCTCACCCGCAAGCCGAAACGGCCCCCTCGTACCCCCCGACGATGTCCCGTACATCCCGGAATCCCCGGGCCTCCAGCAAGGCCGCGGCGATGACGGAGCGGCTGCCGCTGCGGCAGTAGAGGACGACCGGGCGGTCCGGGTCCAGCGTCGCGCAGCTGGTGGGGAGGGCGGCGAGGGGGAGGTTGACGGCGTCGGGGAGGGCGCCCGCCGCGTACTCGGACGGGTTGCGGACGTCGATCAGCTGGGCGTCGGCGGGAAGCGCTGCACCGGCGGCCAGGCGGTGGGTACGCGTCACCAGGTCGGGGCGGCGGGCCAGTTCGGCGGCCGGGTCCGGTACGTGACCGAGGACGTGGTCGTACCCGATGCGGGCCAGCCGCAGGCGTGCCTCGGACTCCGTACCCGGGTCGCTGATGAGGACGATCGGTGTGCCGGGCTCCACCACGCTGCCCGCGTACTCGGCGAACCGGGTGTCCAGGCTGGTGTGCAGCGACCCGGTGAAGTGCGCCTCCGTGTACGCGGCGAGGGGGCGGCTGTCGAGGAGGACGGCGCCCGCGTCGCGGCAGGCGGCCAGGGCCGCGTCGAGGGTGAGGGCGGCCGGCGGCGCGGGGTCCAGGAGGGGGTGGCCGTCGCGGTTGAGGGCCGCGTCGTGCGCGAAGTAGCCGGGGGTGGCGGGCTGCCCGGCGGTGACCAGCCGGATGAACTCGTCCTCCGGCATGGGCTGGAGCGCGTAGTTGTAGCGGCGCTGCTCGCCGATGGTGGAGGTGGTCTCGGTGGAGAGGTTGCGCCCGCAGGCCGAGCCCGCGCCGTGGGCCGGGTAGACGCGGGTGGCGTCGGGGAGGGTGAGCAGCTTGCCGTGCAGGGAGCGGTAGAGCCGCCCCGCCATCTCCTCCGGCGTCAGGCCGGCCGCGGCGAGCAGGTCGGGGCGGCCCACGTCGCCGACGAAGAGGGTGTCGCCGGTCAGTACGCCGTACGGCTCGGGCGCGTCCGGCTGTTCGTGGACGACGACGCAGATGGACTCCGGGGTGTGGCCGGGGGTGGCCAGGACGGTCAGCGTGACCCCGGAGGGCGCGCCCGCGGCGGCTCTGCCCGCTGTCCTGCCAGCCCTCCCAGCCCTGCCAGCCGCCTGATCGGCCCTGTCCGCCGCCCCACCGGCCGTGATCGTCGCTCCACCGGCCGTGGTCGCCGCCCCGTCCGCCGTGGTCGCCGGGTCCGCCCCCAGGTATATCCGCTCACCGTCCCGCAGCCGCCGTATCGGATAGCCCGTCTCCGCGCCTTCGCCGAAGGCGATGGTGGCGCCGGTGGCGCGGGCCAGTTCCAGGTGTCCGGAGAGGAAGTCGGCGTGGAAGTGGGTCTCGATGATCAGCTCGATGCGCAGTCCGGCCGCTTCCGCGTCGCGCAGGTAGTCGTCGATGTCGCGGCGTGGGTCGACGAGGACCGCGCGTCCGGTGGTCTCGTCGCCGATCAGGTACGACGCCTGGGAGAGGCAGTCGAGGTAGTACTGCGCGAAGTGCACGGTCGACCTCCGTGGTCCTGCGGGCCCGCCGAACCGCGGACCCCGCGGGGGGTTGTTGTGCGGATGCACGGATGTACGTACATTAGGCAGCCCAAGCCGCTGCCCACAAGTTCGGCACCGGACGGCACCGGACGGCACCGGTCGGCACCAGCCGGACGCCGGTCCGGCACCGAACCGGCGGAGAACGACGCAAGCGAACGACGCGAGTGAACAACGCAGCGGACGGCGAGGAAGAAAACGAAAGAAACGGCAACAGGGCCCGGGAGCCGCCGCGCCGGTGCGGTCCCCGCCCCGTCCATACAGCCCGTACCCGCTCGGAGGCGACTTCATGACCGCACACCCCCCGGGCCCGCGTCCCCTGGACCGGCGCTCGCCGCTTCCCCTGTGGGCCCAGCTCTCCGAAGATCTGCGGCGCCGCATGGAAGCGGGCGAGTTCACCGACGAGTTCCCCGCCGAACACCGGCTCACCGGGGAGTACGAGGTCAGCCGGCACACCGTCCGCGAGGCGCTGCGCAAGCTGCGTGCGGACGGGCTGGTGATCGCCGAGCGCGGGCGGGCCAGCCGCCTGAACACCCGGCGCATACAGCAGCCGCTCGGCTCGCTCTACAGCCTCTTCCGCGAGCTGGAGGGCCAGGGCGTGGAGCAGCGCAGCGAGGTGCTGCGGCTGGAGCGGACGGCGGACGGGCCGGTCGCCGACCAGCTCGGCCTCGTACCGGACGCGCCGCTGATCGTCCTGGAGCGGCTGCGGCTGGCGGACGGCGAGCCGCTGGCCCACGACACCACCTATCTGCCCGCCGAGGTGGCCGAGCCGCTGCTCGACGCCGACTTCCGGCACACCTCGCTGTACGGGGAACTGCAGCAGCGCTGCGGGGTGAAGGTCACCGGCGGCCGGGAGCGCATCCACCCCTTCCTGCCGGACATCCGGCAGGCGTGGCTGCTGGGGCTGGCCGACCGCGAGCCCGCGTTCGCGATCGAGCGGCTGGGCCGGTCCGGGGAGCGGCCGGTGGAGTGGCGCGAGACCGTCGTACGCGGCGA
The DNA here is from genome assembly GCF_008634025.1 of Streptomyces albofaciens JCM 4342. Classification (NCBI taxonomy): domain Bacteria; kingdom Bacillati; phylum Actinomycetota; class Actinomycetes; order Kitasatosporales; family Streptomycetaceae; genus Streptomyces; species Streptomyces albofaciens. The sequence continues at coordinate 965,954 of NZ_PDCM01000001.1, read as the reverse complement.
CCGCTTCACCTTCGTCGCCGAGTGGACCGGCGACAGCCGGGCGGTCGAACTCGCGCCCCGGGCGTCGTGTCCGTCATGAGGGCGGGGGCTGGGCCGCGAACGCCCCGTCAGGCGCCATGCCGTTGCTAGCCGTGACGGCACTGCCCTGCGGACTGGTCATCGGGCTGCTGCTGGGCGCGCTCGGTGGCGGCGGGTCGATCCTCGCCGTACCGGCGCTGGTCTACCTCCTGCACCAGTCGCCGCACGAGGCAACGGCGGGCGCGCTCGTCGTGGTCGGCATCGGCGCGGCCTCCGGCCTGGCCTGCCACGCCCGCGCCGGCCGGGTCCGCTGGGCGGCGGGAGCGGCCTTCGGCGGGCTGGGCACCGCCGGTACGTACCTGGGCTCGCGCTGGAGCGCGGCCCTGGACCCGACGGTCCTGATGACCGCGTTCGCCGGGCTGATGCTGGCGGTGGCGGCCGTGATGCTCGTACGGACCTGGCGCGAGCGGGAGAAGGCACGCCCGACCGAACGGGAGAAAGCGAGCCCGACCGAACGGGACAAAGCGAGCCCGACTGAGCGGAAGAAAGCGAGCCCGACCGAACAGGAGTTGGCGCACCCCGCCGCACAGGAGGGAGAGCCCTCAGCCGTACAGGAGGGAGAGCCGTCAGCCGTACAGGAGGGAGAGCCCCCAGCCGTACAGGAGGGAGAGCCTCCAGCCGCACGAAAAAAGACACGGCCCGTCCCCCACCGCTCCCCGATCCCCTCTCCAATCCCCTCTCCGACCCCAGCTCCGACCCCCGCTCCGCCCCCGACCCCAACGCCCGCCACCCGCCTGGCCCCCGCCCTGCGCATCGGCGCGACCGCCACCGCCGTCGGCCTGCTGACCGGCTTCTTCGGTGTCGGCGGCGGCTTCGTCGTCGTACCGGCGCTGACGCTCGTCCTCGGCCTGGAGATGCCGGTCGCCGTCGGTACGTCCCTCCTCGTCATCCTCGTCAACTCCGTCACGGCCTTCGCCACCCGGGCCGGGGCCGGCGGTCTGGACTGGCCGCTGCTGGCCTCCTTCGCCGCCTGCGCCGCGCTCGGCAGCTGGCTCGGCAACCGGCTGGCCGCCCGGGTGCGGCCACAGGCCCTGTCCACGGCGTTCGCGTCGCTGGTCACGGTCCTCGCCATATCGATGGCGGTCACCAGCATTCCCCGCTTATAGCCACCGGGGCACAATCCCCCGGTCCCCGTCCTCGACCCCCAGGAGGAAACCCCCTATGACCCCCGCCTCGTCGCACCACCAGATCGTCATCATCGGCGGCGGTACCGCGGGCATCACCGTCGCCGCCCGGCTGCGCCGCGCCGGACTGCGCGACATCGCGGTGCTGGAACCCTCCGAGACGCACTGGTACCAGCCGCTGTGGACGCTGGTCGGCGGCGGGCAGGCGCCGCTGCGGGCCGCGTTGCGCACGGAGGCGGAGGTCATGCCGCCCGGCGTGCGCTGGCTGCGCGAGTCCGCCGCCTCGGTCGACCCTGCCGCGCGGACGGTCGGCACCGCGTCGGGGCGGACGATCTCCTACGACCGGCTGGTGCTCGCCCCCGGGCTGTCCCTCGACTGGGACGGCATACCGGGCCTGGCGCAGGCCCTCGGCCACGGCGGCGTCTCCAGCAACTACCGGCCCGATCTGGCCCCGCTGACCTGGGACTTCATCCGGCGCACCAAGCGCGGTACGGCGCTGTTCACGATGCCGTCCGGGCCGGTGAAGTGCGGCGGCGCGCCGCAGAAGATCGCGTACCTCGCCGCCGACCACTGGCGCAAGCGCGGGGTGCTGGGCCGCGTCCGTACGATCCTGGTGCTGCCCGAGCCCGCCATGTTCAAGGTGCCGGTCTTCAACCGGGCGCTGGAGGAGACGGCGCGGCGGTACGGCATCGAGGTGCGCCTCCAGTCGGAGCTGACGCAGGTGGACGGCGCCGCGCGGGAGGCGGAAATCGTCGACCACGCGACCGGCGAGAAGGAGACGATCCGCTACGACCTGCTGCACGCCGTACCGCCGCAGCGTGCGCCGCAGTGGGTGGCGGACAGCCCGCTCGCCGATCCGGCCTCCCCCTTCGGCTACGCCAAGGCCGACCGGGAGACGCTCCAGAACCCGGACTTCCCCGAGGTGTTCGCGATCGGTGACGTGGCCAACCTGCCGACGTCCAAGACGGGCGCCGCGATCCGCAAGCAGGCCCCGGTCGTCGTCGCCAACCTGCGCGCCGGGCTGCGCGGACGGTCCGCCACCGCCCGCTACGACGGCTACACCTCCTGCCCGCTGGTGACCGCCCGCCACAAGATGCTGCTGGCCGAGTTCGACTACGACCTGAAGCCCGCGCCGTCCATCCCGTTCATCGACACGACGAAGGAGCGGACGGACATGTGGTTCCTGAAGCGGTACGGGCTGCCGCAGCTGTACTTCAAGGGCATGCTCAAGGGACTCGCCTGAGCGACGTCCCAAGAGCAGCCCCCGGCGCTGGCCCCCTGCTACCCGGGCACCGACACGTCCGCCACCACACAGCTCACGTTGTCCGGCGCCCCCGCCTCATGGGCCAGCGCCACCAGGTCCCGTACGGCCTGGCCGGGGTCCGACGCCCCGGCCAGGACGTCCCGTACGGCGTCGGCGGGCACCACTCCCGACAGGCCGTCGGAGCACAGTAGGTAGCGGTCCCCGGGGCGGGCCTCGTGCAGTCCCACCTCGGGCTCACAGTCGGTACCACCGTCCAGGGCCCGTACCAGGAGCGCGCGTTGCGGGTGCGACTCGGCCTCTTCGGGAGTCAGCCGCCCCTCCTCGACGAGGGACCATACGTGGGTGTGGTCGTGCGTGATCTGCAACAGCCCGCCGTCGCGCAGCAGGTAGGCACGGGAGTCCCCCACGTGGGCGAGGGCGAGGTGGGAACCGGTCCAGAGCAGGGCGGTCAAGGTGGTGCCGGCGTGGTCCGTGCCAGCACCGGCACCAGAACCGGAACCGGTATCAGAGCCGGAACCGGTACCGGAACCGGCCGCCACCACCTCCCCCACCGACCGGTTCGCCTCCCGGGCCGCGTCCGCCAGCGCGTTCAGCAGGTCGCCGGGCCGCAGTGCCCCGCCGTCGAAGTCCTCCAGGCCGCGCAGCGCTGCGACCGCCGCGGCCCCGGCGGACGCCCCGGCCCCGCCGAACCCGTCGGCGACGGCCAGCAGCCGCTCGCCCGCGTACGCCGTGTCCTGGTTGCTCTCCCGGACCAGCCCGGTGTCCGACAGTGCCGCGTAACGGATCTCCAGGCGGCGCCGCGCCCGCGGCTGCCCCGCCGGTGTCCGCCCCGTGTGCGTGTCCATGCTCGTGCCCTTCCCTCTCAGGTGGTTCACGAGGAAGGCGGCCAGCTCACGGCGGGCGGCGGTGTCGGCCTCGGTCCGCGCCCAGTACGCCGCCACCGCTTCGGCGGCCGGTCCCGGCGCCAGCTCGCACACGTCCCGTATACGGGCCAGCGGCATACCGAGCTGCCGCAGCCAGGCGACCAGCCGCGCCCGCTCCAACTGGGCGATGCGGTAACGGCGGTACCCGTTGACGGGATCGACCTGCGCGGGCGGCAGCAGCCCCAGCTCGTCGTACAGCCGCAGCGCCTTCGGCGAGAGCCGCGAAGCCCTGGCGAACGCCCCGATACTCAGCAGTTCACCACGCCCCGGCAGCTGATGATTGCCCAGCGACTTCCCATCGCCCGCCAACTCCCCGTCACCCAGCAACGCGCCATCACCCAGCAGCGCCCCATGACCCGGTGGTACTCCGTCCGTTTCCTGACCCACCCGTTCACCCTCCTCGTACGGGGATGTCTCCCCGCTGCTCCGAGCCTGGGTCTTCCCCCAAGGGCAAGGTCAAGGGCAAGGTCAAGCGTCCGGCTGCGCCGCGAACCGCCGGGCCACGGGCGGCCGTTGCCTACGTGCGGTCCGCCCCGGGCCCACCGGCCGGATTCAAACGGCTCAGGGCCGCCACGGTGAGGGCCTCGACGCCCATGGTCAGTGTCGGCTGGCGCACCGGCGCGAAGTGCGGCGAGTGGTTCGAGGGGATGTCCTGGGCGAGGCGGCCGGAGGCCATGGCGGTGCGGAACTCGTCGGGATCCCAGCCGCCCAGCCACCAGTAGTAGAGCGGCGCGTCGGCAGCCGTGGCGATCAGGCCGGCGTCCTCGCTGCCGGCGGCCGGTTCGTAGGCGAACAGCCGCGGTGCGCCGAAGTGGTCGGTGAAGGCCGCGTTGACCTGCTCCAGCGTCCGGTCGTCGTTGCGGGTGACGGGGAACGTGTTCAGTACCTCGGTCTCCGGCTCCCGCGGCGCGCCGGAGGCGGCGGCCTCGGCCCTGGCGATGCGGTCGACGGCCGCCAGCACCTGGGTGCGGATGTGCTCGTCGAAGGTACGGACGCTGAGCTGCACCACGGCCTGGTCGGGGATGACGTTGGGGGCGTCCCCGGCCTGGAAGGAGCCGACGGTGACGACGGCCCGGTCCTTGGCCGCGATCTCCCGGGCGACGACGGACTGGAGGCGCTGGACGAAGGCGGCGGCCATCAGGATCGGGTCGACGGCCGTCTCGGGGCGGGAGCCGTGGCCGCCGGTGCCATGAAAGGTGATCTTCAGGCTGTCCGAGGCCGCCATGCAGGCGTCGTGCGCGTACGCGATCAGCCCGGCGCCGAACGGCGCGACGTGCTGGGCGAGCACCACGTCGGGGGTGGGAATGGCACCGTGCCCCTCCCCGAACAGTCCGTCCTCGACCATTGCCCGCGCCCCGTCGCCGACCTCCTCGGCGGGCTGGAAGAGCACCACCAGGGTGCCGGACCAGTGCTCCCGCCCCGCCGCGAGCAGGTCGGCGGCGCCCGCCAGACAGGTGACGTGCACGTCGTGGCCGCAGGCGTGCATCACGCCGGGGACGGTGGAGGCGTACGGCAGGCCGGTGCGTTCGGTGACGGGCAGGGCGTCCATGTCGGCCCGCAGCAGGACGACCGGGCCGGGGCCGTTGCGCAGCACGCCGACGACGCCGGTCCGGCCGATGCCGGTGGTGACCTCGTAGCCGTACGAGGTCAGGCGGCGGGCCGCCTCGGCGGACGTGCGGGATTCCTGGAAGCCCAGTTCGGGGTGGCGGTGGAGGTCTTCGTAGAGGGATTCGAGGTCCGCCATGCGGGCGTCGAGCGGGGCCAGTACGGTGTCACGCGCGCTATCGCTCATACGTAGCATTTGATCATGTAACGGACGTATGGGCGAGACCCGGACCGGTCGCGGCAGGGCCGGAAAAGGCCGCACCAGGCCGGGATCGACGGCCGGGGAAGAGGGCGGGGCGCACGCCGGATCCCCCGGAAACGCCGTACGGATAACGCGCGTTACCCACGAGAGGTTCCCGGCCGCCTTCAGACCCGCCCGGGGGACCCCCGCGCGTCTCGTGCCGCTTCCCGGCCACGGCGGGCTGTACTGGTACGCGGCACGGGTACGCGGCCCCCGAAGCGGACGGGAACGAGGAGCACCACATGCACTGGACGCACCAGAGACACTCGGCGCGTCAGAGGTACCGGACGCACCAGAGGCACGGAACGGCCCGCCCGTGATGGCCCGTATGCAGGCGCGCGGCCGTTCCGAGACGCACCGCGCCGCCACCCCGCTGGAGCTCTTCTTCGACCTGTGCTTCGTCGTGGCCGTCGCGCAGGCCGGCCGGCAGCTCGTGCACGCGCTCGCGGAGGGGCACCCGGGGCACGGCATCCCCGGCTACCTGATGCTGTTCTTCGCCGTGTGGTGGGCGTGGGTGAACTTCTCGTGGTTCTCGTCCGCGTACGACACCGACGACGCGCTGTACCGAGTGGTGACGCTCGTGCAGATCGCGGGCGTGCTGATCCTGGCGGCCAGCGTGCCACGGGCCTTCGACGGCGACTTCGCGGTGGTGTGGTTCGGCTACCTGGTGATGCGGCTCGCGCTGGTGGCGCAGTGGCTGCGGGCCGCGCGCAACAGCACCGGCCCGGAGCGGACCACCGCGCTGCGCTACGCCGCCGGGGTGACGCTGTGCCAGTTCGGCTGGCTGGTGCTGCTGCTGTCGCCGGACACCGCCCGGCCGTGGGTGTTCCTGGTGCTGGCGGTCGCGGAGATGGCCGTACCCACGCTGGCCGAGCGCGGCCACCAGACCTCCTGGCACCCGCACCACATCGCCGAGCGGTACGGCCTGTTCGTCATCATCGTGCTCGGCGAGACGGTCTCCGCCGCCACGGTGGCGGTGCAGTCCGCGGTGGACGAGCAGGACGCGCTGGGTGATCTGCTGCCCATCGCGGCGGGCGGCCTGCTGCTGATCTTCGCCGCGTACTGGATCTACTTCGCGGTTCCCATCCATCTCCACCTCGCCTCCAACCGGCAGGCGTTCCTCTGGGGTTACGGCCACTACCTGGTCTTCGGCTCGGCGGCGGCCATCGGCGCGGGCATCGAGGTGGCGGTGGAGGAGGCGGTCGGCAAGGCGCACCTCTCCGGCTTCGCGGCGTCCGCGGCCGTCACCGTCCCCGCCGCGCTGTTCCTGTTCACCGTGTGGCTGATCCACTCCCGCCACCAGAAGCGCAACCTGGCCCAGCAGCTGGTGCTGCCGGTGTCCTCCGTGCTGGTCCTGGCCTGTACGTTCGCGGGGCACGCGGCGGTCCTGCTGGCCGGGCTGACGGGAGCGGTGACGGTCGCGGTGGGCGCGACGCTGACGGCGCGGCAGGGACAGGCACTGGAGAGCTGACCGGCCGCCACCTCCATCCCTCCAGGCCCTCGGACCTCACCATTCCGGCCAATGGTCCCGTCTCTTTCGGCCATTGGGCGGGCGTGACGCATGAAGACGCGAGGTGCGGGGCCGGGCGTTTCCGTGGACGGTGTAGGGTGCGGATTGCCCGTTTTATGCCTACGACAGCCCACCGGCCCGGAGCCGACGGGCGAGGAGACGCCACGAACATGGCTGCCCGCCACGCCCAGCAACGCGGTACGCGAATAAGGATGACCCGTCGCGGCAAGGCCGTGAGCGGCCTCGCCCTGACCACGCTGGTGGGCACCGCGCTGTGGGCCTGGCCCGCCTCGGGCGACGACCACGACGGCCACCGCTCCGAGCAGGCCCGCCCGGCCCCCTCGGCGCCGGAGGTGCCCGCGCACGCCGCCGCGGGGCACGCGGGGGCGCCCGCGCCGCGCGCGATCCCGGGCCTGAGCGACGCCGCCCGCAAGCAGATCCCGGCGGACTCCCGGCAGGTGCTCGTCGTCACCGGGCAGGGCGTGGACCAGCACGACTCCTCCGTCGTCCTGTACACCCGCGCGCAGGACTCCGACGACTGGCGCCCCGGCGCGCGCTGGGCCGCGCACAACGCGTCCCGCGGCTGGACCAAGGACCACCGGTACGGTGACCTGCGCTCGCCTGAGGGCGTGTTCACGCTCAGCGACGCGGGCGGCAAGCTGGCGCCGCCGGAAGGCACCAAGCTGCCGTACGACCGCAACGACAGCTTCGTCGCGCACGGCACCGGCGTGGAGGGCGAGCCGCTGGGCGGTGCGTTCGACTACGTCATCGCCATCGACTACAACCGGGTCAAAGGGTCGTCCCCGCTGGACCAGCGGCGCCCGCAGGGCGCGGCGAAGGGCGGCGGTGTCTGGCTGCACGTCGACCACGACGGGCCCACACAGGGCTGCATCAGCCTCAAGCCCGAGGTGATGCGGGAGCTGCTGCGCACCCTGGACCCGGCGCAGCACCCGGTGATCGTGATGGGCCCGGCGGGGCACTGAGGGAGCGTCAGGCGGCCCACCGAGGCCCGTATCGCCCGTACCGCCCCCCGCGCCCGCATGGTACGCATGGGCCATGGCCGACGACACCGAACAGCAGCGCGACACGACCGGTACCCACGACACCCGCACCCCGGCCTCCCGCTCGGGCCCCCGCGACGCCCTGACCGACGTCACCGGCCTGCGGGTGGGCCACGCGCAGCGCCTCGGCGACGGGTGGCTGTCCGGCACCACCGTCGTGCTGGCCCCCGAAGGCGGAGCCATCGCGGCCGTGGATGTGCGCGGCGGCGGCCCCGGCACCCGCGAGACGGACGCCCTGGACCCGCGCAACCTGGTCCAGCGCATCGAGGCCGTCGTCCTGAGCGGCGGCAGCGCCTTCGGCCTGGACGCCGCGTCAGGTGCGGTGGCCTGGCTGGAGGAACAGGGCCGCGGCTACCGCGTCGGCCCGGACCCGGCGCAGGTCGTGCCCGTCGTACCGGCCGCGGCCCTGTTCGACCTGGGCCGGGGCGGCGACTGGCGGGCCCGCCCGGACGCCGCGTTCGGCCGCGCGGCCATCGAGGACGCGGCCGGTACGGACCTGGGCGCACCCGTCGCCCAGGGCAACATCGGCGCCGGCGCGGGCGCGGTGGCCGGCGGCGTCAAGGGCGGCATCGGCACCACCAGCCTGGTCCTGCCGTCGGGCGTCACCGTCGCCGCGCTGGCGGCCGTCAACGCGGCGGGGTCGGTGGTCGATCCGGGTACCGGCGCACTGTACGGACGGTACGGGGAACAGGCGCACGCGGCGGAGCACGGTACGCCCGTCACGCCCTCCCCCGAGGTCCACGCCGCCGCGCGGCGCCGCCTCGCCGAGGCCCGCAGCGCTTCCGAGCGGCGCTCGGCCACCTCCGTACGCCCGCCCCTGAACACCACCCTCGCCGTCGTCGCGACGGATGCGGCCCTCAACCGTGCCCAGGCCCAGAAGCTGGCGGGCATCGCGCACGACGGCCTGGCACGCGCGGTACGCCCGGCGCATCTGCTCAACGACGGCGACACCGTCTTCGCGCTCGCCACCGGGGACCGGCCGCTGGTGCCGGAAGAGGCCGCGGCCGACCCGGCGTTCGGGGTGCACGCCGAGGCCGGTGCGCTGAACGAGATCCTGGCCGCGGGGGCCGAGGCGCTGACCCGCGCGGTGGTCAAGGCCGTGCTCGCGGCGGAGACGGTGGACACTCCGGGCGGCTGCTTCCCGTCGTACCGGGACCTCTACCCGGCCCCGTAACCGGCCCGCGGCCTCCCACCCGTCGGAGCCCGCCACCCGACTCCGGTGGTAGAACGGGCCATATGTCCGCGCCGCCGCCTCCCCCCACGCTCGTCCAGCCGCCCACCGGAAGCAAGCCCGGCCCGCCGAAACGGCGCCGCCTGTGGTGGCACCGTCTGGTCCTCGGCCTCTGGTACCGGCCGGTCGAGGTGATGGACGAGGCCCGGGACCGCAGCGCCTGGAGTGCGGCGGTCCTGCTGTGCCTGGTCAGCGGCGCCCTCGGCATCGTGTCGGTGGACGCCTTCCGCAAGCAGTGGGCGCTGGACCAGCAGCTGGCGCTGCAACTGGCGGCGATCGCGGAGGCGGGGGTGCTGGTCGCCAGCCTCGCGCTGGGCGTGGTCACCCACGCCATCGCCCGGACGATCGGCGGGAACGGCCGGTTCGAGCCGACGGTCAGCCTGTTCGTCGTGCTGTTCTGGGTCACCGACCTGCCGCGGCTCGCGCTGGCGACCTGGCTGCCGCACAACTCCACCCTCGTGCAGGCCGTCGCCTGGACGACCTGGGGCTTCGGCTATCTGCTGGCCATACTGCTCATCCGGGGCCAGCACCACCTGTCCACCCTCAAGGCGGCGGTGGCGGTGGCGGTGCAGATGCTGGCGTCACTGGCACTGCTGAAACTGGGGCCGGTGCGGTGACGGGCTGACGGCCGACGCCGCGCTTGGCCGGCGGTTCAGTGCCGCTCGGGCCGCTCGTCCCCGTTCAGCTGCTTCAGTTGCCGTACGAGTCCGGCGAACGCCTCGCGCTCGGCGGCGCTCAGCTCCACCCGCTCGGACGGCGGCCCGGCCGGGCCGGTCTGCCGGGGCACCGCGCCGAGCATCGGTCTCGGGCCGCTGCCGCGCGGGATCTCGAAGCGGTGCCGGCGCACGACCCGGGCCTGGCCCACGGCCCACCCGATGGTGACGGCGAGCAGGATGGCCAGGCCGATCTGCTGGAGGAGCGAGACGGAGGGGAGCATGCGGTCCTCCAGGTCGGTGCGCGGTTCCGGGCCCGCTCACGGGCCCCGGCGGGGCGGACTCCAGCAGTAGACACCATGTCAGGGACCAACGTCAGGGGATTGAAAGGACTTACGTCCCACAAGTGACGTATCTCCCACACCTCCGCACCTCCCGCCCGCCGCCCCCACGCTTCACCCACACCCCGCCGGTCCGCCGCACGGACGCCCACGCCCCCTTCCCCTCCCCAAGATCGTCCCCCAGCATGTCGGCACACCGCCCGCGCGATGCGAGGAGTACGTACGTGCCGCAGCCGACCACCGCCGTCACCCCCACCACCGCCACCACCCCCAAGGCCCTGGCGGGCATCCTCGTGGCCGACTTCAGCCGCGTGCTGGCCGGGCCGCTGGCCGCCGCCACGCTGGCCGACCTGGGCGCCGATGTGATCAAGGTGGAGCGGCCGGGGACCGGCGACGACACCCGCTCCTGGGGGCCGCCCTTCGCCGCCGACGGCACGGCCGCGTACTTCGACGCCGCCAACCGCTCCAAGCGCGGCCTCGCCCTGGATCTGGCCGACCCCGATGACGCGGCGGCGGCCCGGGAGCTGGCCCGCCGGGCCGACGTACTGATCGAGAACTTCCGGCCGGGCGCGCTCGCCCGCTACGGCCTGGACCCGGCGACGACCGTCGCCGCCCACCCCGGCCTGGTCCACTGCTCGATCACCGGCTTCGGCTCCGGCGCGGGCGCGCACCTGCCGGGCTACGACTTCGTCGTCCAGGCCGCCGGGGGCCTGATGAGCATCACCGGCGAACCGGGCGGGCCGCCCCTGAAGGCGGGCGTCGCGCTCGTCGACGTACTGACGGCGAAGGACGCCACCACCGCCGTACTGGCCGCGCTGCGCCACCGCGACCGGACGGGGCAGGGCCAGCACGTCGAGGTCAACCTGCTGTCGTCGCTGCTCGGTTCGCTGGTCAACCAGGCGTCCGGGCAGCTGGCCACCGGCCGCGACCCCGGCCCGATGGGCAACCGGCACCCGAGCATCGCCCCGTACGAGACGCTGGCCTGCCGGGACGGCGAGCCGCTGGCCGTCGCGGTCGGCAACGACCGGCAGTTCCGCGCGCTGGCGCACGCGCTGGGCGCGCCCGGGCTGGCCGACGACGAGCGTTTCGCACGCAACCAGGACCGGGTGCGCCACCGCACCGAACTGGTCAAGGAGCTGGAGGAGCGGCTGGCGGCGGACACGCCCGCGGCCTGGACCGAGCGGCTGACCGCCGCATCCGTTCCCTGCGGGCCGGTCAACACCGTCGGCGAGGCGCTGCGGCTGGCCGAACGGCTCGGCCTGGAGCCGGTCGTGCCGGTCGGCGCGGACCGCGTACCGCAGGTGCGCAGTCCGCTGCGGCTGTCCGCCACACCGGTCGCCGCACCGTGCGCCCCGCCCGCGCTGGACGAGCACGGCGAGCCCCTGCGCGCCTGGCTGTCCGGCCCGCCCGAGGCCCCCCTGCCACCCCTTCACCATCCTTGAGGTGACGTTCATCACACCAGCGTCGGGAGTGCAACCAAACCCGCCCGTAGTTGCTGTTTACCAGCACTGACTCACAACACCCTTGCATGGAGCAGCCCGTGACAATGCCGGACAACACCGCGCCGCCCGCACCGTCCCGCACCCGTCGGCTGCGTCGCGGACTCGCGGCGGCCTCCCTCCTGGCCGCCGGCGCCCTGGCCCTGTCCGCCTGCGGCGGCGACGCCTCGGCGGGCGGCAAGGACGGCAAGGACCAGGCGGCCGGTGCGGATGCCGCGGCCGCCAAGGACGCCTCCGAGGCGAAGATCTCGGTCACCTCGAAGGACGGCGCCACCGACGCCAGCATCAACGACACCGGCGTCAAGGTCAGCGGCGGCAAGCTGACCGACGTCAAGCTGGTGCAGGCGGACAACGGCGCCGAGGTCAAGGGCTCGATAACCGACGACGGTTCGTCCTGGAAGCCGGCGAAGCAGCTGGAGCGCGGCACCAAGTACAAGCTGGTGGCCAACGCCAAGGACGGCAAGGGCCGGCCCGCCACCGAGAACCGCACCTTCACCACGGTCTCCTCGAAGAACAGCTTCATCGGCTCCTACACGCCCGACGGCGGCAAGACCGTCGGTGTGGGCATGCCGGTGTCCTTCAACTTCGACAAGGTGATCACCAACAAGAAGGATGTGCAGTCGCACATCACGGTGACCTCCAGCAGCGGCCAGAAGGTCGTCGGCCACTGGTTCGGCTCGCAGCGCCTGGACTTCCGCCCGGAGGAGTACTGGAAGGCCGGCTCCAAGGTCACGCTGAAGATCGACCTGGACGGGGTCAAGGGCGGCCAGGGCATCACCGGTGTGCAGTCCAAGACGGTGAACTTCACCATCGGCCGCTCGCAGGTCTCCACCGTCGACATGAAGACGCAGACCATGACGGTGGTCCGGGACGGCAAGACGGTCAAGTCGATCCCGATCTCCGGCGGCAGCCCGAAGAACCCGACCTACAACGGCCAGATGGTCATCTCCGAGAAGTTCACCCAGACCCGGATGGACGGCTCGACCGTCGGCTTCGGCGGCGAGTACGACATCAAGGACGTGCCGCACGCCATGCGGCTCTCCTCCTCCGGCACGTTCATCCACGGCAACTACTGGGGCAGCCCGTCGATCTTCGGCCGGGCCGGGACGAGCCACGGCTGCGTCGGCCTCCAGGACAACAAGGGCGGTGGCGGCGACACCCCGGGCAAGTGGTTCTTCGAGAACTCGCTCATCGGGGACGTGGTGGTCGTCAAGAACTCGCCCGACCGCACCGTGAAGCCGGACAACGGTCTCAACGGCTGGAACATGTCCTGGTCGGAATGGCAGGCGGGCAGCGCGAACTGATCCGCGCCGACACCCGGTAGCCCAACGGCAAGACGACGGTGGCCGGTCCCCATGGGGACCGGCCACCGTCGTTCCGCGTCCGTGCCGTCAGACGCCGGCCGGCTCCGGCTCGGCCGCCGCCGTCGCCTCCGGCCCGGCGCCCGCGGGCGCGTCCGTCCCGCGCAGGCCCTTCAGGAGGACGACCAGGGCGGCGGTGACCGCCGTACCGGCCAGCACGGCCACCAGGTACAGCAGCGGCTGCCCGATCAGCGGCACCACGAAGACGCCGCCGTGCGGGGCGCGCAGGGTGCAGCCGAACGCCATCGACAGGGCGCCGGTCACCGCGCCGCCCGCCATCGCGGACGGGATGACGCGCAGCGGGTCGGCCGCCGCGAAGGGGATGGCGCCCTCGGTGATGAAGGAGGCGCCCAGCACCCAGGCCGCCTTGCCGTTCTCCCGCTCGGTACGGGTGAACAGCCCGCCGCGTACGGTCGTGGCCACCGCCATCGCCAGCGGCGGCACCATGCCCGCCGCCATCACCGCGGCCATCACCTTCAGGCTGCCGTCGTTGGGGTTGGCCAGGCCGCCCACCGCGAACGCGTAGGCCACCTTGTTCAGCGGGCCGCCGAGGTCGAACGTCATCATCAGGCCGAGGATGACGCCCAGGATGACCGCGTTGGCGCCGGACAGCCCGCTCAGCCAGTCGGTCAGCGCCTTCTGGAGGGCCGCGATCGGCTTGCCGACCACCAGGAACATCAGGAAACCGACGACGGCCGACGAGATCAGCGGAATGACGACGACGGGCATGATGCCGCGCAGCGCGGGCGGCACCTGGACCCGCTGGACCGCCATCACCACCGCACCCGCGATCAGACCGGCGATCAGGCCGCCGAGGAAGCCCGCGTTGACGGTCAGGGAGATCGCACCGCCGACGAAGCCCGGCACCAGGCCCGGCCGGTCGGCCATGCCGTACGCGATGAAGCCGGCCAGGACCGGGACGAGGAAGCCGAAGGCGACACTGCCGATCTGGAAGAGCAGCGCCGCCCAGCTCGCGGACTCGGTCCAGACGAAGTGCTCGGCGACGGACGGCGCCTTGTTGATCCCGTACCCGCCGATCGCGAAGGCGAGCGCGATCAGCAGGCCGCCCGCGGCGACGAACGGGACCATGTAGCTGACGCCGGTCATCAGCCACTTGCGCAGCCGGGTGCCGAAGCCGTCGCCCGCCTGGCCGTCCCGGTCCATGGGCGCGGGCCCGGCCGTCGCGGGGGCGGAGACGTCGCCGCGCGCGGCCTTCTCCCGTACTTCCGCGATCAGTTCGGCGGGCCGGTTGACACCGGCCTTCACGCCCACGTCGACCGTCGGCTTCCCGGCGAACCGCGCCTTGTCCCGCACCTCCACGTCGTGCGCGAAGATCACGCCGTCCGCCGCCGCGACGACCTCCGGGTCCAGCCGCTTGAAGCCGGCCGACCCCTGGGTCTCCACGACCAGTTCGACCCCGGCCTCCCGGCCCGCCTTGGCCAGCGCTTCGGCTGCCATGTAGGTGTGGGCGATGCCGGTGGGGCAGGAGGTCACGGCGATGATCTTGAAGGGGGCGGCGGAGGCGGGTGTGTCCGCCGGTGCGGCGCCGGTCCCGGGCCCCGCCGCCTCGGGCGCGGCATCCGGCTCGGTTGTGGCCTCCGCCCCGGGTGCGGCCCCCGGCTCGGGTGCGGCCTTCGCCCCGGTTACGGCCTCCGGCTCGGGTGCGGGCGTCGGCTCGTCCCCCCGGATGAGCGCCGCCGCGGCCGCCGGATCGTCCGCCGCCCGCAGCGCCCCCGTGAACGCCTCGTCCATCAGGTGCCGGGCCAGCGTCGACAGGATCGACAGGTGGTCCGCGTCGCCGCCCGCCGGGGCCGCGATCAGGAAGATCAGGTCGGCCGGGCCGTCGGCGGCGCCGAAGTCGATCCCGGCGGCGCTGCGTCCGAAGGCGAGCGTCGGCTCGGTGACGTGCGCGCTGCGGCAGTGCGGTATGCCGATGCCGCCGTCCAGGCCGGTCGGCATCTGGGCCTCGCGCGCGGCCACGTCCGCGAGGAAGCCCTCCAGATCGGTGACCCGGCCCAGCCCGGCCATCCGCTCGGCCAGCGACCGCGCCGCCGCTTCCTTGCTCCCGGCGGACAGGTCCAGATCGACCAGTTCCGCGGTGATCAGCTCACTCATCGCGGGCTCCTTCGCTCGCTCCACATCCACGCCCGGTCCCGGCAGGAACCGGCCCGCTCCACCCCGCCCCGCTCATCCCGCCGGCTCCCGCAGCTCCCTCGCCACCGGAACCGTCTCCCCCACGGCCACCGCCGAAGGGTCCAGGTCCTTCGGCGTCGGCATGGCGCTGCCCGGCAGTTGCACCGCCGCCGCCCCGTACGCCACGGCCGAGGCCAGCGCCGGTACGCCGACGCCGCCCGCCGCCAGGAACCCGGCCAGCGACGCGTCGCCCGCGCCGACGTTGCTGCGTACGGTTCCGACCCGCGCGGAGGCGAACCGCGCCCCGTCGGCGTCCACGAGCAGCTGCCCGTCCGCGCCGAGGGAGGCGAGCACCGCCACCGCGCCCAGCGCCCGCAGTTCGCGTGCGGCCTCGACCGCGTCGCCGACGGTGCGCAGCGGCCGGCCGACCGCCTGGGCGAGTTCCTCCGCGTTCGGCTTGACCACGTCGGGGCGGGCCGCCAGGGCGGCGGTCAGCGACGGCCCGGACGTGTCGAGCGCGATGCGGGCCCCGGCCCGGTGCACCTGGGCGACCAGTTCCGCGTACCAGGAGGGGGCCAGGCCGCGCGGCAGGCTGCCGCAGCAGGCGATCCAGTCCGCGCCGGCCGACCGGGTGCGTACGGTGTCGAGCAAGGCCCGGGACTCGTCCCGCGACAGCTCGGGCCCGGCCGCGTTGATCTTCGTGAGGGTGCCGTCCGGTTCGACGGCGGAGATGTTCGACCGGGTCTGCCCGGCGACCGGCACGCCCGCGACCTCGATGCCCTCCGCCGCCAGCAGGTCGCCCAGCGCCGCGCCCGCCGGCCCGCCGAGCGGCAGCACGGCCAGCGTGCGGTGCCCGGCCGCCGCGACGGCCCGGGAGACGTTGACGCCCTTGCCGCCCGGGTCGATCCGGTCGGCGGTGGCGCGCAGCACGGCGCCGCGCTCCAGCGTCGGGATCTCGTACGTACGGTCCAGGCTGGGGTTGGGGGTGACGGTGAGGATCATGCGCGCACTACTTCCGTGCCCGCGCGCTCGATGGCGAGGGCGTCGTCGGGGCTGAGCCCGGTGTCGGTGACGAGCAGGTCCACGTCGTCCAGTCCGCCGAAGCGGGCGAAGTGCACCTGCCCGAACTTGCTGCTGTCCGCGACGAGCACGACCCGCCGGGCGGCGGCGACCGCCGCCCGCTTGACGGCCGCCTCGGCGAGGTCGGGGGTGGTCAGGCCGCCCTCCAGGGAGAAGCCGTTGGTCGCCAGGAACACCACGTCCGCGTTGATCTCGCGGTAGGCGCGCAGGGCCCAGTCGTCGACGGCGGCCCGGGTACGGTGCCGGATGCGGCCACCCACGAGGTGCAGGGTCAGGCCGGGGTGGTCGGCCAGCCGGGCGGCGACCGGCAGGGCGTGCGTGACGACGGTCAGCTCGGCCTCCAGCGGCAGCTCGGCGGCGATCCGGGCGGCCGTGGTGCCCGCGTCGAGGATCACGCTGCCGGGCGCGGAGCCGCCGGGCAGCTCGGCGAGCGCGGCCCGCGCGATGCGCTGCTTCTCGTCGGCGGCGACGGTGTCCCGCTCGGCGAGGTCCGGCTCGAAGTCCAGGCGCCCGGCGGGGATGGCGCCGCCGTGCACGCGGCGCACGAGCCCGGCCCGGTCGAGGGCCTTGAGGTCCCTGCGGACGGTTTCGGCGGTGACCTGGAACTCCTCGGCGAGCGAGAGCACGTCGACCCGCCCGCCCTCGCGCGCCAGTCGCAGGATCTCCTGCTGCCGCTCCGCTGCGTACATGGTGTTCTACGCCTGCCTCATGCCCGACCGTGTGGTTTCAAGCCAAAGGTACGACCGGAGGACCAGGAAGTAAACACATCCGGGCTGGTAATCAACACAAACGGGCATCGCCGGGCAGCAAAGAGCCCCGGTACCGAAGGGGGAAGCGGCACCGGGGCTCGTCTGTGGGGAAGGGGATCGCGGATCACCGGGGGCGCGGACAGCCGGCCCGTCATCCCACGTCGGGCCACCACCGACGGGAGCGCGGGAGCCGGGCGCGGGGCGCGTGCGCCCCTACGGGAGCGCCCTTACGCCGCCGCGTCGAACCCCGTGTCGCGCGCCATCCGCTTCAGCTCCAGCAGCGCGTGCTTCTCTATCTGCCGGATGCGCTCGCGCGTCAGGCCGTGCTGCTTGCCGACCTCGGTCAGCGTCCGCTCGCGGCCGTCCTCGATGCCGTACCGGGCCTTGATGATCGAGGCCGTACGGTGGTCGAGGCGGTCGATCAGGTCCTCCAGTTCCTCGCTGCGCAGCAGCGTCAGGACGGACTGCTCGGGCGAGGCCGCGGAGGTGTCCTCCAGCAGGTCGCCGAACTGGGTGTCACCCTCGTCGTCGACCGACATGTTCAGGCTGACCGGGTCGCGCGCCCAGTCCAGCACGTCCGTGACGCGCTCGGGCGTGGAGCCCAGCTCCTGGGCGACCTCGGCGGGCTCCGGGTCGCGGCCGTTCTCCCGGTTGAACTCGCGCTGGACGCGGCGGATGCGGCCCAGCTCCTCCACGAGGTGGACGGGCAGCCGGATCGTGCGCGACTGGTCGGCGATGGAGCGGGTGATGGCCTGGCGGATCCACCACGTCGCGTACGTGGAGAACTTGAAGCCCTTGGCGTAGTCGAACTTCTCGACCGCGCGGACCAGGCCCGCGTTGCCCTCCTGGATCAGGTCGAGCAGGGGGAGCCCGGAGCGCGGGTAGCGGCGGGCGACCGCCACGACCAGGCGCAGGTTGGAGCGGATGAAGATGTCCTTGGCCTTCTCCGCCTCGGCGGCCAGGGCTTCGAGCTCCTCGCGGGTGCCGCCGGCCGCGTTGCCGTCCTCGACGACCCCGTCGAGGATCTGGCGCGCGTAGACACCGGCTTCGATGGTCTGGGAGAGCTCGACCTCACGGGCGGCGTCGAGCAGAGGGGTACGCGCGATCTCGTCGAGGTACATGCCGACCAGGTCGCGGTCGGCGATCTCCCCGCCTACGGCGCGAACACTGTTGGCCCCGTCGGCACCGCTGCTGGTGGCCTGACGACGGGCGACGGCACGGGTTGCCATGCGTGTGCTCCCTTGCGATGAGTCTGCGTGAGTCCGGTCGCGGGATGGTGGCGGTGGGACACCGGGTGCTGTCTGGCCTCCGAGTACCCCTTCCGAAGGAAACAACGGCTGGAATCCGGACAGAATTCCCACGCCGCGCACCCATTTTCGTGATCATGCAGTACCCTGCATCCCCACCGAGGAGGGCGGATGCCGTCGGAGTACCGGGAAGTGCAGGTCAGAACGGCCACCGAAGCTGATCTCGGTGCCCTCACGGACCTCTACAACCACTACGTCCGTGAGACGACCATCACCTTTGACACGGAGCCCTTCACCCCCGAGCAGCGCCGCCCGTGGTTGCTCTCCCACCCTGAAGACGGCCCGCACCGCCTTCTGGTTGCTCAGGAGCGGGCACCCGGGGAGCGGGCACACGGGGAGCAGCCGCGCGGCGGGCGGCGCGCGGATCGCGGCGGACGGCTCCTGGGTTACGCGACCAGTAGCCCTTTCCGGATCAAGCCCGCCTATTCCACCTCGGTCGAGATCAGCGTCTACTGCGCCCCGCAGGCCGTGGGCCGCGGCGTCGGCACGCTGCTCTACAAGGCGCTCTTCGAAGCGCTCGCCGACGAGGACGTGCACCGCGCGTACGCGGGCATCGCCCTGCCCAACGAGGCGTCCGTCCGGCTGCACGCCCGCTTCGGCTTCCGGCACGTCGGTACGTACGGCGAGGTCGGCCGCAAGTTCGGACGCTACTGGGACGTCGCCTGGTACGAGAAACACCTGGGCACCGGCTCCTCCGGTTGACGCCCGCGGTACCCGGGTGTGGCCTGGAAGACGGGGAGAGTGAGAGGAGCCCGTCATGCAGACGCCCTACCACCGGCACGGCGCGACCGCCGCCCCCCAGTCGCGGAGCACGTCGCAGCCGGACACAGCGCACGCGAACACCCCGGCACAACCGGACACCCAGCCACACCCGGACAACCCGGCCGCGGCCTCCGGGTCGCACGGCATGTCCACCACCGCCGTGGCCCTGCCCGTCGCGGCGGCCCTCCTCTACGGCCTGTGGACCGTCTTCGTCGACCGCACCAGCGGTTCCTCGCTGGGCCACGCCTGGCTGCTGGGCCTGATCACGGCCATCGTCAGCGGCGTGCTCGGCCTGCTGCTGGTACGGATCCAGTCGACCCTGGTCACGGAGGTGCGGGCGCTGGCGTACGGAACGTTCTTCGGCGTCGCGATCGGCTACCTCTACAGCATCTCCAGCCCGGCCGGACACACCGTCCTGGAGTCGGTGCGCATGGGGCTGATCATGGGCGCGGTGATGTTCGCCGTCTCCCTGTACGTCTTCCGCACCCACCGCGTCCGCGAGCCCCACGGCGAACACCGCCCGCGCCGGGCCCATCGCCACCCGCACCCGTCCAACTGAGCACGCGCCCGCGGGGGTCCCGTTCTCCCGGCACGGCTGCCACTCTGCCGTCATGCCGAGACACCAGAGACCCCCGCATGTCAGCAGGCGCGCCTTACTGGCGGCCACCGCGTTCGGAGCGATGACCGCCGCCGGCGCCACCCCGGCGACGGCGGCCGTACGCGGCGCGCCCCGCCGCGTGACCTCCACCCCCATAGGCGACCCGAACGGCTTCCACATGTGGCAGCCGCTGGACCTGAACCGGCACGGGCACGTGATCGGAGCCGCGGACGGAACGGGCGGCACCGCCGACGCGCTGGTCTGGGCGGACCGGCGGCTGACCACGGCCCGGCCGCCCGCCTCCGGCGGCAGCATCTACCTGGAGGCGATCAACGACAACGGGCAGCTCGCGGGCAGTCACCGGGGCGGCGCGGAAGATCTGCAGACCGCCGCCGCCTGGCCCGGCGGGGCGGCCTCGGAGCCCGTGCTCCTGGAGACCGACCCGCGCTACCGGGACAGCCGCGCCCACTGCCTCAACAACCGCGGCCAGGTCGTCTACCGCTCCTCGGAGCGCCCCGCCCTTCCCTACCGCGGCTTCGTGTACGACCTGGCGAGCGGCGCCCGCACCGAGATCGTGCCGCCCGCCGGGCAGACCAGCGGCGTCTACCCGCGCGGCTTCAACGACAGCGGGCAGCTGATCAGCAGCGTCTACGACTCCGGCACGACGTACGCGTTCTTCTGGGACGGCCGTACCGCCACCGACCTGACCCCGCTGGGCGTCTCCGGCCTCACCGGCCTCAACGCCCGGGGCCAGGTGCTCGGCACCTACCGCCCGGCCTCGGGCGGCGGTTACAAGCGCGCCTTCCTCTGGCAGGACGGCCGGCTGACCGACCTGGGCGCCCTGGGCCCGTACGGCATCGATCTCTCGTTCACCCGCCGGCCCATGAACGACCTCGGCGACGTGATCGGGATCAGCCACACCGCCGACGGGCACCTCCCCTTCCTGTGGAGCGAGGGCCGGATGACCGAGCTGCCCGCCAACGGCAAGCGGGACGTCTGGCCGCTCGGCATCAACAACCGCCGCGAGATCGCGGGCCGTTACTCCACGGACGGCTATGCCACGCGGGCCTGCCTGTGGCGGCACGGGAAGTTCGTCGACCTGGGCACACCACGCGGTTACAGCGACTGCGAGGGCCTGATGGTCACCGAACAGGGCGACGTACTGGCCTTTGCATCCGACTACGACAGTCGGCGCAGCTGCACTTTCCTGATCACCGCTGCTTGATCACCGCTGCTTGATCACCGCGGTCCGATCGTCGCGACCCGGTCACCATGGCCCGGTCACCCCCGTTCGGCCGGCGCGACGCTCACCTCGGGCGGCTCGGCCCCGTTCCCCCGCCGGATGACGCGCAGGGGGCCGCCGGGCCGCCAGGTCTCCAGCACGATGTACGGATCCTCCACATACGTACGGACCACCTCGGTCAGCTCCGCCCGGAACAGGTGGAACGGCTCCGGCGGCTTCGTCTCGCCCACGTACCACGCGAGCACCGCCGGGTCGGTCACCTCCACGGCCCACCCGGCCACCCGTACGTCACCATCCGCCAGGTCCGTGCCGGACCCCGGATTGGCGTGCAGCGCGAAGCGCGGGTCGCGCCGCAGGTCCAGGGCCTTGCGGGAGCCCGCCATCATGCCCAGCCACAGTTCGCCGGCGCGGAAGTCCGCCTCGATGCCGGTCAGGCGCGGCGAGCCGTCGCGGCGCAGCGTCCCCAGGACGTGGTGCCGGTGCGCCCCGAAGCGCGCCTCCACCCGCTCCGCCGTCCCCGGCAGCGCGGCCACGAAACCGGCCCAGCTCACACCCGGGCTCTCACTCGTACGCTGTTCATCCCTCGTCATGCCGCCACTCTCCCCTCGATACCCGACACCCCCTGTCCGGTATCGAGCGGCGTGACGGCACGGCGCCGACCGTCCCCAGCCCTACGACCGTCCTCGGCCCTACGACCACCGCCGGCCGTACGACCATCGCCGTACGGGGGCGTAGGACCGCCGTCCGTTACCGCGCCCGCACCACCGACCTAGCCTCGGCGCATGGACACCAAGAGCGGAATTCTCGACGAGGCCCTGGAGCGCCTGCACGCCTCGGGCCCCGAGTTCCAGGGCTTTCTCGCCAACCACGGACCGATGGCCGTGGAGGCGCTGGTCAGGCACGGGCAGGCGGGTGCCGTGCACCGCTGGCTCGATCACTACGAGGAGAAACTGGAGGACGTACCGAGCCTCCAGGGCGCGGTCACCGACGCCAACTGGCGGGAGGCGCTGGGCGATCCGCGCCGGGTCGCCGACTGGACCGCCTACTTCACCCGGCTCGTCGCCGAACGCCCGTGGCGCGACGTGCTCGCCGAGTGGTGGCCGCGCTTACTGCCGGGCATCGCCGGGGCCGCGACGCATCCGGTCATCCGCGTCGGCCATGTCGTACGCACGCTCCTTGAGGACGGCGAAGAGGCGCCGCGCGTCGCGGAGTTGGCGCACGCCCTCGGGTACTGGGCCGCCCGGCACACCGCCCTGCCCGTCTCCGTGCACCCCACCGGCACCGCCTCCCCCGCCGACGCGCTGGCCGCTCTCCCGCGCGTCGCCGACCAGCAGGTGTTGCCCCTGGACGGCCTGGCCCAACTGCCCGGTACGCCTGGCTGGCAGGCCACGGCCGAATCGCTGAACGTACCGGCCGACGACCCCGACGCCGTACGCGATCAGCTCACCGCGCTCGTCGGAGCCGCCGTGCACCACTATCTCGGTCACGGGCACGGCCACGGCGTCCTGATGGTGCACACCGCCACCGCCCCCAACGCCGTCCTGCGCACCCTGCCCGCGCTGCCCCGCGAGCTGTGGGCGGCCTCGCTCGGCGCGGTCTGGACGGCGAGCGCGGCGATCACGTCGGTCTACTCGGCCGCCGAGGTTCAGCCACCCTCGGAGGAGGGCGGTCGGCTCATCGCCGGGGAGGTCTTCGAACGGGCGGCGCGGCACGGCGACGAGCACGTCATCAAGATGACCGACACCGCACTGGACGTGGCGAAGTGGTCCGCGGAGAGTGACGCGGACGCGGAGGGCGGCGCGAACGGCGGTACGGGCGGTGGCGCGAACGGCGGTACGGAGGGCGGCGCGGACGGCGGTACGGACGGTGAGGTACGCGGCCCCGGTCGGGCTTTGGCCGCCGCCGTGCGCGCACAGCAGCTGATTCCCGCTGTTTCCTGAACGGATCGGCTTTGTTTCAGAGCATCCCTGAAAAAACCGGAGCCCCATGTAGACGCCATGTACGGCGGCTCACCTGCGCGTTTCCCGACTGTCACCCTTAGTTAAAACTTCAAGAAATGACGGAGCGGTGAGACAGTGGATGGTATGAGCAACGAACCCGCAGGCGAGCCGCGCTGGCTCAGCGACGAAGAGCAGTACGCCTGGCAGTCGTACCTGCATGCCACCACGCTCCTGGAGGACCATCTCGACCGCCAGCTCCAGCGGGACGCGGGCATGCCGCACGTCTACTACGGGCTGCTCGTCCAGCTCTCCCGGGCGCCCCGGCGCCGGTTGCGGATGACCGAACTGGCCCAGAACGCCAAGATCACCCGGTCCCGGCTGTCGCACGCCGTGGCGCGCCTGGAGAAGAGCGGCTGGGTCCGGCGCGAGGACTGCCCGTCGGACAAGCGCGGCCAGAACGCCGTCCTCACCGACGAGGGCCTGCGCGTCCTGGAGAAGGCCGCGCCCGGCCATGTCTCCGCCGTACGCGCGGCCATCTTCGACCGGCTCAGCCCGGAGCAGGTCGGCCAGCTGGCCGCCATCTGCCGCACGGTGGCCGACGGCCTGCAACCGCAAGGCGCCGACCTGCCCTGGCTCCGCTGAGGAGCGAGGGCGGGCCGGCGCCGTAGGGGCCTGTGACCGTGCCGGTCACAGGCTTCCGCGCATGCGGGCAGACGGTGCAGCCGGTCAGTGCGCCATGACCGGGACCGGCACCTCCGCCTCCGCGTCGGCACCCGCCGCCGCGTCCGCGCCGTCACCGGAGCGGGCGACCGGTCCGCCGCCCTGGCTGCCGGTGGTGACCATGGTGAACGCGATGGCCGCGGCGACGGCCAGGATGCCGACCGCCCACCAGATCGCGGTGGTGTAGCCGTGCACCATCGCCTCCAGCTTCAGCAGGTCCGCCGAGGGCGCGGCCTTCGCGTGCGAGGTGGCGTACGCGGTGGTGGCGCTGGCCGCGATGGTGTTCAGCAGGGCCGTGCCGATCGCGCCGCCCACCTGCTGCGAGGTGTTGACCATCGCCGAGGCGACACCCGCGTCCCGCGGCTGGACGCCGTGCGTGGCCAGCGACATCGCGGGCATGAAGGCCGTACCCATACCGAGGCCGAGCAGCAGGAACGCGGGCAGGATGTGCGCCGCGTAGGACGTGTCCAGGTCGATCCGGGTCAGCAGGAGCATGCCGATGGAGGCGAGCAGGAAGCCCGGGGCCATCAGCAGCCGCGGCCGGACGCGGGTCATCAGCCGGGCGCCGATCTGCGTCGAGCCGGTGATCATGCCGACGATCATCGGCAGGAAGGCCAGACCGGTCGTGACCGGCGTGTAGCCCTTCACGATCTGCATGTAGTACGTCAGGAACAGGAACAGACCGAACATGCCGATGACGGCCAGGCCCAGCGACGTGTAGACACCGGCGCGGTTGCGGTCGGTGAGCACCCGCAGCGGCAGCAGCGGGGACTTGACCTTCGACTCGACCAGCACGAACGCGGCGAGCAGTACGGCGGCCGCCACGAACAGGCCGATGGTCATGCCGGCGCCCCAGCCGTCGGACTCGGCGCGGGTGAAGCCGTAGACCAGGGACACCAGGCCGAGGGTGGCCAGGATGACGCCGGGCACGTCCAGGCGGGACGGGTTGCGGCTGCCCGCGGGCTCACGGATCACCAGCAGCGCGCCGGCCGCGGCGACCACGGCGAACGGGATGTTGACGAAGAAGGTCCAGCGCCAGTTCATGTACTCGGTCAGGACGCCGCCGAGGATCAGACCGACGGCACCGCCGCCACCGGCGATGGCACCGAAGATGCCGAACGCCTTGGCCCGCTCCCGCGCCTCGGTGAACGTCACCGCGAGCAGCGACAGCGCCGACGGCGCCAGGAGCGCGCCGAAGACGCCCTGGAGGGCGCGGGCGCCGAGCAGGACGCCCTCGTTGGACGCGGCGCCGCCGAGGGCCGAGGCCAGCGCGAAGCCGACCAGGCCGATGATGAAGGTCCGCTTGCGGCCCCACAGGTCGGCGACCCGGCCGCCGAACAGCAGCAGGCCACCGAACGCGAGCGCGTACGCCGTGATGACCCACTGCCGGTTGGCGTCGGAGATGCCGAGGTCGGCCTGGGCGGAGGGCAGCGCGATGTTCACGATCGTCGCGTCGAGCACGACCATGAGCTGCGCCAGGGCGATGAATATGAGCGCTTTCCAGCGCCGGGGATCGACGTGCGTGGCCGATTCAGACATGGGTGGGTCCACCTAGTGGTGCGTGAGCGAGCAGCGGGACGTGGGCGTGAGCCGGTGTGATGTGCGTAAGTGAGAAGGCCGGTGCTGTTGTGGTGTTGATTTGGTGTTGAACGTGTGTTGATCGGGCGTTGATCGGCTTGGGGTACGGCCGGGCGGGACCGCCTGTGCCAGGGCTCGCGAAAACCGGTGGCCGGACAGCGGCGATTTCCGGCCGGACGGGCCGGAGCCGTGAGGCGGCCTTCCGCCACCGCGCGATCAGCGTCAATGCCCCCGCCGGGCCGCCCCGGCCGGGTCCCGATTCCCCGTGTTCCCCCGTGTTTCTCCATTCCCCCGTGTGGTCCGCTAGCCGTGCCGGAGGTCCTCCAGCGTGGCCGCGCAGCCGGGCAGTTCGGAGCGCGCCGGCGCCCGCAGTCCGTCCAGGAACAACAGCAGGTGCCGGTACACGAACCGGTCGAAGTCCGTACAACCGCTTCCGGGCAGCGGCCGTGTCAGTTGAGTCAGCGCGACCATCAGGTCACCGACGGCGATGTCGGTACGCAGCTGGCCGCTGTCGCGCGCGGCGCCCATCAGGGCCTCGACGGCCCCCTCCAGGCGTCCACGCGCTGCGAGCAGGTCGGGATGGTCCTTGTCGACACCGTCCGAGAGCAGCGGGCACAGGGCTCCGATCCGCTCCTCGACCGCCGCGAACACGAAGCGCCGCAACGCCTGGAAGGCGTCGGGCTCCTCGCCGAGCGCGGCCTCCGCCTTGTCCGCGGTGCGGTCCATGACAGAGAGCGTGACGTGGTGGATCAAATCCAGGCGATCCGGGAAGTGACGGTAGAGCGTCGCATTGCCGACACCGGCACGTCGAGCGATTTCATCGAGCGGGATCTCGGCCCCGAACTCGACCATCGCCTCACGCGCCGCCCCGATGATCCGCTCTCGGTTGCGCAGCGCGTCCGCCCGCAGCCGGTGCGGGGGCGTCGCCGCGCATGCGCCGGGGGCGCGGGTGCGGGACCGGGTGGCGGTCATGTCGGCACGTTCCTCTCGTGGTCGTCGTGTCGTCGCGTCGTCGTCGCGTGTCTTCGGTCGCGTCTCTTTGGATGCGCCTCTTTGGACACGGCGGCGATCCGCTAAGCGGGGAGTGATCCCCCGCTTCGGTCGGACATCCGGTTAAACGGGGAGGGCCTCCCCGGTTATTTCGGCCACGTCTGTGTTCTGCGCCACACGGGTTTCTGCGCCCAGACGGGCTTCTGGCCCCAACGGGCCTCTGCGCCACACGCGCCGTACGGGTCTCGCGCGGTACGGCGCGCCGCGCGCCGTGACGTATACATGCGCCATGAAGGTTCCGCTCCGCCCGGCCGCCCCGGTCCGCGCGGTCCGGTCGTACGTACGCCGGGCCCCCGGTACGTTCGCCTGGCTCGCGATCCTCTTCGTGACGTCGGTGATCATGCACCACCTGGCACCCGACACGCTGGAGCACGTCCTGCAACGCCGCTCCACCAACATCCACAACCTGGTGCTCTCACCCGGCCGGGTACTCCTCACCAGCGCGCTGTGGCTCGACGGCGGCGGCTGGCCCCTCTACTTCGTCCTCTTCAACATCTTCCACGTCCCCGCCGAACGCTGGCTCGGCACCTACCGCTGGCTCGCGGTCATGGGCGTCGCCCACATCGGTGCTACATATCTGAGTGAAGGCGTACTCGCCCTCGCCATCCCTACGGGCGCGGCGCCGCACTCCGCCGTCAACACACTGGACGTCGGCGTCAGCTACGCGCTGGCCGGCATCGCGGCCGTCCTGACATACCGCCTCCCCTGGCGCCCCCTCCGCTACGTCTACGCCGCAGGCGTCCTCGCCTTCTACGCGGTCCCCCTCTTCGACGACCTCACTTTCACCGACATCGGCCATTTGTCCGCTGTGCTGCTGGGGTTGGCGTGTTACCCGCTCACCCCGGGTTGGCGTCGCCGTCACACGCGTACGGGAGAAACGCGGCCCAAGCACTGGCCCCGAACGCAAGCTGGGGACCCTTCGGATCCGCGGAGTCCCGGACGTGGATAGTGTTCGGAGGTTCGGAATCCTCGATCGCCATCGCGCCCGCCTCCCGCTACTCGCGTAGTTACGACACGACGAACGCTAGACCCACCCACTGACAATCGCGCCAAACGTCTTACTTACGCGATCATTTGGTCATCCCTCGCCATCCGGCGATCAGGAAATGGCATCGTGCCAGTGCTGACGCCCGACGCTGATGAGATGCAACTGCCTGCGCGCAGTTCGGGCGACCGCCCGCCATCGCTCCGAGTCCACGCCCGAACCTTCGCCCTCCCCGTCGCTCACGTCCAGGAACGCCGAGGCCGTCATCACGAGGCGGTCGACGTACAGCTCGGCCAGCATCCGCACATCCTCGTCGCTCCAACCACGCGACACCGGTTGCGCCTTGAGCGCCGCCGCGACCTCCGTGGCGAAGCGGTCCAGTTCGCCCGCTATGGCCTGCCGTACGGCGCGTACGCCACCGTGGCGCTCGCGCGCGATGAACCGTACGTGCGCGGGGTGTTCACGTACGTACCGTTCAACGACCGCCACCGTGTGGTCGATCCGCTCCTCCGCGCCGGCCTGCTCCGCGAGGACCGCCCGCACCGTCGCGTGGAGGCTGGCCAACGACTCCTGGACCAGGGCGACCCCGAGTTCGCCGAGGTCGCGGAAGTGCCGGTAGAAGGCGGTGGGGGCGACGCCGACCGCGCGGGTCACCTCGCGCAACCCCATGCTGCTCAGGCTCTGTTCCTCCAGCAGGTCCAGCGCCGCGTCGAGCAGGGCCTGCCGGGTGCGCTGCTTCTGGGCCTGCCGGACACCGACGGTCTCCCTGTGACTCATGCCATCCAGTAAACAACCGTTCTCTCAGTTTCTCCAGCCCTACACTGGGCACCCGAGCACTGAGTGAACAACTGTCCTCCGAATGGGAAAGGCAGATCATGTTCTTCCTTGTCGCAGCCCTCCTCCTGCTGGGGATTGTGGTGGGTACCGCGGCACATCTCCCGGTCCCCGTCACGATCATCGCGGCAGTGGCCATCGGTTGCTGGCTGCTCGTCTTCGCCATCCGCGAGCGCCGCCACCACACCACCCACACCGAGGGAGCGTCCCGATGACCACCCTCATCACCGACACCGAGACCGAAGACAAGACCGGCGCCAAGCCGTCCGCCGAGCCGAAGCCCGCCCATCGCCCCGCGCCGTACGGCCAGGCCGACGGCATGGCCGTGGCCGCGTTCGTGCTCGGCCTCGTCGGCACCCTGGTCGCCAACGTCATCCTCGGCCCCTGCGCCCTCGTACTCGGCGCGCTGGCCCTGGCCCGCCACACCACCCGGCGCGCCCGCGCCGCGCTCGGCATGGCCCTCGGCGCCGCCGACCTGATCATCCTGGCGACGCTGGCCACCGCCGACGGCTCCCTGAGCTGGACGTTCGGCGGCTGACCGGACCGTTCCCCACCTGCGCGGCCGCCCGTCACCCCACCAGGGTGAGGGGCTGCTCGCATACGCGCCGGCCGGGCCCGCGCGGCGCGCCCGTGCTCGGGTACGCGTATTCGGGCGCGCAGGGCCGCTGCGCTTCGCGGGCCGACCGTACGGCATCGAGCGCGGTGAGCGTCTGGACCAGGTACGCGGCCGAGGCCAGCGTCATGTGGCGGTGCCAGCCGTCGTACGACCGGCCCTCGAAGTCGCGCAGGCCGGTACGGCCGCCGGTGCGGACGCTGTCGCGGGCCACGCGCGCGGCGGTCCGGGTGAGCAGGTGCAGTTCGGCCGGGACCTTCCCGGCCACGGCGGACGTGGTCAGCCAGAAGTCCGCGCGGGCACCCGTGCCGTGCCCGTCGTACGCCTCGGCGTCCTCGTACCGCTGGGCGTAGAGCAGCAGCTCACCCGCGCCTCCGCTCTCGCCGGTCCGCGCGGGGGCGACGCGGGCCAGAATCGCCCGCACACCAGGGGCGACGTTGTGCACCGGCAGGCTGAAACGTTCCGGGGCGGCGAGGATGCGCTGCGCGGGGAGGGCGCCGCGGCGGGACGGGCGGCCGTAACGGTCCACCAGCAGGAGCGGCAGCGATCCGGGCGTACGAGCCATGACGGGCAGTCCGAGCGGCGTCAACGCGCCCAGCACGTCGGCGGCGTGGTGCATCTGGCTGTCCCAGACCATCGGGGGAAGCTCCGCGGTCTCCGGGCAGGCGGACCGGCGCGCCAAGGAGAGGACCCGCGCAACACCCTCGTCACTCAGGGCGAACGGCCCGGAGTCCGGTGCCGGCAGATGCAGGCGCCAGTCGACCGGGGCGACGAGGGACTGGTTCGCGTACCAGAGGCCGTACGCCAGTTGCCCGTTGACCAGCTGCCCGGTGGCGGGGACGAAGCGGCGGTGGACGCCGACCGAGTTCGTACCGGACTTGGGGATGAGCATCGGGCGGACCACCCAGGAGCGCGGCCGGGCACGCCGCACCAGGTACTCCGACAGGGCTTCGCGGACGGCGCGCCAGTTCCACGGGGCGTTGCAGATGAAGTGGTGCAGGCGCTGGGCCGCGCCGGTGTCCTCCAGGGTGCGGGCGATGTTGCGGATGGACTTGCGGCCGGGGGCGGTGAGCAGTCCGCGTACGTACTGTTCACCCTTGAGGTGGTGGTCCGCCCTGGTGAAGGACACGAAAAGGTGTCTGCACAGGTCCTCGATCCACGCGTCCTGGGTGCTGGCCGGCCGCCCGGGGAGAGGCGGCGGAACGGCGGTGCGGGCTGCGGGCACGGACAAGGGACTGGCCCCCGGGGAGAGGTTGGCAGGCGGGCGACAGCCTGAGAATAAAGAACGTTCGCTATTTTTCTGGAGCCGGTGAGCGGATCACGGACTACTTCACAAAGTTCCGGAGCGGCACGAAGCCGGGGTCGCGGGAGCCCGGCCATGGCGTCGGAAGCCGCCCGCCCCGGGGCGGACCACGCCGGACGTACGGGTACGGCTGACCTTGTGCCCCCACCCGGCTCTCGGCCACCTACCCGGCCACAGCCACCTACCGGATCTCGGCCACCTGTCGGCCCGTTGTCGGCGGTCCGTCAGCGAGGCCTGGCACCTTTCCGGTGACCCTGCCAAGCGCCCGCCCGGCAGGCGTACGACGGCGAAGGAGCCACCATGACCACTCACGTAACCATCATCGGCGCCGGTCTCGGCGGCCTCACACTCGCCCGTGTCCTGCACGTCAACGGCATACCGGCCACCGTCTACGAGGCGGAGTCCTCCCCCACTGCCCGCCACCAGGGCGGGCTGCTCGACATCCACGACTACAACGGGCAGCTCGCCCTCAAGGCAGCCGACCTGATGGACGAGTTCCAGGGCCTGATCCTGGAGGGCCGTCAGGCGCTGCGCGTCCTCGACCGGGACGGGACCGTCCTGCTCGACAAGGCGGACGACGGTACGGGCGGACGCCCCGAGGTGCAGCGCGGCGAGTTGCGGCAGGTCCTGCTCGATTCGCTCCCGGCGGGCACCGTCCGGTGGGGGCACAAGGTCAGCCGTACCCGCACCCTCGGCGAGGGCCGCCACGAGGTGACGTTCGCCGACGGCAGCTCCGTCGAAACCACCCTGCTGGTGGGCGCGGACGGCGCCTGGTCACGGGTCCGACCGCTGCTCTCCACCGCCACCCCAACGTACACCGGCATGTCGTGCGTCGAGACCTATCTGTTCGACGCCGACACCCGGTATCCGGCCACCGCGAAAGCGGTCGGCGGCGGCATGCTGCTCACGCCCGCGCCGGGCAAGGGCATCCAGGCCCACCGGGAAAGGGGCGACACCCTGCACGCGTACGTGATGCTGGCCAGGCCCCAGGAGTGGTTCGCCGCCATCGACTTCACCGATGCGGCCGCGGCCACCACGCGGATCGCGCGGGAATTCGACGGGTGGGCACCCGAACTGACCGCGCTGATCACCGAAGCTGACACCACGCCCGTCCTGCGCACCATGAACACACTGCCGGTCGAGCACCGGTGGGGCCGGGCACCGGGGGTGACCCTGATCGGCGACGCCGCCCACCTCGCGCCCCCGAACGGCGAAGGCGCCAACCTGGCCATGCTCGACGGCGCGGAACTCGGCCAGGCCCTCGCCGCGCACCCCGATGACATCGAGGCCGCGCTCACCGCGTACGAGCAGGCCATGTTCCCGCGCAGCGCCGAGGTCGCCACCGAGGGCTCCGGACTCTATGAGTTCATGTTCGGCGACGACGCGCCCCACAGCCTGATCGCCGCGTTCGCCGAAGACGAGCAGGAGCAAGGCCAGGACCCGGGCCAGAACCGAGGCCAGGGTCAGAACCAGGGCCAGGGTTAGAGTCAGGTCCAGGTCCAGGTCCAGGTCCAGGTCCAGGGTTGGTAGGGGCTCAGTCCTCCAGGCCCCCGGCGAACGGCGTCCCCCGCCACTGCTCGACGGCCGGCTTCAGGGCGTCCGCCAGCATGGGCAGTCGCGGTACGAACGCGAAGCACGCCACCGCCCGCAGCATCCCCACGGCGTTGATGGCGCGCATGGCGCGCTCGTCCAGCTCCCGGAGGCCCAGGCGGCGCGCGGCGCCGTTGTACGCCGCCTCGCACTCGGGGCCGAGGGCCGCCATGTCCCACTCGACCGGCCCGAGTGTGGCCAGCTCGAAGTCGGAGTACAGCGCGCCGCTCGTCGTGGTGACGATGTTGACGGCGGGCGCGTCCCCGTGGACCGGCTGGAAGCCGACGCCGGGGAACGCCGCCTCGAACGCGGCGCGCGAGCTGACGAGCGGCTCCAGGACGGCCCATTCGCGCCGCGCGCGGTCGAGGTCGGACGGCTCGATGAGGTCGGTGCGCCCTTCGAGACCGGCGAGCCCTTCGGTGACGAACCGAGGTTCGGCGGCCGCCAGGAACGGCAGCTCACCCGGGTACGCGCGCAGCGCGGCGTGCAGGTCGGCGACCAGGCCGGAGTTGCGCACGTAATCAGGTTCGCCGTTCGCGTCCTGCTCGACGAACTGCCAGAAGGTCATGGCGAAACCGTCCCGCTGCACGGGCTCCCGGGGCACGAGCGGGCTCGGCGGCACCACCGGAACCCCCTGTTCCGCGAGCCAGGCCACGACATCCAGCTCCACCCGCTGACGCGCCGCCTGGCTGTCGGGGGTGGCGTACGACGGCAGGACGGTCGGGACCCGCACCACCACGGGCGAGGGGGCGAGGTGGACGACGACGGAGAACACGTCGTGGAGGACCTGAGGATCGGTGACCGTGAGCCCCAGGTCGCGGCCTGCGCCGACGGCGGCGTCCAACGCGCGTGACGTACGGGCGGCGAGCTGGTCAGGCGTCATGATCGCTGGCAAACCTGGCATGCCGGTGATGGTGCCATGCCGGCCGTGCGGCTGCGATGGATTTTTGCGCTGGGGACGGCTGCGGCGATCGGGGGCATGTGGTTGTGGCGATCGGCGGGGGCGTCTGGTTGCGGCGGTCGGCGGGGGGTGCGTCGTGGCGATCGGCGGGGCGTCGGGTTGCGGCGATCGGCGGGGCATGTGGTTGCGGGAGCGGGTGGGGGCACGCGGTCGTGGTGATCGGTGGCGGCACTCGGTCGCTGCAACCGGTCGTCGCAACCGGTCGCCACAACCGATCGCTACAGCCCTCATCCGACGGCGAAGCCGTCACCGCGTAGCGGCTCCCACCGGGTTCTCGTCGTTTACGGGGTCCTCGTCGCCCAGCGGGCTCCCGCCGCCCACTGGACTTCCGCCGCCCAGCGAGCTTCCGCTGCCCAGCGGGCTCCCGCCACCGCCGAGCGGATTCTCTTCGCCGCCCACCACCAGCGGCGTGCGGGCCCCCAACAGCAGCCCCCAGACCCGGTCCACGTGCTCCCACGGCGACAGCCCGGCCGTGGCGCCGCGCGGTACGCCGATACGGGCCGCGAATTCCGCGCCGGTCACCACGGACAGCGCGGTGGCGGTGACCGCTTCCGGGGTGGTCCAGCCGGCGATGTCCGCGCGCGCCCGGTCGACGAGGTCGCCGAGCCACGGCAGCCACATCGCGTACCAGGTGTTGCCGTCGCCGGGAAAGTCCCAGGCGAGTCGGGCGGCGGCCCGTACGGTCGGCTCCTCTTCGAGGAGGCGTGCAAGCGTGCGCGTGAAGGTGACGACCCGTCGCAGCTCGCCGTGCGCACCGGGGTTCGGGCGCGCGCCCGGCCTCATGAGGGACGCCAGCGCGCTGCGCGTCAGGGCGCACCCGGAATCCCGGACCGCCTCCGCGAGCGCGGCCTTCGAGGCGAAGTGGAAGGTCAGGGCGCCGATCGTCACCTCGGCAGCGGTGCTGATGCGGGCCAGCGAGGCGCCCGCGTACCCCTTCTCGGCGACCTCGTCGGCAGCCGCCCGCAGCAGGGCCCGGCGCGTCCGCTCAGCTCGGTCCTGTCGCGCCATTGTCCCGCCTCGGTGATCGCCCTCGGTTGCCAGCGCCGTACCGGTGACACCCAACCGCCCATGCTAGGGCCGGGGTTCGGCGGCCCGCACGGCGACGGGGGCAGTTGGCGGAGACTTGATCAGTATGGGAACCGGGGGCCCTCAAGGGGGCTCTTGCAACGATCGCGAGGCCGGTCGGGGCCGGGTCGGCGCAGAGGGCGAAGCGGAATCCGGGGCGCGACGCCGGGGCAGCCTCGGGGCGGATCGCCTGCCGGTCGGCGGGGGCGCGTACGGACCGGCCGGGCGCCGCTGCCGTATCGCCGGCGCGCCCCCTGTCCGGGCGCCCGCGCACCCCGGTCTCCACAGTCGCCCGAGCGTCGCTCAACAGCCGCCCGACCCGGTTCCGGGTATGACGGAAACAGCCCCGGACCTCGCGGGCTCGCAAAAAAAACGATCGTTCTTTATTCTTTGCTGGTCGGCGCCCGATCCACGGGATGACCACGGGAGGGAACGAACACATGACGACAGAAACTGCGCAGCCGACCACCCGCACACCCGCACGATCCCTGTCCGCCACCCTCCCTTCCGGCCACCCTCTCGCAGCCGTCGGCGCGACCGACAAGTCCGGCGCCCGTGATCGTTCCGGCGTCCCGGCCGACGCCTTCCCCGGCGGCACCGGCCGCGCCGCACGACCGGTCCGGGCCACTCGGTCCGCCGCGACCGGGACCACCGGCCGGACCACCGCCACCGGCCGAACCGGAAGCGCCCGCCGGAGCGGCAGGACCGGCACCACCGCCGCGGCCCCGGCCGCCACCACCGGTTCCGGTCGCGCCGCCGCCGACGCGTCGGGCTCGTTCGACGCCTTCGCGGACGACCTTTTCGGCCATCTGCCACGCACCGACCAGCGCCGCTGGGCGCACGCATACCTGCTGGCGCTGCTGACCACCGAGGGCAAGAAGTCCGTACGCCGACTGGCCGCCGCGGTGTCCGACTCGCCGACCGCCTCGCAGTCGCTGCACCAGTTCCTCAACGCCAGCCCCTGGGACTGGAACCCCGTACGGCGCGAGATCGCGCGCCGGGCCGAGGCGTCCGGCCCGGCCCGGGCGTGGATCCTGGCCCCGGCGGTGCTGCCCAAGCGGGGCGGCCACTCCGTCGGCGTGCACCGTCGCTTCTGCTCCCGCGCCGGGCGCACCGTCAGCTGCCAGCTCGCGATGGGCATGTTCCTGCCGGTGGGCGACGCGGCCGCGTCCCCCGCCGCCTCGACGGCGAGCGTCACCTCGGCCGCCGAGTGCGGTGACAGCTCGGCCGTATCCGTCGACTGGCGGCTGTTCCTGCCGCCCCAGTGGGCCGGTGACGAGGAGCTGCTGCGCCGCAACCGCATCCCCGCCTCGGAGGCGAACAACCCGCGCCCGATGTGGGTGCACGCCCTCGACCTGGTGGAGGCGCAGGCCGCCCGTACGTGCTCCGCGCCGGCGCCCGTCGTCGCCGACCTGAGCGAGTACTCCGACTCCGTACGGCTCATCGAGGCGCTGGCCCGCCAGGGGCGCGACTTCGTCATCGCCGTGCCGTCCGCCACCGCGCTGGCCACCCCGGCCACGCCCGGTATGCCCGGCGACCCGGGCGCCCGCCCGCGCCTCCTCCAGACCGCGCCCACGCCCGTACGGGTCCCGGGCTCCCCCCACACCTACCGCGCCTTCGCGGAGCCGGGGCAGACCTCCGCCCGGCCGAACCGGGTCTGGCTCACCAACATGGCGCACCGCCGCATGGGCCAGCTCGTCGGCCTGGCCCGGCTGCACCAGCTGCCCGCGGCCACCCTGCGCGCCCTGGAGACGGACTTCGGACTGCACGACTTCGAGGGCCGCTCGTTTCCGGGGTGGCACCACCACATGACGCTGTCGTCCGCCGCGCATGCCTATCGTGCCCTGACGGCGGTGCAGGACGAACAGACCCTTACTCGGGTGCGGTTCGTGTCCTGACCCTGGCAGGGGGCAGGGAGAAAGCAGGCAGGCCGACGCGCCGGGTCTTCGAGATGGCCCGGCGCGTTGGCGTGTTCGCCCGGCGCGTTCACCAGCTCTCACACCGACGCTCACACCGGCGTGCGCACCGGTACGTCCACCGGCGCGAGCTCCGGCGCGGGCGGGTCTAGGCACGCGTCTGCAAGCGGGCGCGGAGGTGGGTCCGGTACCAGTCCGCCGAGTCCGCGAGGCGCGCGAGCGGGCCGGGGCCCGGGTCGCAGGCCGCCGCCGTCCACACCTCGTCGCTGCGGTACCAGTGGTCGCGGGCGAGAAGGGCGAACTGCCGCTCGCTCACCCGGCCGGGGACGGCTTCGAGGCGCTGGAGGCAGTCGGACCAGGAGAGATCGGGGAGGGCGGCCGGAGCGTCGGGGAAGACGTCATGGGCGAGGAGGGTGTCCATGAGGTCGCCGTTGCTCACGGGGGTGGGGTGGCTGGCGTGGTACACGCCGCTGGGAATGCCGGGGGTGCCAGGGATGCCGGTGGTGGTGGACGTGTTGGGCGTGGTCGAGGTGATGGAGGCGCCAGGAGTGCCGGGGGTGTCGTACGGGGCGAGGGCCAGCCGTACGAACAGGCGGGCCAGGTCCTCGACCGCCACGACCGAGAGCAGTCCGCGGCCCCCGTCCCAGCGCGCCGGCACCCGGCCCAGCAGCTCGGCCAGCGCGGGCACCACCCACCGGTCACCGGCGCCCAGCACCAGCCCCGGGCGCAGCACCGTACCGCCCGCCGCCAGCACCGGCTGCTCGGCTGCGAGCCGGGTACGGCTGGCGGCGGAGACCGGGGCGGGCGGGATCTCGTCCACATCCAGGCCGGAGTGCGGCCCCGCCCCGTACACGGCGGCGGTGGAGAGGTGGACGATACGGCCGACACCGGCGCGTACGGCCTCGTCGACCAGGGCGGCGGTGCCGCGCACGTTCACCAGCTCGCAGTGCTCCTCGTCCCGGCCGATGTCGGAAGCCAGGTGGAGCAGCACATCGGCGCCCTCGCACAGGCCGCGGAGGGAGGCGGCGTCGGCCAGGTCGGCTCGGGCCCAGTCGATGCGGGGGTCGGAGCCGGAGCCGGAGTTGGCTCCCGAGTCGGGGCCCGAGTCGGGGCTGTCGATGCCGGAGTCGGCGGGGGGCTTGCGGGACGTGGCGCAGATCTGGAGGGGGCGCGGGGAGGGGGTGGGGTCCGTAAGGGAGGAGACGGGTCCCGTAAGGGCCGGTTCCGTAAGGGCGGGTCCCGTAAGGGCGGGTTCCGTAAGGGAGGGGGTGGGTTCGGTATGCGGGCGGGGGCTCGGGGAAGAGCCCGGTTGCGTACGCAGGAGCTCTCGCAGCACCGCGGACCCGATGAAGCCGGTCGCTCCGGTGACGACCACACGCCACGGGCGGGCCGTCTGCCCGCTACCGGCCTCCGCCCGCGCCTCGTCCTCCGTGTTCCCCGTGTTCACCGCGTTCGCCGTCACGCTCGTGCACTCGCTTCCTGATGTGCTGCTGGAACCGCTACGTGCCATGGTCTCGTACGCGTCCGTGAAGGCCCGCACCGCCTCCTACAGCGGTCCCTGCCCCTCCCGCTCACACGGGCTCACCCTCACGCCACCACCCGGCGCCGCCGTGCCGCGAAGGTCAGCAGCGGCCTGAGGGGCGGGACGGCGACGCCGGGCAGCAGATAGCGCCAGAGGGAGACCACGCGCTGGTGCAGATCGGCGCGGCCGGAGGAGATTTGCGAGAAGAGTTGCGTACCCGTGTAGGCGCTGACCAGAACCCAGGCCAGTTCGTCCACGTTCACTTCGGGGAGCAGTTCGCCCTTCTCGCGGGCGGCGCGCAACTGGCCGCCGAACTCCTCGGCCCAGGCGCGGTACGCGGAATCGTCCTGTACCCCGAACTCCCCTTGTTCCACCGCAAGTCGGACGCCCGCCCGCAGTTTGGGATTTGTCTGCAATTCCTCGGCCAGATACAGGGTGATGTCGATCAGGCGCTGGAGGCCGTCCTCTCCGGGCGGCAGGTCCAGGCCGCCGCCCTGCTCGACCATCACGGCCTGGGCCAGTGCCTCTTTTGACGGAAAGTGGAAGTACATCCCACCCTGCGTCACTCCGGCCCGCTTCATGATCTTGCTGATACTGGCGCCGCTGAACCCGAACTCGTCGAACACTTCGGCGGCCGCCCGGAGGATGACCTCACGTGTCCTGACCGCACGCTCCTGCATGGACAGCACCAGCTCCCTCGACAAACAAAACGAATACTATTTATTTTATGAAAGCCGAGGCTCTCACGCCGTGACGGCCGAACCGACCGCACAGTCGCCCGCGTTGGCCGCCTGGCGGCCGTCCAGGAACGTAGCGGACCGGCCAGAGCGCCCCGGCGGACCACCAACGGGCCGCAACGGACCGGACCTGCAGACACTCCTCAGGGGGATACCCGCATGAGCACCACCGGCCAGCTTCCGAAGTTTCCCGCACCTGCTGCCGCCGGACCTTCCCCGCGCACGCTGACGACCACCGTGCCCAAGGAGTATGTGCACAAGACGGCGTTGTCCGAAGTTCTGCTCACCAGTTGGCAGGAGACGGCCCCGGATGTCCACACCGTGACCGCGGAATGGCCGCGGGCCCATACGTTCTACTCCTCAAGAAATCGGCTGCACGACCCGCTTCTGCTCATCGAGACGATCCGGCAGACCATTCCGCTGCTCTCACATCTCGCTTACAACGTGCCGTTCGGACACCAACTCATCTGGGACCACTTCACTTATTCGCTGGTCCCTGAAGCACTGCGTACCGAGACTGCCCCCACCGAGATCGAACTACGCATCGCCTGCTCCGACATCAAACGCCGTAAGGACACACTGAGTGCATTGACCATGGATGTCGAGGCCACCCGGAACGGTGTTCACCTCGGCACCGCGGTCGCACGTTTCACCAGCCACGCACCGGCCATCTACCGCCGGCTGCGCGGTGAATACAGCGATGCCCGGGAAGCGATGGCCCGCGCTGTTCCGCTGCCGCCGCCGGTGGCGCCGCACAGGGTGGCCCGCGAGCAGTTCGAGAGCGTCATGCTCTCGCCCACGGACACCCGCAACCGCTGGCAGCTCCGCACGGACACCACCCACCCGGTCATCTTCGACCACCCCGTCGACCACGCCCCCGGCATGTTGCTGCTGGAGGCCGCCCACCAGGCGGTCCACGCGGCGCTCCACCCGATGGAGGTCATACCCGTCGGCCTGAGCACCGTCTTCACACGGTACGCGGAATTGGACGCACCGTGCTGGATAGAGGCGACGGTACTCGGCCGCCCGGAAGCGGGGGCGGGAAAGATGACGAAGTCGGGATCGGAGACGGAAGCGGGGACGGGACCGGAGACGGGGGCACGGGCAGCCACGGGCGCCGCGGATTCGCAAGCCGAAGTTCCGGCCCGAGTTCCGTCCCGAGTTCCGGTCGAAGTGCCGATCGAGGACACGGCGGGGGATACGCCGCAGACCGACGACGACGGCCTCATCCACACCCGCGTCACCGCACTTCAGAACGGGCACGAGCTGTTCACCGCGAGGGTCACGGCGAGGCCGCTGGAGAGCGTGACGGGCAGGGATTCGTAGACGGTTCATTGAGGGGCCCGCGCATAGGGCCCCTAAAAGGCGCGTACGGAACGGCGGGCGGCCTTCGACGGAATTCCAGCTCCGGCCGGGGAAGGGAGAACCGCCCCGGGCTTGCCCTGAACTGCCCCAGGGATCGCGCGGCGGCCGACCGGCGATTGCCCGCTGATGGCGCGGTGATCCGCTGACGGGGCGTGGGGGCCGCCGCGCTCATTTCGGCGCGCGCTCGGGAGTCCTCCCGACCCGCACTCCGGGGCCGCTCCGACGGGGCCAGGAGCACTTCCAGCGGGCGTGCGCGGGTCATATCGACGGACGTACGCGGTCGTTTCGGCGGGTGCGCGCGGGTCGTATCGACGGACGTACCGGTCGTTTCGACGGACGTAAGCGGGTCGATTCGACGGGCGCGCGCGGGTCGATTCGACGGACGTACGCGGCCGATTCGGCGGGCGTCGGGGAGGCGTCTCGCGTTGGTCGCGGGGAGGGTTGACGCAGCCCTCCCCGCTTCGTGTTTCGGGTGATTCCGGGGTACTCCCGGAGCACTTCCGGATGCTTCCGGGCACCTCCGGGGACTCCCCGACGAGCCCACATTGGCCGCCATCCCGACGCGACTTCGGGACATCCACCGGGCCTTCACCTCACAGCCACCTGGCCGTAAACCAGCCACCCGCTCACGTTCCAGCCACAGGCCCACTTGACATGCTCATGTTGTACCAATCGCCGGCCCCACCCTTTCCCTTGGCGCACATTTCCAGCCAAGAACGACCACTATCGGCCACGAGTACCCGCCAGGCCATGGCCACAATAGGAAGGATCAAGCCAAAACAGACCCCTCACGCCCGCGTTTGAGCCATCGGGACCCGGTGAGCCTTTGACGATCACTTGGTCTTTCTTTTACGTTCTGGAGAGCGGCACCCGCGCGGCTTGCGTGGCTGATCATCGCCGTTTTCCACCATCCCCTGCCTGCGGAGGCTCGACGGACATGGAACAGCTGATCAAGAAGATGGCCCAGGACGGCGTCTGGCGTGAGTGGGTCGCCCTGAACTCGCCGCGCGGAGCCGGGAAGGACGGCTGCATCAGCGCCACGAAGTCCGGCTGCATCAGCGCGACCACGGCCGCGCCCAAGACGGGATGTATTTCCTGACCGGGCGCTGAGCCCTCCCGGCGGGGACCCGGTCGGCGGCCCGCACAGCACCGGCCGGCTCCCCGCCACTTCAGGCCCGCACAACAGCCGCTGCCCGTGCAGCCATGACCCGCACACCTGCTGCCCGTGCAGCCGCGACCCGCACACCTGCTGCTCGCGCATCCGCTGCTCGCGCAGTCGCTGCCCGTACCACCGACGCTCGTACAACGACCGCCCGCACCACCAACGTTCCCGGCACGACGCAGGTCCCACACCCCGCTTCCCGTACGCCGCGACACCGATCACTCCCCGTCCGCCACACAAGACAGACCTGAGGGTGACCATGGATGGCCAGCCGAGCCGGTCGGGACAACCGACCGCCGACATCGTGAACCGGATAAGGGACATACCCATCTACCGCGCGTCGATAGAGCGGGGGCATTTCCCCATACTCGACAAACCGGAGATAGCCCGGGGCTTTCCGGACAATTGGATGACACCGGAACTGGCCGCAGCGCTCGCCGCCGGCAAGGCCGAGTACGTACTCTCCACGGGCACCAACCACGCCCGTATGCAGATCATTCGGCCGCCGTACTTCCTGCTGAACTCCTATTACCGGCTGTGGAGCGAGCACCCGGACATCGCCGACACCTGGCATGCGGGCTGCCAACG
This sequence comes from Streptomyces albofaciens JCM 4342, assembly GCF_008634025.1. Classification (NCBI taxonomy): domain Bacteria; kingdom Bacillati; phylum Actinomycetota; class Actinomycetes; order Kitasatosporales; family Streptomycetaceae; genus Streptomyces; species Streptomyces albofaciens. The sequence goes on along the minus strand of NZ_PDCM01000001.1, from coordinate 925,262 downwards.
CGTTTCGCTGACCACCGTGTTGGCGACGGAACACGTGGCGCGCGTGAACGCGAAGAAACACGGGCGGACCACGCTCGCGCCCGTACCGGACCTGGACGACCGACGGCTCGACGACCGGACCTTCTACGTCAACCTGACGCTGGACCCGGCCCATTGGGACCGCGCGGATGTGGAACGGATGCTCGCCGAGATCCGTACGGCCCGGGAAGCGCACCCGGACGGCCGCTACCACCTCGACTGCTCCGGCTACCACCTCGCGCACCTCGTGCGGAAGGTCAGCGAATGGGGGCTGTGGGACCGGTTCCCCAAGCCGGCGAGCATCGTGCACGCCTACGAGTACACGCCGGTCAACGTACGGCGCTACCTGTACGAGCACTTCGACTGCCCGGTCATCGACCTGTTCGGCAGCACCGAACTGGGCTACCTCTACTACAGCGACCGCGACGGCCGTTACCACCCCTACCTCGACAAGATGAGCGTCGAGCTGGTCCCGGTGGCGCCGGGCAGCGGCATCTTCAGCATGATCGTGTCGAGCGTGCGGAACCCGTACATGCCGTTGATCCGCTACCGGTCCGGTGACTGCGCGCGCACGCTGGACGGCACACCGGACCCGACGAAGATCGTCCGGTTCTGCGGCCGCGAAAAGGAGCTGCTCAACTCGGCACACGGCCGAGGACCGGTGGCCCAGGGCGACCTGGACGACTGCGTGAGCGGCGCGTCGTCGAGGGTGTTCGTCCATCAGCTGCGGGTGGTTGGGGACGGTCAGGGAGGGACTGGGCTCGGCGAGGCCGAGCTGCGGTACACCACGTTCGACGGCGGCCCTCTGGACGCGTCGGAGACGGCGGCGCTGAGCGCCGGAGTGGAACGGCTGACCGGCATGGCGTGCCGGGTCGAGCACTGCGCCCACATCCCGATCGGGAAGTCGGGGAAGTACGCGTGGCTCGACCGGGGGACGGGCGGCGCGGACGGGATGGGCGAGACGGACGGGGCGAGCTGAGCGGGTGGGGGGATCCACCCGTCGCCGTACGGGCCGGACGGGCCGGACGGCATACGCGAGATCCGCGAGACCCACGAGATCCGCGCGATACGCGAGATACGCGCAGTCGCTGCGGCATACGCGGTCGCTGCGACACACGCGGTAACCGCGACACACGCGGCAGTTGCGGTGCACGCGGCAGCTGCGACACACGCGAAGACCACGGGAGAACCATGACCACGCACCTGCAGGAACAGCTTCCGCCCGCCGATCAAGAGCCCCGCATCTCCCCGGACGACCTCGTCGCCCTGCTCGGCGACCGCCTGCACGCCGAGGTGGTGGAGCATTTCGTGGCGCTGGGCGACGGCGCGGAGCCCGCGTACGTGGAACGGCAGGTCACCGAGTGCCTGCGGTACCTCTACCTCGTCTCCCGGCACCGCGAGCAGCTGAGCGGCCTCTTCCTGCCCGTCGAGCAGGACATCGACGAGATCTGGCACTACCTCATACTCCAGACGCGCGAATACCGGCAGTTCTGCGAGGAACGGCTCCCGGGCCGGTTCTTCATCGAGCACCGCAGCATCGGATACGAGGACTACCAGCAGGAGCCCGGCCGCGAGCAGGCGATCGAGGAAGCCCTGCGCTGGATACCGCTCTACGTCCGGGAGTTCGGCCCCTTCGACGAGGGTGCGCTGCCGCACTGGACGATCGTGCGCTTCCTGCACGACCAGCTGAACATGTCGCTGCGGGACATCGCGGCCCTCCAGCCCGCCGGCGCGCCCTGAGGGCGCTTCCGGGGCAGCCCGCCCCTCCCCATCACGAGGACACGGACCCATGAGCGCTCGGCCCGGCGAACCGGCCCCCCACGCCACACCACCCCATGGCCCGCACGCCGCTTCGCACAAAAACGCGCCCCCGGAGGCGCCCGAGCCCCCCGAGCAGAGGCGCGTACTGACCGTACTCGCCCTCTCCCAGACGCTCAGCGGCGCGGGGCTGGCCGCGGGCATCACGGTGGGCGCGCTGCTCGCCGAGGAGATGCTCGGCTCCACGGGGCTGGCCGGCCTGCCCGCGGCCCTGTTCACGGGCGGTGCCGCGCTCGGCGCCGTCGGGATCGGCCGCGTCTGCCAGCGCTGGGGGCGGCGCCCGGGGCTCACCCTGGGGTACGCCACGGCCGGCCTCGGCAGCCTCGGCGTCGTCATCGCCGCGGCCGCCGGCAACGTGTGGCTGCTGTTCCTGTCCCTCCTCGTATACGGGGCGGGTACGGCGACGACCCTGATGGCCCGGTACGCGGGCGCCGACCTGGCCTCACCGGCGCGCCGGGGGCGCGCGGTGAGCCTCGTGCTGTTCGCCACGACGCTCGGCGCGGTGGTCGGCCCGAACCTGGTCGGCGTCACGGGCGATGTCGCGCACGTCTGGGGCATTCCGCGCCTGGCCGGTCCGTTCCTGCTGGCCGTGGTCGCGTACGCGGCCGCGGCGGTGGTGCTGGGGGCGTTCCTGCGCCCTGATCCGCTGCGGCTGGCGCGGGCCCGCGCGGCGGCAGCGGAGTCCAGGGATGAGCTGGTGAGCGAGGCGGAAACGGAAGCGGAAGCGGAAGCGGCCGACGCGCCCGCGCCCGCGCCTGCACCCGCACCCACTCCCGCGCCCACGAACATCCGCGGCATCGTCTCCGGCGCCGCCGTCATGACCCTCACCCAGCTGGTCATGATCGCGATCATGACGATGACGCCCGTCCACATGCGGGCGCACGGCCACGCGACCGAGACCGCCGGGCTCGTCATAGCCCTGCATGTGGCGGCGATGTATCTGCCGTCGCCGCTCACCGGCCTCCTCGTGGACCGGATCGGACGACAGCGGGTCGCGGCGGCCTCCGGCGTCGTGCTGCTCGCCGCCGGTCTGCTGGCCGCGCTGGCGCCCGCGCACTCCGTACCGGCGCTGGCCACCGCACTCGTACTCCTCGGCGTCGGCTGGAACTTCGGCCTGGTCAGCGGCACCGCCATCGTCACCGACGCCGTACCGCTGGCCACCCGCGCCTCGACGCAGGGCCTGGTCGACGTGGGGATCGCCATCGCGGGCGCCACGGGCGGCATGGCGTCGGGGCTGGTCGTGGCCTCGGGCGGGTACTCGGCGCTGGGACTCGGCGGCGGGTTGGTGGCGCTCGGTCTTGTCCCTCTGCTGGCGCTTGCCGGGCGGTCGAAGGGCAAGGCCCGTACGACGACTGCCGACGCCCCGGACTCGCCCATCGTTACCGCCGCTCCCGGGGAGCGGGCATGAACGGCCGGCGCTCCCGGGGAGCGGACACGAATGGCCGGCGCTCCGGGGGAACGGCCGTGGATGGCCAGCGTTCCCGCGGAGCGGACGTGAATCACCAGCGCTCCAGGGAAACGGCCGTGAATGGCCAGCGCTCCCGGGAAACGACCATGAATCACCACCCCTCGGAGGAATCGGCCGCAAACGGCCGGCGCTCCCGGGATACGAACGTGAATCACCAGCGCTCCGAGGAAACGACCATGAACGGTGCGACCGGCGGCCGCAGTCCCCGCTCCTGGTTCTCCCGGACGCTCTCCGCCCGCCCCGACACGGCCGGTCACCCGGCCCACTACACGGCCGCCAACCGGCCGCACAGCCCGCCGGGCGCGGGGGCGGAACGTACGCCGCCCCGTCGCCCCCCGACCCTCACGGTGGCGCGTGCCGCATCCCGTACGCCGGTACGCACGCCAATTGCCCCCGGGCGCGAAGCGCGAGCTCGTATGTGCGCCGTCCCGTCCCGGCAGCCCCGCAGGGGCGCACTCGGCACCCGGCCATACGCAAGCCGGCAGCAAGAGAACCGGGCGCACGGCGACCAGACTCACCGAGGCTCCCTCCGCCCCCTCACCCTCCTCGGCATCCTCGCCGTGGTCCTGACCCTGCTCTTTTCGGGTACGGCAGCGGCCAAGGGCGGCAAGACCCCGCTCCTCCCGGCCACCGGCACCGCACCGGCCCAGGCGTCCACCCCCACCCCTGCGGCTCTTCCCGGTACACACGGGACACCCACCAAGCTGTCCCCGACGACGAAGCCCCGTACCACGGGCATCCAGTACCGGCGTGACAACGAGCGCGACCCCGGGCGGGAGAAGGAGAAGGACCGCAACCACGCGCGCCGCTGCTCGCGGACCGCGCACGGCGCGCCGTGCCCGAACCGCCGCCCGACCCCGCCGTACCTCCGTACGGCCCGGGCCTACCCGGCCGACGCCCTGTCGCCCGCGCACGCCGGCACCGCCGCCACGCTCACCACATCGAAACCAGGCGTAGCCAAGCGCCCCGCCCTGCACTGTCTGTACTGCGTCTTCCGCTGCTGAGGAGTACCGCTGGGGCTTCCTGCTCCGCACCAGTCGAACGGGTTCTGCCATGCCCTCAGTGACGCCGCGGCGCGTCCGCGGCACCTGGATGGCACCACTTAACCGACCAGCAGGAGACATTCCCTCGTGGACACCTTCATCGAACACGCACGCTCCTTCAACGCCCGCATCGCGGCCGTACACGAGGAGCGCGAGACCTACCAGCGGCTCGCCGACGGCCAGTCGCCGCTCGCCCTGTTCATCACCTGCTCCGACTCACGGATCATCCCGTCCCTGATCACCGGAGCCCTCCCGGGCGAGCTCTTCGAACTCCGTACGGCGGGCAACGCCGTACCTCCGCACCGCCCGGGCATGCCGGCCAGCGCGGAGGCCGCGACGATCGAGTACGCGATGCGCGTGCTGCGCGTCGCGGACATCGTGGTGTGCGGCCACTCGCACTGCGGGGCGGTCGGCGCCATGGCGCGCCGCGAGGACCTCGCCGGCGCCCCCGACGTACGCGCCTGGCTGACCCAGCAGGTCTCCGGCGAACTGCCCAGGGACGAGGCGCCGACGGTGGCGACCGCGGTCCAGCAGCACGTCGTCGAACAGCTGGCGCGGCTGCGCGAGTACCCGTGCGTACGCGAGCGCGTCGACGCGGGCGAGGTGAGCCTGCACGGCTGGTACTACGAGGTCCACACCGGCCTCGTCACCGCGCACCGGCCCACCACCGACACCTTCCTCCCCCTCTGACGGCGAAGGCACTCCCCATGACACCGAAAACGACTCCGGGCGCGACCAAGGGCCCCCGCCCCGCCGCCACCTCCTCCACCCCCACCCCCCAACCACCCTCACCACCTTCTTCCTCCCCCTCCTCCTCCGCCTCTCCCTTCCGCCGCTGGCCCTTCCTCCGAGCGGACTTCACGGCGTCCATCGTCGTCTTCCTGGTGGCCCTGCCGCTGTGTGTCGGCGTGGCCGTCGCCTCCGGCGTCCCCGCCGAACTCGGCCTGATCACCGGCATCGTCGGCGGCCTGCTCACAGGCTTCCTGCCCGGCAGCAGCCTCCAGGTCAGCGGCCCGGCGGCCGGGCTGACCGTCCTCGTATATGAGGCGGTACAGCAGTTCGGCCTCAGCACCCTGGGGGCGCTCGTCCTCGTGGCGGGCCTCCTCCAGGTCGCCATGGGCGCGCTGCGCCTCGGCAGCTGGTTCCGCGCGATCTCCGTGGCCGTCGTCCAGGGCATGCTCGCGGGCATCGGCCTCGTACTGATCGCCGGCCAGCTGTACGCGCTCACCGACGCCAAGGCGCCCGGCAGCGGCCTCGCCAACCTCGGCGGACTGCCGGGCCTGATCACCGGCACCGCCGGGTCGGGCGCGGCGCTGACCGCGTTCGCCGTCGGTGCGGGCACGGTCGCCGTACTGGTGCTGTGGCCGCGCTGGAAGCCCGCGGCCCGTGTCCTGCCGGCCCCGCTCGCGGCCGTGGCCCTGGCCACGCTCGCCGTCTTCGCCCTCGATCTGCCCATAGCCCGGGTCGAGGTGACGGGCCTGCTCTCGTCCATCCAGCCGCCGGGCGGCTCGGACTTCGCCCAGCTGGCGGGGGTCGGCGCGATCGGCACCGTCCTCGCCTTCGCGCTCATCGCGTCCGCCGAGTCGCTGTTCAGCGCGGCGGCCGTGGACCGGCTGCACGACGGGCCCCGTACGCAGTACGACAAGGAGCTGATGGCGCAGGGCGCGGGCAACACCGTCTGCGGCATCCTGGGCGCCCTGCCGATGACGGCGGTGATCGTACGCAGCTCCGCGAACGTCCACGCCGGGGCCCGTACGAAGGCGTCCCGCGTGATGCACGGCGCCTGGCTGCTGATCTTCGCGGCGGCGTTGCCGGCGGCACTGGGGATCATCCCGGTGGCGGCACTGGCGGGCGTACTGGTCCACGCGGGCTGGAAGCTCCTCCCGCTGCGCGACTTCGCCCCGCTGTGGCGTGAGCACCGGGGCGAGGCCGTCATCCTCGCGGCGACCGCCATCGCGATCGTCGTGACCAACATGTTCGAGGGCGTACTGATCGGCCTCCTCCTGGCGATCGCCAAGACGGCCTGGGAGACCTCCCACGTCCACCTGGAGATCACCGGCCTGGACGCCCCGTCCACCGAGCCCATCCAGGTACGGGCCCTCGGCAACGCCACCTTCCTCCGCCTCCCCAAACTCCTCGACCAACTGGAGTCCCTCCCCCACAACCGCGAGGTCACCCTCGACCTCACCGGCCTACGCCACCTCGACCACGCCTGCGCCACAGCCCTGACCGGCTGGGAAACCCAGCGCAGCAAGACAACGACCAACTCCCCGACCCCGGACAACCCGGCACACGCGCCTTAAGGGCCCGTGCACGGCGCCTGATGATCACCGGGCGCCCACTCCCCTCCGGGCCCCGAAGGCCTCCACAACCTTCGGGGCCCGGCCCGTCCCCACCCCCGCCCCCACATCCGCTACCCTGTCCAAAGCTGCCCACCAGCAGCCCGCCCGCGCCCCACCAGGCGCCGGCCATTCCCCGCCTCCGTAGCTCAGGGGATAGAGCACCGCTCTCCTAAAGCGGGTGTCGCAGGTTCGAATCCTGCCGGGGGCACAGAGAAAGAGCAGGTCAGAGGCCCTGCCGTCCGATTGGGCGGCGGGGTCTCCGTCTCTTGCGGGGCATGGGGCCCAGTGAATCGGTCAGCTCTTACGGAGCATGGAGTCCAAGTGAATCGGTCAGCACGGACCCCTACCAGAACGGGCTTCCTTTAAATACGTCGTATCCGGGTTTCCGCGGCTCTACCCTCGCCCCATGCCCCCCGCGAAGACCTCTTACGTCTGCCTCCCCTGCCGAGCCTCCTACAAGCAGTCCCACCCCGGCCGCCACGACCACGGCCGGGTCTGTCCTCGGTGTGCTGAGCCGCTCATTCACGTCGGGTCTGCCTTCGCGGCGCCCAAGAGGCGGGACGTCGCCGGCTGGCGGGTGCTTTCCGTGTTGCTGAATGCCGGGGTTCGGTTTCACAAGAGTTGTTGTGGTGGGCCCGGTTATCGGCCTCGGACGCTCGCGGAGGTGCGGGAGCGGATGGCTTGGGCGCGGGCCACTGGGGAGCCGTTTGCTCGGGTGTTGGTTCGGCGGGAGTTGGGGTAGCGGGCGCTGGTGGCCGTGGCGGTGGCCTGCTCGGTCTTCGGACGTGCCGTGGACCGGGGCGGCTGTCCGCGTGTGGTTATCGCCGTCAGCCCCGGTTCGATGTGGTGAGTTGCGCTATGTGTTCCGCGAAGCCGGCCGGGGGGAGGGGTAGGTCGAGGTCCGGGTTGTCGGTGAATTGGATGGCTTTGGAGACGTAGCCGAGTACGGCGGCGGCGGTGGTGCGGGGTGGGGGTGGGGCGAAGCCCCGGGCTGTTTCGAGGCGTACGGCCCAGGAGATGACCAGGTCGTAGGCGTCGGCCGAGGGGCGGGTGCGGGCGGGACGGTCCGGGTCGGCGTGGGCGTGCCACCAGTGGGCCTCGCCGACCTCGGCGAGGGAGAGGTGGTGCAGGTAGAGGCAGTAGGCGGAGGAGGTGTCGCCGGCGCCGGCGGCGTACTGCCACCAGAAGCGGGCGGAGTCCTCCCGGCCCGCCAGGTGGAGGACGCAGGCCAGTACGCGTGCGCCGTCGGGTTCGAGGAGGCGGCCGCCGATGAAGACGGACATCTGGTGGAGGGCGTCGGGTTCGCCGACGACGAGGGCGCAGAGGCGTTGGAGGTCCTGGGCGGCGTCGTGCATCTGGCGTTGTGCGTAGTCGTAGGGGTCACCGCGTTCGCCGGTGGTGCGGTCGCGGCCCAGGGCCGCTTCCACACGGGCCTGTATGGCGGCGTCGAAGGACAGGGCGCCGTGCAGGACGCGGTCGGTGACGCGGGCGGCCAACCGGGCTTCGGCCGCGGCTACTTCGCGTTCTGTGTACGGAGCTGTGTCGAGGCGGGCCTTGGCCAGGAGGCGGTCGAGGTCATTCGGCAAGGCGGGCATCGTCTTCCCCTTCCTCCAGGCCGAACGCCTGGCGCAGTCGGCGGAGCGCGTGGCGGATGGTCGAGCGGACACCGGCCTCGGTGATGCCCATGAGGCGCGCCGTTTCCTTGGTGGCGTATCCGAGGGCGTAACGCAGCAGCATGACGTCCCGCTGACGCTCGGGCAGCGCGCCGATGGCCTGGTAGAGGGTGAGGGACTCCTCCAACTCGCTTATCGGGTCGAGCGCGTGGCGCAGGGAGAGGGTTTCGAAGGCGGCCACGTCGACGACGACCGGGCGGCGGCCGCGGGCCCTGGCGTGGTCGATGGTGCGGTTCTTCACCACGCGCCAGGCGTACGCCTCGGGGACCGGCTGCCGCAGAACGGTCTGCCAGGCGAGCATGAGTTGTTCGAAGGCCAGGTCAACGGCTTCCTCCGCGTCCGCGCGGGACCCCAGGTGGAGTTCGGCGTACCGGATGTAGCCCGCGCGGTAGAGCTGGTGGAAGGCGCGGAAGTCGGCGGGCAGGCCGAGGGCGGGGAGGCTGGGGCCGCCAGGTTTCACCGGCGTGCCGGCCGTTTCCGGCGTGCTGGGTGCGCTGGGTGCGCTGGGTGCGCTGAAAGGATACTTCTGGGGGCCGGTGGTGGAGGCGGGTCGGGGCATACGGGCGACGGACCTGTGAGGGACCCGGGTCTGGCCGGGCCGCGGGTCGCGGTCGGCGCTCGGCTCGCGTTCGGACATCAGCGCTCGCCCTCCTGGAGGTCGTGATCGCGCTGGGGACCGTACGGGAGGCTCCCGTATGGCGAGGCGTACGGCGGGGTGTACGGCGAGCCGTGCGGGCTGCCGTACGGAGTGCCGTAGTCGCGCGCCTGGCGGGCGGGAGCGTCGGCGTGCGTAGCCGCGCGGGTACGGCCGCGGCTACTGGTGCGAGCACGGGCACGGAGGCGTTCTTGGGCGCCGGTGCCGGTGCGGGCTCCCGTGCCGGTGCGGGTTTCCGTGCCGGTGCGGGTTTCCGTACCCGTGCGCGTGAGTTCGGAGACGCCCGCCAGTACCTGGGCTGCGGCGAGGCGGCGCAGCAGCATCCGTATGTCGGCGCTGAACACGCGGACCGCGATGGCGGCCACGGCCCAGTCACGTACGAGATCAAGGTTCACGAGGCCCTCGGTCCCTCCGGTTGGGGATGGACGGTGCCTGCTCGTCCCGGCACCGGAGAGCCAGTGCGAGCTCTCTGCCCGCAATAGCGTTCAGGAGTGCTCAAGCGTGCAAGGAAAGATGGCAAAATCTTACGGAGTGCTACCAGCCAGTTACTCTTGTTCGAGGCGGTGGTCCGGAGTCCGGGAGATGCGGAGGCCAGGAGGGTCCGGAGGCCAGGAGGTCCGGAGGTCAGGACGAGCGGGTGCGGCCTCGCCGGGGGCGCTGGGAGCGCGGGGTGGAACAGCGCGGGCACCAGTAGCCGTCGCCCTGGTAGTACGTCCAGCCCATGTCGGCGATACGGGGGGCCGCCGTTTTGGCGCTGTGCAGAAGGTGGCCGAAGAGGTCCGTCTCGATATCCGGCGGCGGGTCGGCGACGACCAGGTCGAGGACGGCGCGAGCGTCGCAGCCCATGCGGTCGCACAGCAGGAAGAAACGCACGGGGCCCGGCGGCTCGCCGGCGGTCGTGAGGCTCATGCGCTCACTTTGGCCGATGACGGGGGCGGGGGCGGGCGGTTCGGAGTAACCCGCCCCCTAGGTAGGTCAGTTGGGGTGCGCGTCGACCGTGCGGCGCCGGCCTGATCAGCCGGCGGACGGGCGCCACCAGGTCGTGGTCGGCGACCAGACGCGGATACCGGTGGGCGCGCCCAGGGCCGCGGCATCGAAGCGGCGGCCGTGGTGGGCGGGGTCGGCGGCGACGGTGATGTAGTCGACGGTACGGGTGGACGGGGACGGTCGGCCGGTGACCGTACGGACCGTCGCGTACGCGGTGGCACCCGGAGCGAGGCGGTACGGGGCGCTCTCGGTGGGCGGGTCGGGCTGCGCAGCGCCGTCCAGGTCACCAAAGGTCACGGTGGGGATGCGGTCGATGACGCAGGGGGTGGTGGTGCGATTGGTGGCGCTGATGCGCAGGACATCGGGGTGCTGAGGGGTGAGGGCGGACGCGGTGATCTTCAGGGCGGATTCGGGGCAGGGGCGAGTGGCTGAAGTCGCGGGAGTGGTCGCTGAGGCAGTAGCGGTCGTGAGGGAGGTGAGGGCAACCAGGGCAGCGGCTGTGCTGGTGAAGAGGGCAGCCGTGCTGGTCACGGCCGGGCGGGGACGGGAGCAGGCAGGCCGGTGGAAGCGCATGGAGTTCTCCGTACGTCGAAGGTTCGGCGGTAGGGGCCGGTGGTTCGGCGGTGGGGGCCGGTCGTGTGCGTCGAGGGCTGGGGCTCTGTGCCGGAGAGGTGCGGGGCACGGCGGGGGCGGAGTGCGGCCCGGGGGTGGCGGAGTGCGGCCAGGGGCGGAGTGCTGCCGGACGGGGGCGGAGTGTTGCCGGAATCACGCATGGCGTTATGTGGTCTTCCTCGTCGTCTTGTGAGACGGCTGGGTGGTGGATTTCGTTGTACGGGGTTGCCAGGGCGGCGCGGCGCCCCGCCGGCCGTGCGAGCTGTGCGGGAGTAGCGCGGGAGTAGCAGAGGCGGCCGGTCCCGCGCCGAGTTATCCACAGGCTTGAGCGCGGGTGGCGGGATAGCTCGTACGCTGCTGGCATGAGCGAGGTGGAGATGGCTCCCGGGGCCGGGGAAACGGTGGACGACGCCAGTGGCGCGGTGGACGTGCTGCGGCGGGTATTCGGTTACGACGCGTTCCGCGGGGAACAGCAGACGATCATTGAGCACGTCATAGCGGGTGGCGACGCGGTCGTACTGATGCCGACCGGCGGCGGGAAATCCCTCTGCTACCAGATTCCGGCACTGGTGCGGCCCGGGGTCGGGGTGGTGGTCTCCCCGCTGATCGCGCTGATGCAGGACCAGGTCGACGCGCTGCGGGCGCTTGGGGTCCGGGCCGGGTTCCTCAACTCCACGCAGGACTTCGAGGAGCGGCGGCTGGTGGAGGCCGAGTTCCTTTCCGGGGAGCTGGATCTGCTGTATCTGGCGCCGGAGCGGCTGCGCGTGGAGCAGACGCTGAGCCTGCTGGACCGGGGCAAGATCTCCCTGTTCGCGATCGACGAGGCGCACTGTGTCGCGCAGTGGGGCCACGACTTCCGGCCGGACTACCTGGCCCTGTCGATGCTGCGCGAGCGGTGGCCCGAGGTGCCCCGGATGGCGCTGACGGCGACGGCCACGGAGGCCACCCACCGGGAGATCACCACACGGCTCGGCATGGAGAGTGCCCGGCATTTCGTGGCCAGTTTCGACCGGCCGAACATTCAGTACCGTATCGACGGAAAGAGCGACCCGAAGAAGCAGCTGCTGGAATTGCTGCGTACCGAGCACGCCGGTGACGCGGGAATCGTGTACTGCCTCTCGCGCGCTTCGGTGGAAAAGACCGCCGAATTCCTGGTGCAGAACGGGATCACCGCGCTCCCGTATCACGCCGGGCTGGAAGCGCGGACGCGCGCGGAACACCAGGCCCGATTTCTGCGGGAGGACGGGGTGGTGGTCGTCGCCACCATCGCGTTCGGGATGGGCATCGACAAGCCGGACGTCCGGTTCGTGGCCCACCTTGACCTGCCGAAATCGGTGGAGGGCTATTACCAGGAAACGGGGCGCGCGGGGCGGGACGGCCAGCCGTCCACGGCGTGGCTGGCCTACGGGCTCCAGGACGTGGTCCAGCAGCGCAAGATGATCGACGGGTCGGAGGGGGACGACGCCCACCGCAGGCGGCTGTCGGCGCACCTCGACGCGATGCTGGCGCTGTGCGAGACGGTGGAGTGCCGGCGGGTGCGGCTGCTCGCGTACTTCGGCCAGGAGAGCGGCCCGTGCGGGAACTGCGACACGTGCCTGACGCCGCCGCAGACGTGGGACGGCACGGTTCCCGCGCAGAAGCTGCTCTCCACGGTGGTGCGGTTGCAGCGGGAGCGGCGGCAGAAGTTCGGCGCCGGGCAGATCATCGACATCCTGCTGGGGAAGAAGACCGCGAAGGTCATCCAGTTCGATCATGACGCGCTGAGCGTCTTCGGGATCGGCAGCGATCTGCGCGAGGCCGAATGGCGGGGCGTGATACGGCAGTTGCTGGCGCAGCGGCTGCTCGCGGTCGAGGGCGACTACGGCACGCTGGTGCTCACCGAGGAGAGCGGTGAGGTGCTGCGGGGGCAGCGCAAGGTGCCGATGCGGCGCGAGCCGGAGAAGACGGCCAAGGCCGCGAAGGCAGCGAAGGCGGCCAAGGGGCGGCGCGCGGCTCCCGTGGACCTGCCGGAGGAAGCCGTGCCGGTCTTCGAGGAGCTGCGGGCCTGGCGGGCGCGTACGGCCAAGGAACAGGGCGTACCGGCGTACGTGATCTTCCACGACGCCACGCTGCGCGAGATCGCCACGGCCCGCCCGGCGAGCCTGGCTGCGCTCGGCGCGGTGAGCGGCGTGGGCGAGAACAAGCTGGCGAAGTACGGCGAGCAGATCCTGGACGTGCTGGCGGGGCAGGGTGCGTCGGCTGCGGACGCGCCTGCCTCGGGCGACCCGGCTGGGGGCGCCCCGGCTGGAGGCGACCCGGCCGGAGGCGACCCGGCCGGAGGCCATCCGGCTGGAGGCCATCCGGCTGGAGGCGCGCCGCCCGGGGGTGCTCCCGCCACGGGCAGGCCGGGCACGGGCGCGGCCGCCACGTTCGCGTCGGGCACGGGCACGTCGGGCACGGGCGCGGCCGCCGAAAACCCGGGTTCCGCGTTCAGCGATGAGCTGGGCTGGGACGAGCCGGACTGGGGGGAGCCGCCGTTCGAGGAGGAGTGACCGCGGGCCGGGTGGCCGAGGAGGAAGGGCCAGGCGACCGAGGAGGACGAGGAAGCGGCCGTCGGGCGCGCGTACGGAGCGTACGGGGTCGGCCGGATCGTACGGCCCCGTACAGAGCGCCCGGGGCCGGCCGGGGCCTCCCCGCCGTGGAGCCCCCTCAGGCCCGCATCCCCCCATCCACCCGGAGGACCGTCCCGGTGACGTAGGAGGAGCGGTCGCTGAGGAGCCAGGCCGCGGCCTGGGCGATCTCTTCCGGGTCGGCGGCGCGGCCGAGCGGGGTGAGGGCGTTGAGCTGCTCGATGGTGCCGGGAGACTTCTCGTCCCACTCGTGCAGCATCTCGGTGAGTGTGGTGCCGGGCGCGATGGCGTTGACGCGGATGTCCTCCGGGCCGTACGTGACGGCCGCCGTCTCGGTGAGGCTGTTGACCGCCCGCTTCGCGGCGCCGTACGCGGGCAGCTCGGGGTTGCCCATCAGGCTGCCGACGCTGGAGGTGTTGACGATGGCCCCGCGCCGCGCGGTGGCGCGGATGGCGGCGATCTCGGCGGTCATGGCGAGCCACGGGCCCTTGAGGTTGACGGCGCAGACGTGGTCGAAGTCGGCCTCCGACATCTGGTCCATCGGGCCGGGCGGCTGGCCGGTGGCGCCGTTGTTGAAGGCCACGTCGAGCCGGCCGTACAGCCGCACGCACCGGTCGACGGCGGCCTGGACACTCGTCGGGTCGGCCAGGTCGCACACCACGTAATCCGCGGTGCCGCCGGCCGCCCGGATCTCCTCGGTCACCGCCTTGAGCTGGTGCTCGGTGCGTGCCGCGAGGAGCACCCGGGCACCCTCCCGGGCGAACAGCCGCGCCGCGGCGGCGCCGATGCCCCGCCCGGCACCGGTGATGAAGGCGACCTTGTCGGCGAGCAGGCCCACGGTCGTGGCGGGCGCGGGAGTGCTACGGGCGGAAGTGCTGGGTCCGGAAGTGCTACCTGCGGAAGCGCTGGGCACGGGAGTGCTACCTGCGGGAGTCCTGGGTGCGGGAGCGCTACGGGCAGAAGCGCTGGGTGCGGGAGCGCTACCTGCGGGAGTGCTGGGCGTGGAAGTGGCGGCCACGGCCGGTGTGTCGTTCATGCCGATGAGCCTCCAAGCAGCCGCTCCGCTCATCCAGGCACCCGCAGTACCTGGATGGCCGGTGCGACGCCCACGCACACTGGTCGGGTGGATCGACGAGTACGACAAGAACTGGGCGGCTTTCTGCGCAGCAGGCGCGAGCGCATCACGCCCGCCGACGTGGGGCTGCCCGCCGGGACGCGCCGCCGCACGCCGGGGCTGCGCCGCGAGGAGGTGGCGCAGCTGGCGTACATCTCGACCGAGTACTACACGCGGCTGGAGCAGGCCCGCGCTCCGCACCCCTCCCGCGAGGTGCTGGCCCAGCTCGCCCGCGCGCTGCGCCTCTCGGACGCCGAGCGCGATCACCTCCACCACCTCGCCGGCACCCCGCCCGGTCCCCCGCCGGGGCCTTCGCGTGAGGTGCGGCAGAGCATCGTCGACCTGCTGAAGCGGCTGCCGGAGGCCGCGGCCATCGTGCTGTCGGCGACGTACGAGGTCATCGCCTGGAACGACTTGGCCGCCGCCCTGATGGAGGACTTCTCCGCGCTGCCGCGCCGGGACCGCAACCTCCTCCGGCGCGCCTTCCTCGGCCCGCACCAGGACGGCCGACGGCTGTACGGCGTATCGGACGCGGACGAGTTCGCCCGGACCGCGGCCCGGCACCTGCGCGCCGCCGCGGCCCGCTACCCCGACTCTCCGGAGGTGACCGGCCTGGTGGATGAACTCCTCGCCGGGAGCGAGGAGTTCGCCCGACTCTGGGCCGCCCACGACGTGGCCGCCCGGCCCACCCTCTGCAAGACCTTCGAGCACCCGCTCGTCGGCCCCGTCAGCGTCAGCTGCGACGTCCTGGACATCGCCGACCGGGACCAACGGGTCGCCATCTACACCGCCGCGCCCGGCTCACCGTCGGAAGAGGCGCTGCGGCTGCTCGCGGTCATCGGGACGCAGCGCATGGACGTACCGGCTACTCCGGGAACCTGAACCCCAAGCGCTCCTCCAGTGCCCGCGCCTGCTCCGGCGTGGCCAGGACCATGATGCTGTCGTAGCCACGGTGCGGTTCGCGGTCGAAATCGACTTCGCGCCAGGAGCGGGGGTCGTCCTCGTGGGCGGTCACGGTGATGGCCTCGCAGGCCGCGCCCTGGTCGTAGTAGTCGTCCGCGAGGTGGTCGGCGTCGATGGACATGGGTATGCCGTTCCGTTCGAACGTCAGGGTGTCCATCCGGCCGCCTTCGAAGTCGCCCTCGCCTTCGACGAGCCGCACATCGGTGATGGCGACCCGGCCGCCGGCGGCCTCGGCGGCGGCCTCCATCAGGTCGGCGTAGCCGTAATGGATCGAGTCGATGTCGTCGGCGTGGACGGAGACCGCCACGCCGAACTCCTCAAGGGCGCTCGCCGCCTCGTACTGGTCGATCTCCTCGTCCGCGTAGGTGGCGGCCTCTTCGAGGACGCTGCGCATCTTCTCCTCGGTCACCATGCCGATCTCGTGCAGGATCGCCCCGACACGGGTGTAGGTGTACGTATTCGATGAAACGTTCGACATGAAGGTGATCCTGCCAGACGGGGCCGCCGGAGGTGCTCGGTTCCGCCGCCGCCCGACCCCCGTCAACTCGGTTACGTACCCGACCCGTTCGGGTGCAGCGCCGCGCAGAGCACGCCCACCATTCCGTGAATCCCGGCGGAGCGGCGGGGTATGGGGCGAGAGTTGGCACGAGGCCGGACAGCGACATGGGGGACGGATGAACATTCAGGTCAGGCTGGACGATGCCGAGAGCGACCGGGAGCTGCGGTCGCTGTGCGACTGGCTGGCCGACGATCCCGCGGTCAGCCGCAGCGCGCAGGTCTCGCTGCGGGCACGCGAGATGAGACCCGGACGGATGGGGCTGGGGTTCGAGGCGGTCCAGTTGATCGTGGACAGCGCGTTCCAGCTCAGCAGCCTGGCCATCGCCATCGACAGCTGGCGCAGGGCGTACGCGGCGCGCCCCAAGATGACGGTCGAATGCAACGGCGTACGGGTCAGCTTCGCCACGGCGGACACGGACGGCGCGCGGAGCATCCTGCGTGCGCTGGAGGAGTTGCGGGAGTTGGAAGGGACGAGGGGGCTGGAAGAGGCGAGGGAACCGGAAGAGGCAAGGGAACCGGAAGAGTCGAGGGAACCGGAAGAGGCAAGGGAACCGGCGGAGACGGAAGAGTCAGAGGAGCCGAGAGAGCCGGAAGAGACGGAGGAACCGAATCCGCCCCAGGAACCGAATCCGTCCCAAGAGCCGGACCCGCCCCAGGAACCGAATCCGCTCCAGGAGCCGAGCGATGCCCGCCCCCCGGCCCCCCGGAACAGGGGCTGACCCATGACGGACTTCGGGGACCTCCCCGGGCCGGTGTTCAACCCGGCGGAGTCGGCCTGTGTGATCATCGGCGTCGATTCGTACACCAGCCTGCCGCAGCTGCCCGCCGTGCGGAACAACCTCAAGGCGCTCCGGGCCGCGCTGACCGACCGGACCATCGGGGGCATCCCGAAGCGGAACTGCCGGGTGGTGCTCAACCCGCGGACGATCACCGCCGCGTTGCGCCCGGTGGAGCAGGCGGTCCACTCGGCGAAGGACACGCTGATCGTGTACTACGCCGGGCACGGTTTCCTCGACTCCAAGCAGGAGGGGCTGTACCTCACGCTGCCCGGTACGGAGGCCGGGAAGCTGCACAGCGGCATCCCGTACGCCTGGCTGCGCAGCGTGCTCGGCACCCGTACGCCGCCCCGGCTCCGCATCGTCATCCTCGACTGCTGCTACAGCGGCAGCGTGATCAAGGGGATGTCCGCCGGGTCGATGGGCGGCGGCGCCATGTCCACCCTCGCGGCCACGCAGCAGGCGTCCAGCCGGCTCGGCGAGGCCCTGTTCGAGGGCATGGACGGTATGGAGGGCGTCTCGTACCTGCTCACCTCGACGCCGTGGAACGTCGAGGCGCTGGCCTTTGAGGGCGAGGAGTACACGGCGTTCACCGGGGAGTTCCTGCGGGTGCTGCGGGAAGGCGTTCCGGGGCCGCAGGGGGCCGGGCGGGCCCCGGATGCCACGCCCGCGCCCTCAGGGCCCGGTGAGCTGCCGGACGCGAACGGGGTGGACACCCACCTCACCCTGGAAGCGATCTACCGCGAAGTCCGCCGCGCGCTGCGGGCGAAGAACCGGCCGCTGCCCCAGCAGCAGAGCCAGAACGGCATCGAGAAACTGCCGTTCGTACAGAACCGGGCGGCGCGGCCCGTACCCCAGGTGCCGCAAGGCAGTCGGACCGCGGCCGGAGGTCCGGGGACCACGGGGGACGGCGCGACGGACCGGGAACGGGAGCTGGAGCGACAGCGTGAGCGGCAGCGGGAACAGGAGGCGGCGGAGGAGAGGAAGCGCAGGACCCGCCGCCGGGGGCTGATCGCCACCCTCTGTGCGGCGGCCGTCGCCGTACCGTCCTTCGTGTGGTGGCAGTCCGGGGACGACGAGCCGTCCTCCGGCGACTGTTCCGCCGACGTGGCGCTGATCGGCCACAGCGACGCGCTCGACGGTGTCGAGTACGAGGCCGCCGTACCGGTCGACGGGCTGTCCGGGCTGGCGATGTCCGGCCCTTCCCGCGCCTGGGCGCTGGCCGACAACTCGCCCGGCCGGATCTTCGAGCTGGACCTCGGCACCACCGGCGCCTCCCCGCCCGCCGCCCGCGCCGTCGACATGCGCACCCTCCACCCCACCGGCGGCGGCCGTTTCGACGGCGAGGGCCTGGTCCTGGAGCAGGGCGGGCGCACCGTACTGGTCGCCTCGGAGGCGGGCCCCTCCATCCGCAGGTTCCGGGTGTCGGACGGCGCGGAGCTGGGCCGTATCGAGCTGCCGCCGAACCTCGTCAAATGGGCGGGTCCGGAGAACCTGGAAGCGCTGGGCGCGTCCCCGGACGGGCGGTACCTGTACGCGGGCCTGGAGGCGCCGCTGTTCCGCGACGGCAAGGCACGCGGCCGCGGCCTGCTGCGCATCCAGCGCTTCAAGGGGACGCCCGGCGGCGCGTACGTACCGGACAAGCAGTACGCCTACCAGTCGGCGGCCGGACTGCGCGTGTCGGAGCTGGTGGCGCTGGGCGACGACCGGCTGCTGGTCCTGGAGACCAACCACGCCGAGGGCCAGGGGAACGCGGTACGGATCTTCGGCGCCGATCTGAGCCGCGCGAAGGATGTGTCCGGGGTCGAGTCGTTGCAGTCCGAGCCGGTCGACGCGTTCGCGAAGAAGTGGGAGCCGGTCGATCTCGTGAGGTGCCCGAGGGGTGGTTCGGCCACCGCGCAGCCGCAGTTGAACCCACTGCTGGAGAACGCGGAGGGGATGGCGCTCGGCACGGCGCCGCTGTCCTCGGGCCCGTACAAGGGGCGGCTGCCGCTGTTCCTCGTCTCGGACAACAACAACAGCCCGCACCAGATCACCCGGGTGTACGCCCTGGCTGTGCGGGTGGGCCGCCCGGCGGCGGCAGGATAGGCGACGCCGCGGGCGGCCCGTCCGGCGGCGGGTTGAGGCGGAGTACGGCCCGCGCGCCGCCGTCCGGCGCGTTGGTGAAGCTCAGCCCGATACCGAGGACGGCCGCCTGGCCCACCGCGATGGTCAGGCCGAGACCGTGCCCCTTGCCGCGGCCGGGCGCGTCGGTACGGAAGCGCTGCGGGCCCCGGTGCAGCAGCGCGTCCGGGAAACCGGGGCCGTGGTCGCGCACTTCCACGATGGGGACCCCGGCGGGCCCGTCACCGTACGCCGCCTCGTCCCCGACCGCCGCGGCAGCCGCGGGAGCAGCGGCGGACGCCCGACCCGGCACCCCATTCGAAGCCCCACCCGATGCCCCGTTCCGGGCCCCACCCGATGCCCCATTCGGAGCCCCACCCCATACCCCGCTCGAATTCGCACCCGATCCCCCGTCCTGATACGCACCCGATCCCCCGCCCGGATGCGCACCCGATCCCCCGCCCGGCAGACCGCCCGGCACATCCACCGTCACCACCACCGGCGGCTCCCCGTGCCGGTGCGCGTTCAGCACGAGGTTGCACAGGATGCGGTCCAGCCGGCGGCGGTCCGTCCGTACGACCGCTTCGCGCACGACCCGTACGTCCGTGTCGAGCCCCAGCCCCCGCACCGAACTGCGGACCAGCGCGCCCAGCTCGTACGAGGCCAGCTCGGCGCGTTCGGCGCCGGAGTCGAGCCGGGAGATCTCCAGCAGGTCCTCGATGAGCCGGCGCAGCGCCCGCAGCCGGTCGTTGATCATCTCCTTGGGGCGGCCCTCGGGCAGCAGCTCGGCCGAGGCGAGGATGCCGGTCAGCGGGGTACGCAGCTCGTGGGCGACATCGGCGGTGAAGCGCTGCTCGGCCTGGAGGCGGCCCTGGAGCGAACCGGCCACCGAGTCCAGCGCCGCGGCCACCGCCGCCACCTCGTCCTGCGGCGCGGGCCGGCGCCGCCCCCGGCCCTCGTCGCCGACCCGGGCGTCCAGGTCCCCGGCCGTGATGCGACGGGCTACGGCGGCCGTGGTGCCCAGCCGGCGGCTGATGCGGTGGGCGAGGAACAGCCCGGCGAGGGCGACGGCGGTGGCGGCGAGGACGGCCGAGCCGAAGATGGCCGTGTCCAGGTTCTCCAGGGAGCGGCGGGTGTTCTCGTACGGGGACCAGACCGCCATGACCTGGTCGCCGGCCGGCGCCGCCGCCCACATGACGCGCTTCCCCTGGTATGTGCCGACCATGCTGCCGCGCCGGCCGTGGTGCACCGACGCGCGCAGTTCCGGCGGCAGTTCGGCGGGGTCGAGCACGGAGTTCAGCCCTTCGCGGGACGTGCCGTACTCGTACAGTTCCAGCGCCTCGTCGAGGTCGGCCAGCGTCTCCTTGTGCACCTGGCCGACGGTCTGGCGGGCGACGGCGTTGTGGACGAGCACGCCCAGGACGGCGGCCACGGCACAGCACACCGCCGTGACGGTGAGGGCGATCTTCCAGCGGAGGGAGAGCGCCGGGCGGGTCACAGCCGGTCTCCGGGGGAGGGCGGGAGCGAAGCGGGTGGCGGCTTGCCGGAGGTCGGTGAAGGGGGTGTGGATGAGCTGGGCGCCATTGTGGGCAGCGGGTTCTGCGGAGTGCGGTAGTCGTCCAGCGTGAGGTCCCACAGGCCCATCCGGCTGCCGTCCCAGACGTAGTCGGTGACGCTGACGTAGCGCGGGTCCTTGGTGGGCTCGCGTACGGAGAGGTGTCCGGCGGCCAGTTCGACGCCCGCGAGCACGGCGCGCAGGGCGAGGACGCGGGTCACCACCTCGTTGCGGACGCTGTAGACGCGCAGTTCGCTGGTGCGTCCGTCGAGGTCGACGGCGCTGATCAGGTCGGGCCGTCCGTCGTCGGTGAGATCGTGGTAGGCGGGGCTGCGTACGGCGTTCGCGGCGGGCGGCCGTCCGCCGTCGGCCAGGTGGTCCGCGCGGACGACGGCCGCCGGGTCGGTGTCCTTCATGTCGCCGGAGGGGACCCGCGCGATGCCCGGCACGGCGCGCTGGTCGCCGGGGTCCGCCTCCCGGACGCGCGGCGAGGGCGACCGGTCCGCCCACAGGGCGTACGGCGCCTTCACGTTCCGCGCGCGCCCGTCGTCGTGCAGGCCCGTGAAGTTCGCGCAGCCCGCCGTCAGGGCGAGCGGCAGCGGCGCCACGAATGGCATCACCACCGAAAGCATCCGGCGCCGCACGGCCCACCACCACCTTTCCCGTTACGGGGGTCCCGGCCGGGGTCTTACGCCCCCCGGAGTCTTCCCGGAGCAGACACAGCCGTACGTAACGAGACAAAGTTACCCATAGTGGGGGCGCGCGGACGGTCGGTCACGCCCATGCCTGTGACATCACCGCCCGCAGAGCGGGTCCAGGCTGTTACACAACCTACGGATCGCCGTGAAACAGGCCTCGTAGATTGATCTCTGCCAGCACGACGCACCCAGCAGACCTATGGCGGCCGGAACCGCCACGACGAGGAGTAGTCCCATGCGGGCAAAGCGCCGCTCCGTGATTCGCACCGCCGCCGTCGCGACCGGTGTCGCAGCCGTTCTGGTCCTCCCGGCGAGCGGCGCGTTCGCCGCCGACGCCGCCGACTCCGCTCCCCAGGTCTCCCACGCTTCCGACGCTTCCGACGCTTCCGACGCTTCCGACGCCACCGTTTCGCACGCGATGGGCCGCAAGTCCGCCGTGCTGCCGGAGGACGGCATCGTCGGCATAGCCGAGCGGATCGGTCAGCTCCCGACGGGCGGGCTCGTGGGCGCGGCAGGTGTGCTGGGCGCGGCGGGCGTGGGCCTCACGGTGCACCGGCGCCGGCAGACGCAGCAGGGCTGAGCCCCGCCAGCCGCTGCACCTCGCCGTAACCGGGCACCCCGGCAACGTCATGGTCCGGCCTGTCCGCCCGTACGGACTCGGCCAGCCCGACCGCCGCGTGCAGCGCCGAACGGAAGAGCAGCGAACCGGTGCTGACGCGCCGTACGCCCAGTTCCGCCAGGCGGGCGAGACGGTGGCGGCCCGGCGCGTACAGGATGTTCAGCGGTGCCGGGACCGCCTCGACGAGCGTGGCGATGGTCCGCTCGTCGGCGATCCCCGGTACGAAGATGCCGTCCGCCCCGGCCGACAGATACGTTTCGGCGCGTCGCAGCGTCTCGTCCAGCGGCCGCGCGGCGGGGTCCGCCACGAGCCAGTGGGTATCGATGCGGGCGTTGACATAGAGGTCCGGCGCGCTCGCCTTGACGGCGCGGATCGACTCGGCCTGCTGCCCGGCCGGGACCAGCGGACCGTCCCCCGCGCGCCCCGGCAGCCCGTCCTCCAGATTGACGCCGGAAGCGCCCGCCCCGGCCAACTCGCGTGCCAGCTCCCCCACTTCCTCCGGACCACCGCCGAACCCGCCCTCGATGTCCACGGTGTACGGGCAGGCCAGACGGCTGCCCAGCCGTCGCGCGAGGGCGAGCGTAGCGTCCCGTACGAGGGCCGACCCCTGGCCGTCGGGTGCGCCGAGGGCGGCGGCGACGCCCAGGCTCGTGGTGCCGATCGCGGCGAAGCCCGCGGCGGCGAGGGCGGCGGCCGAGGCGGCGTCCCAGGCGTTGGGGAGCAGCAGCGGCGCGTCGCGGTGGTGGAGGGCGTGGAAGGCGCGGGTGAGGTGCGTACGGTCCGCGCCCGTGGCCGACTTGTCCGTCTCCCTGCTCACGCGCTCCCTGCTCACGCGCACGTCACCTCCAGTTTCACCGGCACCCGCAGATTCGCGGACGGCTCGTAGGCGAGGTCCGGCCGGACGAGGCGGCAGCCGCGTACGAGCAGCGCCTCCAGCACTCCGGCCGCGAGGGCCCGGGCGTGGGCGCGCCCGGGGCAGGCGTGCGGGCCGGCGCCGAAGGGAAACGTTCCGTCATCCGTGACGAGGCTGATCCGTACCGGTTCGCCACCGTCCGCGGGGGCGCGGAGGGTGCCCCGTACGGGCGGATCGGCGCTCAGCGTCCGGTCGAGCCAGTCGGTGACGGCAGCGGTGACGGCAGCGGTGACGGCAGCGGCAACGGGCCCGGCCGGACGTTCCCGGGAGTCCTCCGTCAGCATCCGGAACGCCGCGTTTCCGATCAGCCCCGCCGTCGCGTCGTACGCCTGCACGAGCAGCCCGATCCGGGCCGCCGTGGCCTCGTCCCACGTACCGCCGCAGACCGCTACGAGCCGGGCGAGGGCGCGGTCGGCGGCCGGAACGGTCTCGCCGTGCGCGTGGTACGCGCGGGCGACGTGCCCGACCAGCCCGGCCGTCTCCGCCGTGACCGGCAGCCCGAGGAATCCGGCGAGGACCTCGGCGGGCACGACGCGCGCCACCCGCGCCATCAGATCCACGCTCCCCGTGTCCGCCCCCTTCCCCGCGCCGCCCAGCACCCCTTCCGCCCGTACGCGTGCGGCGTCGCGCAGCGCGTCGACCGCATCCTCGCCACCACCACCGAGCAGGCCGGCCGCCAGCGCCCGGCGCCGTGCGTGCGCCTCCCCGCTGCTGAAGCGGGCGACCCGCGCCCGCAGCCAGGCCATCCCGCCCTCCGGTACGTCCTGGGGCACCGGCGGCACCACCCAGTCCGGATCGGTCAGCACGTCCGGGCCCACGCCCGCTTGTGTGTCACCCAAGGGTGTGTCATCCAAGGTCCGCATGGCTGGACCGTAGGACCGGATCGTTTCGGGTCCGGCCGAAACGTGACCGCGCACAATGAATCCATGACCACACAGGCACGCTCGCAGGTGCGGGCACGGGCACGGGTCCAAGCGCCGCCGCCGGACGCGGACGCGGCCCACAGCACCGAGCTGGCGCGCCTCGCGGGCCTGCTCGCGGACCGTACCCGGGCCGCCTTCTGCCTGGCCCTGCTGGACGGGCGCGCCTGGACGTCGGGCGAGCTGGCGGCGTACGCGCGGGTCGCGCCGTCCAGCGCCAGCGAGCACCTGACGCGGCTGACCGAGGGCGGGCTGCTGGTGGAGCGGCGCCAGGGCCGCCACCGTTACGTACAGCTCGCGAGCCCCCGCGTCGCCGAACTGCTCGAAGTCCTCACCGCGCACCTCGACCCGCCCGCCGCCCCGCCGCGCGGGCTGCGCGCCGTCAACGCCTCGGCCGCGCTGGCCCGCGGGCGCACGTGTTACGACCACCTGGCCGGGCGCCTCGGCGTGGCCCTCACCGACGCGATGACCGAGCGCGGCCTGCTCGACCAGGACGGCGGCTTCGCGCTCACCGGTACCGGCCGGACCTGGTTCGCCGAAGCCCTCGGCACCGACGCCGCCGCACTGCGCGCGGGCCGCCGCCCGACGGCCCGCGGCTGCCTGGACTGGACCGAGCGGCGGCAGCACCTGGCGGGCGTGGCGGGCGCCCGGCTGTGCGCGGAGCTGCTGGAGCGGGCGTGGGTGCGGCGCATCGGCAGCGGCCGTGCCGTACGGCTGACGACCGCGGGCGCGGAGGCACTCCGCGACCTGCTGGGACTGGACGCGGAGGGGGCGGCGCTCCTGTGAGGACCGCGCCTTTGCTCCATCGGGCGCCTCGGCCCTCAGCAGTGCCCCGGCCGCGCGTACAACGTCACCCGCGCCCCCTTGAGCTCCCGTGTCGCGCAGGCCTGGAACGCGGTGCGCAAGGTCGTCCGCTTGGCGATCTCCTGGTCGGTCTCGTCGAGCGGCTGTCCCTTCGCGTCACCGACCGCGACGATGCGGCGGGCCTGCATCATGTGCGCGTGGACGCGGTCGCCGGACAGCTCCGTGCCGTACAGGGTGTGCGAGGCCACCGGGCTTCGGTCGAGCGCCAGGTCCCGCAGGCGGTGGAACTCGTGCGGGTCGGCCGCCGCCCACACCCGCCGCCGGGAGGGCAGGAACAGCAGCCCGTCGCCCGGTGACGACAGCTCCTCGACCGCGCGGGTCACCGCGACCGCGTCGTCCGTACGGCTCTGCGGGCTGCGCAGGAAGACGTTGACGGGGACGAGCAGGGCCGGCACCACGGCCAGCGCCATCGACCGGTACAGCAGCCGGCGCCGGGTCTGGCCGCGGTGGCCGGCCGGGCGCAGCACCCAGTCGAGCGCGGCGCCCGCCAGGAGGGCGAAGCCGGCCACGTAGTACAGGACGTAACGGTCCACGTACATCGGCTTGAGCTGGGAGAGCAGCACCAGCAGCGCCGTGGGCAGCACCAGCAGCGGCAGCGCGACCGGCCGCAGCCGCAGCCGCCGGGCCCCCGCCCGGCCGACCGGGGCGCGGGAGCAGATCAGACCGCCCAGGACCAGGGCGATGAACGTGCCCAGCTGGACGGGGTTGGGCCATTGGAGCCAGCTGAGCTGTTCCGACTGCCCCATGCTGAACAACGCCAGCGGGACGAGCGCGACGACCACCGCGCCCGCCACCACGCACCAGGCCCGCCGGACGGCCCGCGGCAGGCCGGACAGGACGACGGCGGCGCCGTGCGCGGGCAGGGCCAGTACGGCGAATTCGTGCATCCAGCAGGCGGCCAGTGACAGCGCCCCGTAGCCCGCCCACAGGCGCCTGCCCGGACGGGCGGCGACCCGCGCCAGCAGGTACGTGGACCACACCACCAGCGCGCAGACCATCGCGTAGGAGCGGCCCTCCTGCGCGTACTGCTGCACCATCGGCAGCAGGACGAAGACCAGCCCCGCGAAGAGCCCCGCCCGCCGGCCCGCCAGCTGCCTGCCGAGCAGGGTGACACCGGCGGCGGCCGCCGCCATCGCGACCACGGACGGCAGCCGCAGGGCCACCACTCCCCCGTCGAAGACGAGGAACCAGCCGCGCATGAGGACGTAATAGAGACCGTGCACCGCGTCCACGGTCTGGAGCGTCGGCCACAGCTCCGCCAGCGTGCGGTGCGCCATGTCGTACGTGACCGCCTCGTCACGCCACATGCTCCCCTGGCGGCGGATGCCCCACAGCCCCGTAAGAAGCATCAGAGCGGCCGGAAAAAGCGCGACGGCCCCCCGCGACGCCCAGACACCTCTGGCGCGCGCGGGGGACGCGTACGCGGTCTGCGCTACATCGATGACGGACTCCGCTCCACCGGGCCGGGCCGGACTGTCCGGACACGCTTAGACCGTACGACAACCGCCGCCCACGGGCAGGCGGGGGCCTGCGGGTGGGCGGCGGCTCGTGTCGTACGGCCCGCCGGCGCTCGCTCAGCCGATGCGCGTCAGCTTCGCGCCGAAGGTCGGCTCGGCGAGGTTCTTCTGGAGGGCCACCGGCACCTTGGCCGCGGTGGACCCGCTGCCGACGGTCAGCTCGCCGACGACGGTGCCGGCCTTCGCCTCGTGCGGGACGGGCTTGCCGGCGGCCGGGCCGATCTTGAAGTCGATCTTCTGGCCGGGGACGCCGATCGCCTCCAGGTCCTTCGTCGCCACGACGGGCGTCTGACCGCCGACGCCGTCGTCCACGTAGCCGACGACCTGGCCCTTCTTGACGGTGGTGGCGGAGGTGAGGGCGTTGCGGATGGCTTCGATCATGGGCTTGGTGCGCTGCTGGACCAGGGCGAGGCTGCTGCCTCCGTTGGGGTCCAGGCCCTTGACGTGCTGCCCCATCGTGGCACCGAGGATGAGCTGGTCCTTGCCGCCGACGCCCTTGTACGCCGCCCACACCAGCGTGCCGCCGGCCGCCGTGCTGGAGCCGGTCTTGATGCCCTTGATGCTCAGCTCCGGGTACTTGGCGATGAGGTCATTGTTGTTGAAGATCCGCTCCGGAAGGCCCTTGTCCGCGTTGGGCATCGCGACGATCTTCCGGAACGCGTCCTGCTTCATGACCTCCTCGGCCAGCTTGAGCTGGTCGACGGCGGTGCTGACGGTGGTCTTCTCCAGACCGCTGGGGTCGGTGTACGTGGTGTTCTTCATGCCGAGGTCCTTGGCCGCGGCGTTCATCTTCTTGGCGAACTCCTGCTCGGACCCGGCGTCCCAGCGGGCCAGCGCGCGGGCGATGTTGTTGCCCGAGGGGATCATCAGCATCTGCAGCATCTTGTACTCGCTGTACTGCTGTCCCTCCTTGAGGCTCCCGATCGTCGACTGTCCCTCGGCCTTGCCCTCCTCGACCGTCTTGGCGTCGATCGTCAGAGTCGGGCCCTCCTCACCCTTCTTCAGAGGGTGGTTCTTCAGGATCACGTACGCCGTCATGATCTTGGCGACGCTCGCCGTCGGCACCGGCTTCTCCTCGCCGTACGTGCCCAGGCTGCCCGCGCCCACCACCTTGGCGGCGGCCTGCCCCTGACCGGGCCACGGCATCTGGAACGGGCTGCCCCCGAAGGTGTACGAGGTCTTCCCGCCCAGCGCCAGCGTCGGGTCCGGCAGCGGCCGTACCTGCTGGACGACCACGAAGATGATCGCCAGCAGGAGCACCACCGGGGTCCAGATCTTGAACCGGCGGGCGACCGTCCGCATCGGGGTCTCGGGCGGCGGCGGGGTGTTGGTCAGCTGGGCCAGCAGGTCCAGCGGCGGGAGGGGCTGCTGCTTGGTCTGCTCGGAGTCCGGCAGCGCGCCGGGCGGCGCGGTCGTGCCGGTCGTCGCCCCCGAGGGCGCCTCGGGCGCGGCGGCCTTGGCGTCGGCCCCGGCGGTGCCGGCCGCCTTCGCGCCCCACTTCGTGCCCGGGGCGACGTCCGGCTCGGCGGCCGGCTTCGTGTCCGTACCGGCAGCCGCCTTGGTGCCGGGCTTGTTCCCGGCCTTCGCGATGTCGGTCTTGGCGGCGTCGGCCTTAGCAGCGTCGGTCTTCGCGGCGCCCTTCTCCGCCTTGTCCGCCTTGCCTGCCTTGCCCTGCTTTCCGGGCTTGCCGGTCACGACCGGGCGCGGCGGCTTGATCGGCTGCGGGTCGGTGGACTTCAGCGCCACGAACTGGCTGGTGCGCTCGCCGTCCGACTCCGCGGCGCCGGACGGCCGTACGGCCTTGATCGCCGTGGTCGGCTGGTCGGCCGCCGCCTTGGGGGTCGACGGCTCGGCGGCCGGCGACTTGTCCGCCGAAGGCTTGTCGGCGGACGGCTTGCCGTCGGACTTGCCGGGTGTGGGGTCGGTCTTGGGCTCGGTCTTGGGCTCGGTCTTGGGCTCGGCCTTGGGCTCGGCCTTGGCGTCGGACTTGCCGGGCCCGTCCTCGCCCTTCGCGGCCTTCGCGGCCGTGGCCGTACCGCTGTCGTCCGCAGTCTTCTGCTTTGCGATCGAGAACGCGCGCGTCGCGTTGTCGACCGGCTTGCGCTCGCCCTCGTCGGCGCTCGGCGCCTTGAAGATCGCGGTCGGCTGGTCGACGGACTTCGACTGCTGCACGACCTTGGGCTCGCCCTCGGCCGCGGCAGCGGGAACGGAGGCGGCGGCATCCTTGGCCGCGGAGCCGGAGGAGCCCTTGGAGCCGCTCTGCGCCCCGGAAATCCCGGAACCGTCCTCAACACCGGAAGCGGACCCGGAAGGCTTGCCACCGCCCGCGGAGGGGCGCTCAGAGGCGCTCTGAGGCGCACCCTCGGCCCCGTCCTCGACGGTGTCCTCGCCCGCGCCCCCGGAAGCGCCCTTGAGCGCGCCCTTCGCGCCGTCCTTCGCGCCGTCCTTCGCGCCGCCCTTGGCGCTGTCCTTCGCCGCGCCCTCGGGGGCCTTCTTCGTCGCCGTACCGGCGTCTGCCGACGCCTTCGTCACCGGCGCCTCAGCCGCCTCATCCTTCGCACGGCTTTCCGGCGTCGGCTCCGACTTCGGTTTCGACTTCGACTCCGGCTTCGGCGCCGGCTTCGACGCCGCCCCCTGCTCCGGCCTCTGCTCCGGCTTCGATTCGGCCTCGGTGTTGCCCCCGGTCACGCTCTCCTCACCGTTCTCGCCGTCCTCGCCGTTCTCGCCGTCCTCGTCGGACGACGCCACCCACGCGGCGACCGCCTCGCGCAGCCGCGCGTCCCGGCCCCCGCCGTCGGCCTTGCCGGCCTCCGCGCCGGCTTCCGTACCGTCCTTCTCGTCGCGCTCGCCGGCCTTCTCCTCGCGCTCGCCGGTCTTCTCGTCCGGCTTCGGCGCCTCTCGGAAGACCGCGAGTCGCGGGTCGCGTTCGCTCCCCGCCGTCTCCCCCGACGACTGCTTCTGCTCCGGCTTGCCGGGGGACTCGCCCGCCACCTATGTCTCCTTCACACGTCGCGATACGTCGCGCTCTGTCTGGCCCAGTGTTCCCAAGTGTCCTGTGTCCGCGAGGCACGTCCGCACCGCCACGCGAAACGCTGGGCGCCCCGCCCCACAAGAGGCGTCGCCAAGCAGCTAGACGAGAACGACATACCTACAGGTTCCCTGCCTAACCCCCCACGCGCTCTCGACAGATGAATGTGAGAGGGGTCACCCTGTCATTCATCCACGCGGGGAGGCATGGATGGGCAGGAGCCGCAGAACAATTCCGGAGGAGCTTCTGCTGCTCGCTTTGGACCCGGCAACGGGAACCACAGCGCAGCCGCAGTCGCTCGACCTCGGTCTGGCCGGGGCCCAGCTAGTAGAGCTGGCTCTGGCCGGACGGATAGCCCCAGACGGGGATCGTATCGCCGTGGTGCTGCCACGGCCGACCGGAGATCCGACTCTGGACTCCGCGCTTGAGTTGCTGCGACGTCGCGGCAGCCCGGTGCGCGCCGTCCACTGGATCGGCGGGCCCCGGCTGGGGCTGCGCCAGACGTATCTCACGCACCTGGAGCGGTGCGGCATGGTGCATGCCGTGGCGGGCCAGATGTGCGGGGTACTGCCGACGACTCGCTATCAGGCGACGGACACGGCCATCAGCCGGGAGATCAAGGCCCGGCTCGACAGTGCGATCCGCACCGGCGTACCGCCGGACCCGCGGACCGCGGCGCTCGCCGCGCTGGCCCACGCGGTCGGCCTCGGCAAGCACCTCTATCCCGGGAACGAGGGGCGCTCCTCGCGCTCCCGCCTCCGGGACCTGATCCGGCACGACCCGATGGGCGGGCTGGTCGCACATGCCGTCATGGATGTGCAGAACGGCGTCGCGGCGCAGCCGAGGCGCGCACCGGTGGCGACCGCCTCCGGGCCTGGTGCGGGCCGGCAGCCCGCGAGCCGCGTCGCGGCGGAACCGGCGGGCGTGCCGGCCCAGCCACGGCACGGTTCCATGGCCCGCGTCGGGGCGCGTTGACGCCTCGCGTCAGCGGGCGTTGACAAAAACCGGGTACGACACGGGCAATTCACAGAGCGCACACACCCCACGTACCACCCTCGCACCACCTTCGTATCACCCCACGCACCACCCTCCGTATCACTCACGCACCACTGTCCCCACAGTCCCGTTCGGGAGCCGCAGCAAGCGCGGGGTGGCGGGCCGGCCGTTCCGGACGACGGCCGGGCCGCCACCCCGCGCGCATGCCGGACGGGGCCGCGGCCGTGTGGGTACGTCCGGACAGCCACCGCGTGCGTACGTCCGCTCGCCTTGTGTGTCCATTCCACTGCGCCGCGCGGACCTGGGATGGCAATCTGCTGAGCAGGAGAAAGCAGCAGTACGGAGCCGGAGGTGCACGTCCCGTGGCGTCCAACATCAATCCCACCGTCCGACGTCGCCGGCTGGGTCAGGAGCTGCGCAGGCTCCGCGAGCTGAAGGGCATGACGGCCGAGGAGGTCGCCGAGCGCCTGCTCGTGTCACAGTCGAAGATCAGCCGCCTGGAGAACGGCCGCCGCAGCATCAGCCAGCGGGACGTCCGGGACCTGTGCGGGGTCTACGAGGTCGACGACCACCGCGTGGTGGATTCGCTGATGCAGATGGCCAAGGATTCGCGGCAGCAGGGCTGGTGGCACGCGTTCGGCGACATCCCGTACAGCGTCTACATCGGCCTGGAGACCGAGGCGGCCTCGCTGCGGGTGTACGAGTCGCTGCTCGTGCCGGGCCTGCTCCAGACGCCCGGTTACGCCGAAGCCGTCATTCCCGGCACGGTCCCGGAGCTCACCCAGGAGCAGCTGGAAAAACGTATCCAGGTACGGATGCGCCGCCAGGAGCGGGTCAACCACCCGGACAACCCGCTGCGACTGTGGGTCGTCATGGACGAGAGCGCGCTGCGCCGGGTCGTGGGCAGCCACCTGATCATGCGCGAGCAGCTCGACCACCTCGTGGAGGTCAGTCACCTGCCGCACGTGACGGTCCAGGTGCTGCCGTACGACGCGGGCGCGCACGCCGGCATGTCGGGGACGTTCTCGATCCTGGAGTTCGACGACGCGGCCGATTCGAGCGTGGTCTACATCGAAGGCGTCACGAGCGATCTGTATCTGGAGAAGACCAACGACGTCCACAAGTACACGATCATGTACGAGCATCTGCGGGCACAGGCGCTCAGCGCGGACCAGAGCCGGGAGTTCATCGCCTCGGCGGCGAAGAAGCACGCGGACGCCATGGCCTGAGCGGGACGTCAGGGCGGCCGAAGGATGGCCGGAGGATGGCCGGAGGATGGCCGAATCGGGGATTCCGACGCGCAGCGCGGCACCGTACACCGGGGTGCCCACCCTTGAGAAGAGATCAAGGAATATGCCATACGAATGAGTGAACTGCCCCTGCCCTCGGTGATGTTGGCGCGTAGCGTCAGGTCTACCGAATCCGCGGCAACGCGGTGCACCTCAGAGCGAGTCGGAGTGAACATGGCCATTCAGCCCAATTCCGCATTCTCCTGGACGAAGTCCTCGTACTCCGGTGGCAACGGCGCCTGCGTCGAGATCGCCGTTCCGGCGGCGGCCGCCATCGCGGTGCGCGACTCCAAGGACCCCGACGGCCCGCGTCTGACCTTCGACACCTCCGCGTGGAGCACCTTCGTGACGGGCGTGAGCAAAGGGGCCTACGACCTGACCTGAGCCGAATCCGTACACCGCATAACCAGCACCACCCAGAGCCCTCTCGACTGGATCGCCGTCCCGGCCGAGGGGGCTCGGCCTTGCCCGGACGGACACGGACGGCCGCGGACGGACACGGGCGGGTACGGGCGGGTACGGGTGGGTACGGGCGGGTACGGGTCGGGCCGGGCCGGTACGGTTGGACACCCGCACCCCGGCGCCTCAGCGCAGCTCGTCCACGTACCGGTCGGTTCCGGGCACCGTGGGGATGAACGGCGCCACCAGCTCCACCCGCCCCGGCCAGGGGCCGGCCGGCTCCGCATCCGGCCCCGTGAACCACGGCTCCCAGCACGCGCGCGGGTCCTCCTGGAGGAACCACAGCAGCGTCAGCCGGTTGTCCACGCCCTCCACCTGCCGTACGTACGGCATCCGGTCGTCCGGGAGCGGCCTGGGCCGGAAGACCGTCACCATGGCCGCGGGCGAGCCCGCCAGCCGCCGCGGCAGCCACGCGTCCCGCAGCCACCGGAGCAGCGCGGCGCGCCCGTCCGCGTCCGCCGCGTCGATGATCTCGACGACCAGACCGGCGTACGGATGGTCCAGGGCGTGGAAGTCGCGCGGGCCGCGGTCGCCGTCCCGGTAGACGGTGACCGCGTGGTCGTGGAAGGCCGTGAAGACGTGGGTGCGGGCGTGGTGGATGCGGCCGTCGGCGTTCAGGCGCCGGTTGATGGCGACGGTCCACCGCATGTGGTCGTCGTAGCGGCCCTCGGTGATCCAGTACGTCGAGAGGTAGCAGCCCGCGGTGACCGGCCGGGCGACGGCGGACCGCGCCGGGCGGCGCAGGAGCCGGAGCTCGCGGGTGGCGACCCAGCGGCGCCCGGCGAAGATCCACGGCATCGCCATGGCCCCGGCGATGTAGTGGTCGTCCTCATACCAGCGGTTGTACGCGCGCTCCTGCCCGGGATGCGGCTCGACCATGGTGATCAGCGCGTGTCCCGGGCGCACACCGTACGGGCCGACGGCGGCCAGGTCGGCATAGGTACCGCTGCCGGGAGCGGTGTGCTCGTCCGTGGCGGGAGGGGTGTGGGGGTCTCCCGGGGTCCGGGCCGGGGCATGCTCGTCCGTGCGAGGGTCGCGGGTCATGACCCTCAGGTGTAGCTGATGGACCGTCAGTTGACGAGAGCCGCGATGGTCAGGTCCGCCGACGCCGTAGCGGTCAGGTCCGCCGCTACCGTGACGGCCCGGCCGGCCGACGCCGTGACGGTCCAGTCCGCCGACGCCGCAGCCGTCCCGCCCCGCCCCGCCACCCGAAAGGTTCACCATGCGGGCAGCCCTGCACGGCCGCGGCTCGTCCGCCTAAGCTCCCTGCATCCTGCACCTATCGAGGGACGGGCGTCTTCGCGCGCCCGGGGTGCGGGCGCCACACGACGGGAGAACGCCATGCCGCACGACCTCCGCCCCGCCCCCGCACTGGCCGCGCGCGCGGCGCACACCGGAGGCTCCCCCGTACGCGAGATCCTCGCACTGACCGCCCGGCCCGAGGTCATATCGTTCGCCGGCGGGCTGCCGGCGGGCGAGCTGTTCGACGCCCGGGGCATCGCGGCGGCCTTCCGGTACGTACTGGACGAGACGCCGCGCCAGGCCCTCCAGTACTCGACGACCGAGGGCGATCCGGCGCTGCGCGCGGCCGTCGCCGCCCGGGTGAGCGCCCGCGGCCTGGCCACCGACGCGGACGGCCTGCTGGTCACCACCGGCTCGCAGCAGGGCCTGTCGCTGCTGGCCACGGCGCTACTGGAGCCGGGTGACACGGTGCTGGTCGAGGACCCGTGCTATCTGGCGGCGCTCCAGGTCTTCGGGTTCGCCGGCGCGCGGGTGGTGCCGGTGCCGACCGACGACGCCGGCCTGGACCCGGCCGCGCTGGACGAGATCGCGGCGCGCGAGCGGCCGAAGCTGGTCTACCTCGTGCCGACGTTCCAGAACCCGACGGGCCGGACGCTGTCCGCCGAGCGGCGGGCCGCGGTGGCCGAGGTGGCGGCCCGGCGCGGCCTGTGGATCATCGAGGACGACCCGTACGGCGAGCTGCGCTTCGAGGGCGAGCCGGTGCCGTACCTCGCCACGTTCCCCGGCGCCGAGGACCGTACGGCGCTGCTCGGCTCCTTCTCCAAGATCGTGGCGCCGGGTCTGCGGCTGGGCTGGCTGCGCGCGCCGGCGGCGCTGCGCCGCGCCTGCGTCATCGCCAAGCAGGCCGCCGACCTGCACACCTCGACGGTCGATCAGGCGGCGGTCGCCCGGTACCTGGCGGGCCCCGGCCTGGACGCCCACCTGGACCGCGTGCGCGGCGCCTACCACGCGCGCCGCGACGCCCTGGTGGACGGCCTCGGCGAGGCCCTTCCCGACGGCTCGCGCTGGAACCGGCCGGACGGCGGGATGTTCGTCTGGGCGACGATGCCCGCCGGATACGACGCGACGGCGCTGCTGCCCGAGGCGATCGGGCACGATGTCGCCTACGTCCCGGGCGCGCCCTTCTACGCGGGTCCGGCGGATGCCGGCTCGATGCGGCTGTCCTTCGTGACGCATCCGCCGGAGGAGATCGAGGAGGGGCTGCGGCGGCTGGCGAAGACGTTGCGGGAGGTGCGACCGTAGCCAGCCGCTCAGCCACGACCTATCCTGACGGACCGTCATATGTGGTCGGCGGCCCACCCCGGCGTGCCGCCGACGGACGGCCCGACCGGGAGGCGAGCATGCTGCTGCGGGACAAGACCGTCGTCGTGTCGGGCGTCGGTGCCGGGCTCGGGCACCGGGTCGCGATGGCGTGCGTACGGGACGGCGCCTCGGTGGTGCTCGGCGCCCGTACGAAATCCCGGCTGGCCGAGGCGGCGGCGCAGGCCGACCCGTCGGGCGAGCGCGTCGCGTGGCGGGTGACGGACATCGCGGACGAGGCGCAGTGCGCGGAGCTGGCCGCGCTCGCGGCCGAACGCTTCGGCGGGATCGACGCGCTCGTCCAGGTGGCCGCGCTGGACTCGCACTTCGGCGGGCTGGCCGACGCCGACTTCGAGGCCTGGCGGCGGGTCGTGGACATCAATCTCATCGGCTCGCTGCGCATGGCCCGCGCCTGCCTGCCGTCGATGACGGAACGCGGCGGCGGGTCGGTCGTGCTGATCGGCACCCAGTCGTCGGTGGCCGCGCCGGCCGAGGTGTGGCAGACGGCCTACGCGGCGTCCAAGGGCGCGCTGGTCTCGGCGATGTACGCGCTCGCGCGCGAGCTGGGGCCGCGCCGCATCCGGGTCAACACCGTGCAGCCGGGCTGGATGTGGGGCCCGCCGGTCGAGGCGTACGTCCGGTACGCGGCGCAGGCCGAGGGCATACCGGAGCGCGAGGTGCTGGACCGGCTCACCGCGCGGATGGCGCTGCCGGAGATGGCGACGGACGCCGATGTCGCCGAGAGTGCGGTGTTCCTGGCGTCCGACCGGGCGCGGGCGATCACCGGCCAGTCGCTGCTGGTGAACGCCGGCGAGGTCATGCGCTGACCGGCCGCCCCCTCCGTACGGGTTGCGCACATGACCCGTCCCGCCCTGGCCCGTCTCAGCGCCCCGCCCCCACCACCGCCGCCCCCACGCAGTCCCTGCTCATCGTCCGTTCCGCCCAGCGCGCCGACAACTCCCCCACCGGTCGATAGACCACGAGATCGTTCGCCGAGCTGACAGCAGTTCACATCCTTGACCACCAGCCCTCTTGACCACCCCTCGTCATGAACGGTTCAATCC